>JBBRPV010000028.1:0-45259 GCA_038227445.1 Burkholderiales bacterium | reverse complement strand
TGCAAACACGAAGATCACCAGCAACACCCACTGCATTCGGTCCTCGCGCTTCTTCTCGTCGCCGGCCAGCCCGATCGAGATGGCCACGAGATCGCGCGCCGCCGTCACGTCACCCACGATGGGGATCATGCCGATGACGGCGTCGGTGACGATCTGGCTCAGATCCAGCTTGTCATTGAACGCGCCCTGAACGGTGCCCCACATCCAGTCGGCAACATCCAAGGCAATGCGCTTGGCCTCAACACTCATTGGCGGGTACTCCGGTTCTTCTCGATGAGCTTGTCAAAATCGGGGTCGCCGGGTTGCAGCGACAACTTGTGGGGATTGTCGGCTCCGTCCAGGCGACTCCACTTGCGGGCATCAGGTTTAAACGAGCTCTGCCCGGCGATCAACAAAATCTTCGACCTCGCATCGCTGCGGATCTTGCCATTGACCGAGCCGGTGCTCACGCCTTTGTCCGCGGGGATCATCAGCTCATCGGTGTGAGCGCGCAGCGAGACCGGCCCATTCGCAGCAACCGCCTTGATGCCGCCTTGATCAGTCTGCGCAGCGTGCCCTGAAAGTTCAGCCGGGCGCGCGCCGTGCCGGTGGAGAGCAGCGCGTTGCCGCCGCCAAACACATCGAGCGCCATGCCGGCACAGAAGTGCTTGCCGGTTGACGAGATCACGAGCGCGCGTGTGTCGTTCACCTCTTAAAGCGCACGCACCGCGTCGCGCAGCGCAGGGAAAAAGGGCGGCGCCAGGGTGTTCAGGCGCTCGGGCCGGTTGAGCTGCAGGTGGGCCACTCCGGCGTTGGATGTCAGCGTGAAGAAGTCGTTCATGGGCAGATGGCGAATGACGAATGGTGTGGAAAGTGCCGTGCTCGCTTGTGCCGCAAGCGGGCCAGAAACTACCAGGGGGAAAACCGTTTTAACGGTGGACTCCGTTGCCTGTCCATACACTTCGGCCGATGCGCCCAACCCTCACCACCGCCGATGGCCTGCAGCTCCACGTTCGCGAATGGCCCGTGAACAACGCGCACGGCACGGTGTTGATCGTGCACGGCTTGGGTGAACACATCGGCCGCTACAACTTTGTGGCGGCAAAACTCAATGCCTGGGGCTGGTCGGCGGTGGGTTATGACCACCGTGGCCACGGCGCCAGCGAAGGCGCGCGCGGCGCGCTGCACGACAGCGATGACCTGCTGAGCGACCTCGCTTTGGTGATCGATGCCGTGCGCGTCAAACATGCCGGCTCGTTGGTCTTGCTTGGGCACAGCATGGGCGGGCTGCTCGCCGCTCGTTTTGTTGCGGGGGCTTGCTCGCCCGGCGCACCGGCTTGGGCGCGGCCGGTTGATTCCGTGGTGCTGTCGTCGCCCGCGATCGATGCTGGCACCACCGCATGGCAAAAGATGCTGCTCTCGGTGATGTGCCCGCTGGCGCCCAACCTGGCAGTAAGCAACGGCCTGAAGCCGGCTTGGCTCTCGCGTGATGCCGCGGTGGTCGCTGCCTACTTGGCCGATCCCCTGGTGCATGACCGCATCACGCCGCGGCTGGCGCGCTTCATCGTCGACGCGGGCGAATGGGTGCTCGCCAATGCGCCAGCATGGCCGGTGCCAGCGCTGCTGCTCTTTGCCGGAAGCGACCGCTGCGTCTCGCCCGCCGGCAGCTGCGCGTTGGCCGCTGCAGCGCCCGCGGCGTTGCTCACCGTGCACGAGTTCAAGCAGATGCGGCACGAAATCTTCAACGAGCCCGAGCGGGCCGAGGTGTTCGCTGTACTCGGCGACTGGCTGGCTCGGCAAGGCAAGCGCTGACAAGCACGTCCACAACCCGAAGTCTTAAACTGGTCTCCCGGTTCGATCAAAAGAGAGCAAGCCCATGAACGCCCGCGACCCGCTGCTGCCTGTTCAACCCGACGAAGCCAGCGCCCTGGCCAGCTTCGCCGCCAAGACCTGGGACGAAGAGATCGTCCCGCGGGTCACCAGCTACATCACCATCCCGGCCAAAAGCCCGATGTTCGATGCCGACTGGGCCGCCAATGGCCACATCGAAAAAGTGATCTGTGATGCGGCGGCTTGGGTCGAAAGCAAGAAGGTCGCGGGCCTGACGCTCCAAGTGGTCCGCATTGAAGGCCGCACGCCGGTGATCTTCTTCGAGGTGCCGGCCACAAAGCCCGGCAGCACCGACACGATCTGCCTCTACGGCCACCTCGACAAACAGCCGGAGTTCAACGGCTGGCGCAACGACCTTGGGCCGTGGACGCCGAAGTATGTGGACGGCCTGCTCTACGGCCGCGGCGGTGCCGACGACGGTTATGCCGTCTATGCATCGCTCACCGCGATCATGGCGCTCGACAAGCTCGGCATCCCGCGGCCGCGCTGCGTTGGCATCATCGAAAGCTGCGAAGAGAGTGGCTCGTTCGACCTGCCGGCTTATATCGACGCACTTAAACCACGCCTGGGCAATGTGAGTCTGGTGGTGTGCCTGGACAGTGGCGCTGGCAACTACGACCAGCTCTGGCTAACGACCAGCCTGCGCGGCATGGTCAGCGGCGTGCTCAAGGTCGAGATCTTGACCGAAGGTGTGCACTCGGGCGATTCGAGCGGCCTCGTGCCGTCGAGCTTTCGCATCTTGCGCCAGGTGCTTGACCGGCTCGAAGACAGCAAGACGGGCGAGCTGCTGCCGCAGAGTTTTCACTGCGAGATTCCGGCCGACCGAGTTGAGCAGACGCGGGCCACTGCGCAGATCCTCGGCAACGAAGTGTGGAAGCGTTTCCCATGGGCCTGTGGTGCCGACGGTGGCCCGACGCTGCCGACCACCACCGACCCGCTGCAGGCGCTGCTCAACCGGACCTGGAAGCCGACGCTGAGCGTGACCGGCGCCGACGGTTTCCCTGAACTGAAGAACGCCGGCAACGTGCTGCGCCCCTACACCGCGTTCAAGCTGAGCCTGCGCCTGCCGCCGCTGATCGAAGGCAATGAAGCGGCGATCAAGCTGAAGGCGCTGCTAGAAGACAACGCTCCCTACAACGCGAAGGTCACGTTCGAACCCGATGGCCGCGCCGGGGCGTTGGGCGCCACCGGCTGGAACGCGCCGAGCCTGTCGCCGTGGCTGGAAGCTGCGCTCAACAGGGCATCGCAAGCGCAGTTCGGCGCGCCCTGCGGCTACATCGGCCAGGGTGGCACGATCCCGCTGATGAGCCTGCTGCAAAAGAGCTTCCCGGCCGCGCAGATGATGGTCTGCGGCGTGCTCGGGCCGAAGAGCAACGCCCACGGCCCGAACGAGTTCCTGCACGTCCCCTACGGCAAAAAGCTGACCGCGGCAGTGGCGCAGGTGATGGCGGCGTGCGCTTGAAGGACTGGGGCGCTGCGCATTCGCCCGCAGGCCTTGGCTTGAGTCATGGCACATCGGCTTCGAGGCCGAGCATCGAGCGCGCGAGCGCTTCGGCCACCTCAATGCCGTCGACCCCGGCCGACATGATGCCGCCCGCATAACCTGCACCTTCGCCGGCCGGGTAGAGGCCCTTGACGTTCAGACTCTGGTGGTCGCGGCCACGTGTGATGCGCAGCGGCGAGGAGGTGCGCGTCTCAACGCCGGTGAGCATGGCGTCGGGCATCGAGAAGCCCTTGATCTGGCGCTCGAACGCGGGCAGTGCTTCGCGCACGGCCGCAATCGCGTAGTCGGGCAAGGCGGCGCGGCCGGGCGCGCCGATGTCGGTGAGCCGCACGCCCGGCTTGTACGACGGCAACACATTGCCGACCGCTGTTGATGTCTGCCCCTTGATGAAGTCGCCCACGAGTTGCCCCGGCGCCTCGTAGTTGCCGCCACCGAGTTCGAAGGCGCGCGATTCCCAGATGCGCTGGAAGGCCATGCCATCGAGGGGGTTCACTGGCCCGTCTAGCTTGCCGTCTTGCCGGTAGTCTTGCGGCGCGATGCCGACGACGATGCCGGCATTCGCGTTGCGTTCGTTGCGCGAATATTGGCTCATGCCGTTGGTGACCACACGGCCTTCCTCGGAGGTTGCGGCCACCACCGTGCCGCCCGGGCACATGCAGAAGCTGTAGACCGAGCGCCCGTTCTTTGCGTGGTGAACCAGCTTGTAGTCGGCGGCGCCAAGGATCGGGTTGCCCGCGTTTTGCCCGAAGCGCGCGACGTCGATGATGCTTTGCGGGTGCTCGATGCGAAAGCCAATCGAGAACGGCTTGGGCTCCATGAAAACGCCACGCTCGTGCAGCACCGCGAAGGTGTCGCGGGCGCTGTGGCCGAGTGCCAGCACCACGTGGTCGGCGTTGATCTGCTCGCCGCTTGCCAGGGTCACGCCGCGGATGTGGCCGGCCTCGATCAGCACGTCGGTCACGCGCTGCTCGAAG
This sequence comes from Burkholderiales bacterium, assembly GCA_038227445.1. Taxonomy (GTDB): domain Bacteria; phylum Pseudomonadota; class Gammaproteobacteria; order Burkholderiales; family Burkholderiaceae_C; genus LMDS01. Next base: position 40,912 of record JBBRPV010000028.1, on the reverse strand, counting down.
CGCACTTCGCCACCGAGCGATTCGATCTCTGCCCGCATTTTCTCGACCACCCCAACAAGCCTGAAGGTGCCGATGTGCGGCTTGGCCACGAAGAGAATTTCTTCGGGCGCGCCGGCCTTCACGAACTCTGAGAGCACCTTGCGTGTGAGGTGGCGTGGGTCGCTGATCTGGCTCCACAGCTTGCCGTCTGAAAACGTGCCGGCGCCGCCTTCGCCAAACTGCACGTTCGATTCTGGGTTCAGCACGTTTTTGCGCCACAGGCCCCAGGTGTCTTTGGTGCGTTCGCGCACCGGCTTGCCACGCTCAAGCACGATTGGCCGCAAGCCCATCTGCGCCAGGACCAACGCGGCGAAGATGCCGCACGGCCCGAAGCCCACGACCAGCGGGCGTGCCTCGCTGATTCCGCCGGCGCGGGCGTGACCGATGAAGTGGTAGCTGGTGTCGGGTGCGGGCCGGATGTGCGGCTGGCCGTCGAGCCGCTGGAGCACGCTGGCTTCGTCGGCCACGTCGCAGTCGACGGTGTAGATCAGTTGAACCGCGCTTTTCTTGCGCGCATCGTAGCTGCGCTTGAAGACGCTGAAGCCCTTCAGCGCTTCGCCGGCAATGCCCAGGCGGCTGACGATGGCAGGGCGCAGGGCCGCTTCGTCGTGGTTCAGCGGCAAACGAAGTTCGGTGATTCTGAGCATGGTGGGTCGAGGCGGCGACCCAAGATTGTCGGGCAAGAGCGCTCAGGCGCGCCGGTGCGAGAACAGCAGCGCAGCACCGAGCGCGAGCAATGCGAACACCGCGATCGGCCATGCGAGCGAGAGCACGGTGGCCGTGTCGGCGCCGCGCACCAGGCTCGCGCGCAGGCAGCGCAGAAAGTGCGTCAGCGGCAGCGCCTCGCCAATGGCACGAGCCCACGCTGGCATGGCGTGGAACGGGAACATGAAACCCGACAACAGGATCGACGGGAGGTAGAAGAAGATGCCCATCTGCATCGCCTGCATCTGGGTGCGGGCGATGAACGACAGCACCAGGCCGAGCCCGAGGTTGGCCGCCATGAACAAGACCGCCGCCAGCCACAGCGCCGGGTCGCCGAACGAGGTGCCGAACAGCGCGTGCGCAAGCGTGATGAGTGCCACGAACAGAACGCTGCCCAGGCCCAAGTAGGGCAGCAGCTTGCCGAGCACGATGGCCAGGGCACTTGCCGGTGTGGTGAGCAGGCCGTGCCATGTGCCGCGCTCGACTTCGCGAACAACGGACAGTGCCGCGAGCAAGGTCAGCGTCAGCGTCAGGATCACGCCGGCAAGCGCTGGTACGAGGTACTCGCCTGCGCCGAGGCGGGGTGCGTTGCGGATGTCGATGTGCAGCCTGATGGGCAGGCCAGCTGTCTCGTTCGAGGCGCCTGGGGCCGCGGCGATGCGGCGCTCTATCGCGCTCAGCGCAGCGGCAGCAAACGGGTCGGACAGATCGGCGATCACCAGCAACTCGGGCTTCTCGTCGCGCAGCACACGCGCGGCGGTGTCGTCGGGCCAGACGACGATGAAGCTGACTTCTCCGCGTTGCATCCACGCCGTCGCTTGGGCCGTGTTGGTCGTCTGGCGCGTGATGCGGAACCAGTGCTCGCGTTCAATCAGCTCTCGTGCCCGCAACGCGAGCGGGTCGGGCGTGGCAGCGCTGACCCAGGCCGTGGGCCATTCGCGCGGCGCGAGGTTGATTGCATAGCCGAACAGCAAAATCTGCGCGAGCGGTACGCCCACGAGCAAGGCCGCGGTGAGTCGGTCGCGCACGATTTGGCGCAGCTCCTTGGCTCCGATCGCCAGCACGATGCGCCAGAAGGTTCGCATTGGCGTCACCGCGTCGTCATGCCGATGGCCGCCGTGGCGCGCAGCGCGCTCAGCACGTGGGCCGGCCAGTGCGCGTCGGGAGCACCGCAGAACACGACGCGGCCGCGCTCGAGCACGATCAGCGTGTCGCACAGCGCGGCTTCGGCGGCGTCGTGGGTGCTGACGAGCACGGTCACGCCCGCCGCCGCCGCCGTGCGCAGCTTGGCCCAGAGATCGGCGCGCGCCTCGGTGTCGAGCCCGGCCGTCGGTTCGTCGAGCAACAGCAGCCGCGGCCGCGCGAGTTGCGCGACACAGAAGGCGACACGCTGGCGCCAGCCGCCCGAGAGCTTGCCGACACGCTGGGCGCGCACCGCGTCGAGTTGGTGTTCAAGCAAGGCTTCGTGGGCGCGCTCGCGGTGCCGTGCGATCCCCATCACGGCGGCGCGAAAGCCGAGGTTCTCGAGCACCGTCAGCTCGTCGTACAACACGGTGTGCTGTGCCATGTAGCCGATCTGCGAGCGGCGCCGCGCCGGCCGGGCAGAAAGCCGCTCGCCCAGCACCTCGCCGCGCCCGGTGCTCGGCCGCTGCAGGCCGCAAACGAGGCGGATTGCGCTGCTCTTGCCAGCTCCATTCGGGCCGCAGAGCGCACAGACGCTGCCGCTGCGCACGCTGATGCTGACTCCGGCCAAAGCAGTGACCGCGCCAAACTGCAGGCCGACGTTGTCGAAGCGGATCGTGTCGGGAGACGCCATCGCACTTGGGCTTCAGCGTGTCAGCACAAAACCGCCGAAGCTGTACTGCGTAGCTTCGGCGCCGAGGAACAGCGCGCGATCACCGGGCGCGAGGCTTGGGAACACGTCGTTCAACGCGGCCCAGATGCTGGCGCTGCCGAGGTTGCCGACCTGCCGGCCGTGGTCGCACAGCTTGTCCAGCGGCACGTTGAAGTGTTGGGAGAACCAGGCAGCGACCGCACCGCTGGCCTGGTGCGGCACCACGCGCGCTGCGCCGGCGAAAGAATGGCCATGGCGCAGCAAGGTGTCGCGGCCTGCTTCGAACAAGGCTGGGCCGTGCTGCGCGACGGCGTCGTGGTCGTGTTCGAAGGTGAGGACGCCACCGGTCGGCGCGCAGTGGTCTGAGCCGCCGCCGTCCAAGCTCAAGCCCGCGGCGGGTGCGTGGCTCATTTGGCCGAAGTAGGCGGATTCGATGCGCGGCCCAGGGTGAGCGTCGTCGGGGCCAAGGATCACGGCAGCGGCGCCGTCGCCCATTTGCAGCAGGTTGACCCACTGCTCCGATCCGCAAGCGAGCCGGCTGGGGTCGAAATACACCGAGCCGGTTTCGCTGCCGACGATGGCGACCGGCCGCGCGCCCGGCTCGCGCAACAGCGCGAAAGCGAACTGCAGGGCATTGGCAAAGCCAGTGCAGGCCTGTCGAAACTCGGCGTGGGCGCAACGTGTGCCCACGAGCGCCGCCACTTCGGCAGAGCCGCTGGGCAGCGCCCGTGCAGGTGTGGCGGTGTGCGTCAGCAGGTAGTCCAGGTCGGTCGCTTGCAGCTTCGCGGCGTCGAGAGCGTGCCTCAGCGCACTGGCTGCGAGTTCGGGGTTGCGATGGCCGGGGCGCGGCGCTTCGATCGCGGCGTTGAAGTTGCGACACAGGTGGCGCGTTTCAACCCGCAAGTGTGGCGAGAGCCGCCGGCCGATGCGCCTTGCCGGCACACCGAAGCGCGCTTCGATGGTCGCGCACAGCACGTCCGTGGGCACCGGCTCCCCGGGCAGCGCCAGCCCCAACCCGAGCAAGCGCACCTGGCCAGATGCAACCCGGGCGTGCGCTGCGCGCTCAGGCATCCGCGGCCACGCTGAAGCCAACCATGCCGAGCCGCAACAGGCTGCCGCGCACTGGCGCGAGCAAGGCCGAGAGCTCGTCGCGCATCGTGCGGTCGAGAGTTTGCTGCGCGCTGGCGCTCCAACCCAGCCGCTGTGCACAGCGCCGTGCCACGCGCACGTGGCGCGCTTCGTCGCGCCGGATCGAGCGCAGGCCGTCGACGACTTGCGGAGCGCCCGCCAGCACACTGCGGCGGCCGACCAGTGGGTGAAGCAAGGCGCATACCGCGAGGTCGAGCGCCGCAATGCGCGCGAAGTGCAGCGCCTTGTCGCGCGTCAGCAGGCCGCGAAAGAAGCGCGCGGCGGACTCGGAGTCGAGCCCGCCGCGCGGCGCCGGCAACACGGCGGCCAGTGCAGCCAACCAGTTGGCGTGGCGTTGTTCGTCGGCAGTGATGTTGGCCAGCGTGAGTTGTTCGGCGGGGTCGGCCGAGCGCATCAGGCGCCGGCCGAAGGCATGAACGGCCGACTCTTCCCCGCATCGCAAAAAAGGCAGCGCCTGCGCCAGCGCGAGCGCCACGTCATCAGGCAAGCCGCTCGTGTCGATGACTTCGGCAGGGGGCGTCGGCCGCGCGCGCGCAAAGCACAGCGCGGCTGCTGGCGTCACGGCCTGGCCTCGAGTTCGGCTTTCTTGGCTGGCCAGTGGCCGTCGGCGTCGCGCACGCGGCCGGGCACGTTGTTCTCCCACAATGCCTGCGCGAAGATGTTGGCGTTGAGGTAGAGCTTGCCGCCCTCGATGCGCCAGCGTTTGGCGTCGCCCGCCGAAAAACCACCGCTCGACATGGCAAAAGCGCAGTAGCCGCCGTACTGCGGCGCGTAGCGCTCGGGATCGGCCTTGAAGAGCTCGCGGTTCTCGGCCGAAGCGAAGCGCCAGGTGGCGCCGTTCCATTCATGCGTGTAGCGCGGGTCGCCTTCTTTCGGCGCGCCTTCGGTGAAGTAGGCCACCGCATCGAAGCCACTGATCGCGGGGCCCTTGCTGGCGCCGTAAACCACGCTGCCGGCGTGCGCCGGTACGGCCAACAACGACAGCAGGGCGAACACCAATGTCGCGAGCACGATGGCCCCGCTGTGAAAAGGTTTGAAGCTGACCATCATCTGCCTCCGAATTTGACTGGGTTAGGTCGAGCGGCGGGAGCGGTGTCTTACAGGCAGTGTTTGACCGTATTCTGGGCCGCCGCCAGGCCCCAAGTTTGGCGTCGGGCGTATTCGGGGATTTGGGGTGAAGCATCTCGTCGAGTGGCTCGGCGTTCGCTGGCTCTCGTGCCGAGATTGCGGCTGAACCCGCGGGAGCGCTCGGCGGGGGTCCGGCTGCGGCACACTGCGGGCATGCCTGCACCTCATTCAAACCATGGCAGCGCTGGCCACGGTCACGGCCACGATCATCACGCTGACCATAACCACAACCAAGATCACGGCCACGCGCATCACCACGCCCCGGCGAGTTTCGACCGCGCGTTCGCCATCGGCATCACGCTGAACATCGTGTTCGTCGCCGTCGAGGCGTATTTCGGCTGGAAGGTGAATTCGCTGGCCTTGCTGGCCGATGCCGGCCACAACCTTGGCGACGTGGCCGGGCTGGTGCTTGCCTGGGGTGGTGCACTTGCTGGCCGTGTGCGGCCGGGCGCCCGCTACACCTACGGCTTCAAACGCGCGTCGATCCTGGCGGCGTTCGCCAATGCCCTGTTGCTTCTAGTGGCGATGGGCTCGCTCGCCTGGGAAGCCCTGGGTCGCCTGAGCGCACCCGAGCTGACGCAAGGTTACGCGGTGATGGTGGTCGCAGGCGTGGGCATCTTCGTCAACCTGGGCACGGCGCTGCTGTTCATGCGGGGGCGCGAACACGACCTGAACATCCAGGGGGCGTTCGTGCACATGGCCGCCGACGCGCTGGTCTCGGCCGGCGTGGTGCTGGCCGGCGGCTTGTCGCTCTGGTTCGGCTGGGCATGGCTCGACCCTTTGGCGAGTCTCGTGATTGCGCTCGTGATCGTGGTTGGCACTTGGCAGTTGTTCCGCCGGTCATTGCACCTGATGTTTGACGGCGTGCCCGAGCATATCGATCTGGCCGCCGTGCGCGGCGCACTCGAAAATCTGCCCGGCGTGGAACGTGTGCACGACCTGCATGTGTGGGCCACGGGCACCAGCGACGTGGTGTTGACCGCCCACCTCGTGGCGCCGGCAGGCCACCCCGACGACGCGTTCTTCGAATCGGCCACCCGCTTGCTGCACGAGCGTTTCAAGATTGGCCACGTGACGCTGCAGGTGGTGCGCGAGCCGTTCATGGCGTTGTGCGAAGGCGAGGCCGCCGCCCACCCCCACTGAACCCTGCCGGAGCCATGCACGGCGCCCTCGATGGTGGGTGGCCGGCGATCAGCGATCAGCGATCAGCGATCAGCGGTCAGCGGGCAAACGGAAGCGGGCAACCTCTGTCGCCAGGTTCAGCGCTTGGTCGCGCAGGCTTGAGGCCGCTGCCGCAGTCTGTTCGACCAGGGCCGCGTTTTGCTGCGTCATTTGGTCCAGCTGGTGCACGGAGGCGCCAACCTGCGCCACGCCGCTGCTCTGCTCCGAGGACGCGGTTGAGATTTCCGACAGCAGGCCGTTCATGCGCTCGGCGGTGCTGACCAGCTCGTGCATCGTGTCTCCGGCGCCCTTCACGGCGCGTGCGCCCGACTCGACTTTCTCTACGCTGCTCGTGATCAGCGTCTTGATCTCGCGCGCGGCCTGTGCACTGCGCTGCGCCAGGCTACGCACTTCGCTGGCCACCACCGCGAAACCGCGGCCCTGCTCGCCGGCTCGGGCTGCTTCCACCGCCGCGTTGAGCGCGAGGATGTTGGTCTGAAAAGCGATGCCGTCGATGGTGCCGATGATGTCGGAGATCTTCTTCGACGAGGCGTTGATGTCCTGCATCGTGCTGACCACTTCCTTGATCACTGCGCCGCCGCGCGCCGCGCAAAGCGAGTTGCCTGACGCCACTTGTGCGGCCTGCTGCACGCTGTCGGCGGTGTGCTTGACAGTCGATGAAATCTCTTCCATCGACGCGGCGCTTTTCTCCAGGTTCGAGGCCGTCTCCTCGGTGCGGGCCGACAGGTCCATCGATGCCGAAGCGATCTCGGTGCTGGAGTGAACGATCAATTCCGACGAGCCGCGCACGCTGCTCACGATGTTGCGCAGCGAAGCTTGCATGTCGCGCAGCGAAAGCATCAGAACCGCGGCTTCGTCTGATCCCCAAGGGTTGGGGCTGGTCGTCAGGTCGCCGTCGGTCATGGCCAGCAGGTGGCGCTGGACTTCGTTCAGCCCGCCCTGCGTGACGAGGTAGAAGGAATAAAACAGGTAGGCGCCGACCAGCAGTGAGATAGCGACCGCCAACATGGTTAGGTTGCGGTGGCGTGTCATGCCGTCGATGCGCGCCTGCAGCAGCAAGTCGAGCTTGTCGATCATCTCGCCTTGGAGCGCTGACATGCCGTCGACCACGGCGTTGCCGCGGGCGATGATCGTTGCGGCATCGGCCTTGCCCGACACGGCCAACTCGCGAAACGCGCGCAACTGCGGCAGCAGGCCGTCTGAATTGAAGCTGGCCTTGTAGTCGGGGTGTGCGCCGTACACCTTGTCGAGCGCAGCGCCGACACGTGCTTCAAACAACTCGACCGCCACGGCCGACGAGGTGATGAGGCGCTGCTGGCTTTCGCCGGCGGGCTTGCCTGAGGCAGCAAGGGCCGAGGCGGTGCCTCGCAACCTGGCGGCTGACTCGACCAGCACCGGCAAGGCGCCGAGCGAGCCGTCCATCAGGTAGTAGCTGTCGAGGTCGGGGTCGAGCGTGAGGTTCGAACCGTCGGTGGCTTGGGTGATCAGCGCCATCATGGTGTCGATGTGGGCCGTGTGGGCGTCCAACACCGAATCGGCGGGCGCGCTGGCGGCGGCCAAGGCCGCGGCCTTCACGGCCGCCAGTGCCTTCGCGGTGCCGAGATCGGCGCCCATCTTCTGCTCGGCCGCATCGACCTTGACCATCTGTGCTTCGAGCGCCTTGCGCGCTTCGCCCAGCTCGCTCGTGGCCGCGCCGTTTGCCAAAAGTGCACGCAGCCGGTAGGCCTGACCGAGCCTGACGAGCGGAACCGCTTCGCGCAGGTAGGCCACGCCGTCGCGTTCCTTGGCCGAGAACTCGATCGCGGCGCCCTTGTCGTTCAAGAAGTTCCATGCCAGCAGCATGACCGGCAAGGTCAAGACGGCGCAGATGATCCAGGCCTTGGAGCGAAAGCTCAAAAGTCGGAACAAACGCACACCGGGAGCCCAGGCCCCGTGGTGCTCGAAGAAGCCCGTGGCCGAGCTGCCGGCGGGCCGGGTTGGCATGGTGGTGCCGGGTATGGCCGGAAGTCTGGCGACGCTGGTGTTCATTGGAGGGTTCCTCTTCAAAAAGGGCCGTCCACCCCGTCGGTGAACGCTTGACCCTTTTATTCGGACAACTCGCCGCGAACTTGAGCGCTACACGAAGCCCAGGTTGCGTTGTGACGCGTTCCAGTTCGCGAGGTTGGGCAAAATTGTCAGCAGATCGGTGTCGCTGATGCCGAACCACTTGCCGAGTGTGGCGGCGTACTGGTCAACCGAGGTGTTGGGCAGAAGGCGGCCCTGGCCGACGTCGTCGGGGCCGTCGTTGGCCACTGCCGGTGGCGCGCCGTAGTAGCGCCCGCCGTTCACGGCGCCCCCGAGCATGAAGTGCATGCTGCCCCAGCCGTGGTCGGAGCCGTCGTTGGCGGTGAGGGTGCGGCCGAAATCGGAGGCGGTGAAGGTGGTGACGCGGCTCGCCACGCCCAGCTCAACGGTGGCGGCGTAGAACGCGCTCATCGCGCCCGCCACGCTGGTGAGCAGGCCGGGGTGCACGGCGGCCAGGCCGTCGTGCGTGTCGAAGCCGCCCAGCGCAACGAAGAAAACCTGTCGCTTGGCACCCACTTCGCTCGCGGTGCTGATCATGCGGGCCACCAGCTTGAGCTGGTCAGCCAAACCGTTGCCGGTGGGGAACACGGTGGTGATGGTGGGGCCGCCCGCCAGCGCGACCGTGAGTTGGTCACCGGCCGCCAGCGAGCGTGACATCACGCGCGAGTACTCGTTCTCAAGCAGGTGCGCGCTCGGTGCGGTGACGAGGTTCTTCAATGCTGTGGAACACGCCGCCGAGCCGAACAGCGGGTTCTTTACGCCGGCCAGCGCGACCGGGCCGCTCGACGACACTTGGTACTGCACCGCGCTGTGGCCAGAGAGGTAGACAGCGTTGCCCGACACGTTCACGCAGGTGAAGGTGGCGTTGCCGTTTCCCGCTTCAAACAGGTCGCCCATGCGCCCACCCCAGCCCGAGGTGGCGCCCTCGGGTGACGACGATTGCCAGACCGATTGCTGGTCGTTGTGAGAGAAGAGCTTGGGCGGCAAGGGCACCGACTTCGCGGTGTATTGCGCTTTGGTTGTGGGTTGCACCAGCGTGCCCACGTTGAGCATCACGCTCATGCGGCTGGCGTTCCAGATGGGCGACAGGGCAGCGAGTTCGGGCGCCAGCGCGTACTGCATGCCGGCGGGCAAGGCGCCTGTGCTCGTGGTGGGAACGAGCAGCGTGGGCGTGAGCGCGCTGTTGGCATAGGCAAGCGTTGGCCGCATGCCCTGGTAGGCCGCGTAACGTGCGCTGTCGTATGGAATCAGCGTGTTGCCGTAGTCGTTTCCGCCGTAGAGAAACACGCATACCAGTGCCTTGTAGTCAGTGGCCGTTGCGGCGGCGGCTTCGCCGATGGCGGCGAGGTTCAGCGCCCAGGGCGCCGCGGCGCCAGCAAGCGAGAGGGCTGAAGCGCGTTGCAGGAAAGCGCGGCGTGAGGTTTCGGTGGTCATGTGGGTGCCCTCATTTCTGGACGATGAACTCGGGCGCGGCGAGCACCAGCACGAGCGCGGCGTTGATGCGGTTGCGGCGCGCGGTGTCGGTGCCGCTGGCCATGCTCTGCAGCGCAGCGGCGAGCGTGGCCACCGTGGTGGCGCCGAGCTGGTTGGCCGCGAGCACGAGGTTGATCTCGTCGACCAGCGCTCGGGCATCGTCGGCAAGGCCGAGCAGGCTCGAGTAGTCGGGCGTGAGGTCGCCAAGCGAGCCGGCCACGGCGCGCTGCATGAAGTTGATGCAGCCGACCACCGACGACTCGTTGGCAATCTGGAACTCTGGCGCCACCAGCGCCGCGGTGCCGAGCGGGCTGTTGGGCGGCACGTAGCCGGGGCGAAAGAAGTTGAAGACCGATGGCGAGCGCAGCGGGCTTTGCGCCAGACCTTTGGCCGGGTCTGAGGTATTGCCCACGTTCCACTGGCCGCTTGGCGAGGCCACGTTGAACGCGCGAGCCCAGCCGGCGAAGCGCAGCATCGGCTCGCGCAGCTTGCCAAACGATGGGCTCGATGCGGTGACCGGGTTGCGGGCTTCGTCGTCGAGCAGCACAGCGCGGATCACAGCACGCAGGTTGCCGGTGTCGGCGCTGTTGTTGAAAACGGCCGCCACGCGCGCCACATAGGCTGGGCTTGGGTTGCTGGTGACCAGGCGCTGAATCAGCTGGCGGCTGAAGAAGGGTGCGGTGTTCGGGTGGGCGAAGATCTTGTCGAGCGCCTGGGTGAGCGCGCTGGTGGCGTCGACTCCCGGCGCAATCGTCAGGCCGAGAAAGGTCTTGGCCCCGGCTTCGTAGCGGCTCGCCACCTGCACCATGGGCCGGCGTTTGAAGTCGGGTGTGGCCGTGGCGGCCGAACCGGTCAGGCCGGCGTAGTCAAATTCCCAGCCGGTGAAGACGCGCGCCAGGCCAGTGATGTCGGCCAGCGCGTAGGTCTCGCTTGTCTTGCCGCTGGTGAGCTTGGGCGTGCCGTCGGGGTTGAGTTGCAGCAGGCCGATCGTGAACAGCTGCATCAACTCGCGCGCGTAGTTCTCGTCGGGCAGCGCGCCGCTGGTGGTGTTTGCCTTGGCGCTGCCGCGGTAGGTGAGGTAGACGCCCATGGAGCCGCTGAGCGAAATTTGCTGCAACAGCGAGCGGTGGTTTCCGAAGGCGCCTGCTTCGAGCAGGTCGAGGTAGCTCGCGGCGGCGAACTGCTTCCAGCCGCCACCGTTGGCGAGGCCGTCGATCGCGATGACGAAGATTTCCGAGAGCGCGAGCGTGATGCGCTGGCGCAGGGTGTCGGGTCCGCTCAGAAGCTTGTTCCAAGCCACAGAATCAAAGCCGGATTCGCCGGTCTTGAAGCTGATGTCGGTGCGGCCGCTGGCGACGAGCAGGTCCCAGCGGGTGCCAGAAGCGGGCAAATCGAACTGCTCGTCGAGCCAGCCGGCGTAACCGAGTGCCTGCACTCGGGTGATCTGGGCGCGGCTTGCGCCCATCGAGGCTTGAGCGAGAAAGCGGGAGGCGTCGGCGGCAGTGGGTGTGGCAGGGGCGGGGGCAGGTGGGGGCGCCGGCGCTGGCGCTGGCGAAGTGGCCGGGGCACTTTCACCCCCACCTCCGCAAGCCGCGAGGACGGCACTGAACGCGGCTGCCACGCTGGCCGGTACCAACGCGTGCGAGTGTGCCGTCGGCGGGGGTGGTGCCGGGTCGCCGGGCTCGGTTTCGCAATCGGCCATCATGTTCATCGTTGAGTCTCCGTGGGCTAAGAAAGTATTCAACTCCAAGTCCGGCCGAGTGGCGCACATCCGCAAAGTAAAGTGCGCTTAACCTGGTCACCTGATGTTTCTTGGGGCAGGCCTGTAAGCCGGAGATTTCATCTGAGCCCCGTTCTGTTTCAAGGCCGTGCGGTGCATGCGGTGATCGTCGATCTCGACGGCACGATGATCGACACCGTGGGCGGCGGCACCCAGTCGATGTAGAGGTACTCGCCGCCGCGGCTGGCGTAGCCGCGCTGCTACACTTTCTTTCGTGTTTTCAACGCGCAAACAAACCAAAGAGTCGCACGGCCGGAGAGCCTGGCCAGGGCGGTGCCTGCTTCGTGCCGCACGGGCGCTGGTTTAGTTTGCTGCGGGCAGAGCCGGTTTCGAATTGAGCCGGTGCCACCCTCGGCTCCCCTGGCTGGCGCCTCGCCGGCCAAACGCACCGACATGAAATCATCACGCGGGCAATGTGTTTTGCGACTTGAGTTGCAGACGTTCTCGCCGGGCTTTGGAGGGCCCTGACCCGTGATCACCGAACTCGAATTCAAGAGCCTGGCTTCGCAGGACTACAACCGCATTCCGCTGATCGCCGAAGCGTTTGCCGATCTCGAAACACCCTTGTCGCTGTACCTCAAGCTCGCCTATGCGAGCGGCGGTGGGAAACACAGCTTCCTGCTCGAATCGGTCGTCGGCGGTGAGCGTTTTGGCCGCTACTCGTTCATCGGCCTGCCGGCGCACACACTGTTGCGCGCCACCGGCTTCAAGACCGAGGTCGTGACGAACGGGCAGGTCGTCGAGGTGAACGAAGGCAACCCGCTCGACTTCATCGCCGAGTATCAAAAACGCTTCAAGGTGGCGCTGCGCCCCGGCATGCCGCGCTTCTGTGGTGGCCTGGCGGGCTACTTCGGCTACGACGCGGTGCGGTTCATCGAGCCGAAGCTCGCGAAGACAAACAAGACCGGCGGTATCGACACGCCCGACATCTTGCTGCTGCAGTGCGAAGAGCTGGCGGTGATCGACAACCTCTCGGGCCGCCTGTACCTGATCGTCTACGCCGATCCGAGTCAGCCTGAAGCCTTTCACAACGCCAAGCGCCGCCTGGCCGAGCTGGGCGACAAGCTGAAGTACAGCGTGACCGCACCGGCGGTGAAACGCGGCGCCTCGCATGGCGTGGAGCGCGAGTTTGCGAAGGATGCCTACATCGCCGCGGTGCTGCGGGCCAAGGAATACATTGCCGCCGGCGACATGATGCAGGTGCAAGTGGGCCAGCGCCTGCGCAAGCGCTACACCGAGTCGCCGCTGAGCTTGTACCGCGCGCTGCGCTCGCTGAACCCGTCGCCCTACATGTACTTCTATGACATGGGCGAATTCCAGATCGTCGGCGCGTCGCCGGAAATTCTGGTGCGCCAGGAGCACACGCCTGAAGGTGACAAGGTGACGATCCGCCCGCTGGCCGGCACCCGTCCGCGCGGTGCCACGCCCGAGAGCGACAAGGCGCTCGAAGCCGAGCTTCAGTCCGACCCGAAAGAGCGCGCCGAACACGTGATGTTGATCGACCTGGCTCGCAACGACATCGGCCGCATCGCGAAGACCGGCAGCGTGAAGGTCACCGAGGCCTTCATGGTGGAGCGCTATTCGCACGTGATGCACATCGTCAGCAACGTCGAGGGCTTGCTCAAAGACGGCATGACCAGCCTTGATGTGCTGCGCGCCACCTTCCCGGCCGGCACACTCACTGGCGCGCCGAAGGTGCGTGCGATGGAAATCATTGACGAGCTCGAGCCGGTGAAGCGCGGCATCTACGGCGGAGCTTGCGGTTACCTGAGCTTTGCCGGCGACATGGATGTGGCGATTGCGATCCGCACCGGCATCGTCAAAGACCAGGTGTTGTATGTGCAGGCGGCGGCCGGCGTGGTGGCCGATTCGGTGCCTGAACTCGAATGGAGGGAGACCGAAGCCAAGGCGCGTGCGCTGATCCGCGCTGCCGAGCTGGTCGAAGAGGGGTTCTGACATGAGCAACACGCTGATGCAGGCGTTGTTCCGACAGAAGGCCTCGATCAATTAAGAATTCTTCGCCGTGCTTGAAACGGTCGGCGCCGTGCGTGGCGTTGAAGCAATCCGGCTGATATGGCCACCGCATGAGGTGCGCAGTCGCTGGGCGCGGTCTGAACAGGCACTTGCACGCCGCGTTGCCCGCTGCTTTCAAGGCAAGAACAAGCCTTCTTCGCGCGCCACGCGTTCCAGGGCGGTTTCAAACAGGGTCCGCGACACGCCCGCCACCCGCTGCAGGTAGGCGTGCAACTCGGCGTCGGCCGGGCTGCGGTTGGCGCAGTCTGCGCTGTAGGCCTCGAAGCTAGAGAGCTGCATCAGCAACTCCGCCAGGTGGCGGGGGCATTCGCAGGCAACGGTTGTTGACAGGCCTGCAAACTTCGTCAATGTTGCGTCGTCAAAGCGACGCGGCGTGACATCGCCCGGCGCCAAGGCCTGCCAAGGGCGCGGCTCGGGCGGATCGGGAGGATCGATCGACTTGTCAGCGCTTGCCATCAAAGGGCCCTCCAGCGAAGCCAGCCAAGCGCCGAGCGCGTCGTCGTCGGTCGGCTCGCGGGTCACACTGGCGCCGGTGCTGGCAAGCTCACGCTTTGATGCTTCCCCAGCAAATCGATAGGCCACCGCCAGGTGCCGAGCGCGCAAGGCGTCTTGTGCAGCTTTCAGCTCAGGCAGCGCTTCAAGCTGCAAGCCGGGCGCTTGCCACAGCAGCAAATCGAACGCAGCACCGGAGGTGGCCTGGGCCGCTTCGGCGAGTGACTCGAACACCGCCGCCACCTTCCAGTGCTGCGTCAGCCGCTCAAGAACAGCAGGCCGTTGCAGCCGCAGCGCCAGCGCCCGACCGACCACGGCCAATCGCAGGGAAGCCGTGCGCCGCGCGGGCTGAGCACGTTTGCCCGCGCTGCTGGTGGCCTGCGTGTTGGCCACCTCCTGCAACTGCGTGGCGTTCAGCGCTGCTATTGCGCCAATGGCGTGCCCCTTCTCGGTCAGCTGCCGAAGCAGCAGCACACGTTCGACATCGGCCGCCGAATACTGGCGATGCCCCGAGGGGGCCGTGCTCGGACGCACCGCCTGGTAGCGCTGCTCCCAGATGCGCAGCGTTGATACCGGCATGCGCGCCAAGCGCGCCACCGCACCGCTGCGGAAGATGGGATGCGGCGGAACGCGCGGCGATCCTGCCGCAGGCGGAGTGATTTTTTGGACCATCGGCTCCTGTGGGTGAGTTCAAGCTGAGTCGGATTATTGCCATTAAATTCGCCAAAAGAACAATTTGAGTTTGATTTGAGCGTGTTTGATCTATGATTCAAGCATGCGCCAGCTCACCCAGCCTTCCCCTACCGTCTACTTCGACGGCGGCTGCCCTGTGTGTTCTCGCGAGGTGGCGATGTACCGACGGCAGCCCGGGGCTGACGCGCTTCAGTGGGTCGATGTGGCGCACTGCGAGTCTGCAGAGCTGGGTCCGGGGTTGACTCGGGAAGCGGCCATGGCCCGGTTGCATCTGCGCCGGGCTGACGGCAGCCTGGTCAGCGGCGCCCTGGCCTTCACGGGCCTGTGGCAGGTGCTGCCGAAATGGGCCTGGCTGGGCCGAGCGCTCGGTCAACGGCCGGGGCTGTGGATCCTCGAAGCCGGCTACCGGGTGTTTCTCATCGCCCGGCGCGGTTGGCGCAAACCGTGGTGAGCGCGGCGGTTCCCGCGAGGGTGGCAATCGTCGGCACTGGCATCGCTGGTGCCGCGTGCGCCCGCGCCCTGGCAGACGATGGCCATTCCGTGCAGTTGTTCGACAAGGCGCGCGGCGTGGGCGGTCGCATGGCGACACGGCGCGTGGAGTGGGTGGCCGACGATGGGGTTGTGCACCGGGCCTCGTTTGACCATGGCGCGCCGGGGTTCACGGCGCGCTCGCCCGAGTTCGTCCGCTTCGTTGAGCAGGCGCAGCGCGAGGGGCTGTTGGCGCGCTGGGCGCCAGTGGTTGCGCCCGGAAGCTGCGCGCCGCTTGATGGCCCGGCGCTGTGGGTGCCGGCGGTCGACATGCCCTCTTTGTGCCGCGCGCTGCTGGCGGGCTTTCCGGTGAGCACATCTTGCGCGGTCGATTCGCTGCGCCGCGGTCCCGCCGGCTGGTCCGTGGAAAGTGCGGGCACGACCGTGGCGAAGGGCTTCAGCGATGTGGTCGTGGCCATTCCACCTCAACAGGCTGCGCCGCTGCTGCAACCGCACCTGCCCGAGTGGGCGCAGAGTGCGCAAGCGCTGCCGATGTTGCCCAGCTGGACCTTGATGGGCGTGACGGCCGATGCGCAAACAGCGCCCCCCTGGGATCTGGCGTGGCCCACGCAGGGCCCGTTTTCATGGATCGTGCGCAACGACGCCAAGCCTGGGCGCGAGCGTGTGCCGGGGCTGGCCCATTGGGTCGCTCATGCCAGCGCGCCGTGGAGCCAAACGCACCTGGAATTGCCGGCCGCCGAAGTGCAAACCATGCTGCAAGAGGCCCTGGCCCAGCGGCTCGGTCACTCGCTGAGCTGGCGCTACGCGGCCGTTCACCGCTGGCGCTACGCCTCGGTGCCGCGCGCTGGTGCGTCGGCCTCGGCCATGGCGAGCTCCCGCTGCTGGTCTGACCCGGCCTTGGGCCTGGGCGTCTGCGGCGACGCACTGGGCGGCGCTGGCGTCGAAGGTGCCTGGACCTCCGGGCGCGCACTGGCCGCCGACCTGATTGACCGCTACTCTGCTGACTTGGCCAGTTCTGGCCTGCCAGCACCAAGCACACGCTGAGACCGCAGGCCCTCTGTCGTGGCCCACCCAAACCTTTGGCCTGCCGAAAGCAACGAGCCCTTCATGAACAACCCACGTAGAACCTTCCTGATGACTCTGGCAGCCGGCAGCGCTGTGCTCACGTCGACCGCCCATGCCCAGGCCAAGCTCGACGAAAAGGACCCGCAGGCGCTGGCCTTGGGCTACGTGGCCGACGCCACCAAAGCCGACACCAAGAAGTATCCGAAGTACGCGGCGGGCCAGAACTGCGCCAGTTGTGCCCTGTACCAAGGCAAGGCCACCGACGCCGCTGGCGGCTGCCCACTGTTCGCAGGCAAGCAAGTCGCCGGCAAGGGCTGGTGCAGCGCCTGGGCCAAGAAGGGCTGAGAGTTTGTGCACAAGTCCAACGCACCCGCAAGGGCGTCCCAGGCGACGTCAATCGTCGGGGCAAACGCGGGCCGTCGCTCAGGCTTTGGCCGCGCTTTGCACCCAGATTGGCTTTGCTTGGGTCGGCCGCTCGGGCGCAGCGGATTCACTCAGTGGCTCTGGCGGTGCGCGGGCTGCTGATGTTGCCGGGCGGCCGTGACGAAGCCTCATCGGGTGGCTTGCGGCGGTGGTCTGCTGTCGGAGCCCTTGGCGCGGATTGGGGTCCAGGTCGTGGGCATTGACGCTTCGCCTGGCAACATCGCCGCGGCCAGACAGCATGCCGCCTCGGTGGGCCGCGCTGGCTTGCAGCAGACCGAGCTGCGTGGCATGCGCTGCGTGCCGCTGCTGCACCGGGCCTCGTGGTGCCGGGACACCCGGGTCAACTACATGGCTGCCTTTGCGCACGGCGCACGGGTGCCAGTGCAGCCTTGAAGAACTGCCAATGAAACAAGCCACGCCACCATCGTTCAAGGGCAACAAACAGTCGCTGCCTTCCAAGCTGTGTGTCGCCTGTGGCCGCCCAATGACCTGGCGCAAACGCTGGGCACGCAGCTGGGCAGAGGTGAAGTTCTGCTCCGATGCCTGCCGCCAGGCCGGCGCTGCGGCGAGCCTTGCTTGAGTCGAGCATGACCGGCTTGCGAACCCTTGTCATCGTGCTGGGCGACCAACTCGATCTGAACGCCGCCGCCTTCGACGGTTTTGACCCGGCGCAAGACGCCGTGTGGATGACTGAAGCCAGCGAAGAGTCGACCCACGTCTGGTCGAGCAAGCAGCGCATCGCCATTTTTCTCGCCGCCATGCGCCACTTCGCGCAGGCGCTGCTCGCAGCGGGCCGGCCACTGCACTACACACGCCTCGACAACCCGGGCAACCGAGGCAGCTTGGCGGCCGAATTGCAAGCCACCCTCCAGACCCTGACGCCGCAGCGTGTGGTGATGACCGCGCCGGGCGACTGGCGGGTGTGGCAATCGCTGAAGGCTGTGGTCGAGGCCGCCGGGCTGGCGCTTGAGATCTGCGAAGACCGCCACTTCTACACCACGGTGCGTGATTTTGCGGCGCATGCCAAAGGGCGCAAGTCACTGAGGCTGGAGTACTTCTACCGCGAACTGCGCCAGCGCCACGGCGTGCTGATGGAAGACGGCGAGCCGCTCGGCGGCCAGTGGAACTTCGACGCTGATAACCGCGAAGCCTTTGGCCGCGCCGGCCCCGGGTTGCTGCCAGAACGCGCCACTTTCGAGCGCAATGCGATGACGCGCGAAGTCATCGAGCTGGTCAACGCCCGTTTCGCGCAGCACCCCGGCACGCTCGACAGCTTTGCTTGGCCCCTCACTCGCGAACACGCGCTGCAAGCCTTGCAGCGTTTCATTGAACAGCGGCTGCCGCTCTTCGGCCGTTATGAAGACGCGCTCTGGCCGGGCGAACCCTGGCTCTATCACTCGCAACTCTCGGCGGCGCTGAACCTGAAGCTGCTGAACGCGCGCGAGGTGGTGCAGGCGGCAGAAGCCGCGCACCGCGCTGGGCATGTTTCCTTGCAAAGCGCTGAAGGATTCATCCGCCAGATTCTGGGCTGGCGCGAGTTCGTGCGCGGCATCTACTGGACGCAGATGCCCAGCTACGCCGAGCGAAACGCTTTGGGCGCCCAGCAGGCTCTGCCGGCTTGGTACTGGACCGGCAAGACCGACATGGCCTGCCTGCGCGACGCGATCACGCAGACCTTGCAGCACGGTTATGCGCACCACATTCAGCGTCTGATGGTCACGGGGCTCTATGCCTTGATGCTGGGCGTGCGGCCGCAGCAGGTGCACGAGTGGTATTTGTCGGTGTATGTCGACGCGGTGGAGTGGGTCGAGCTGCCCAACACGCTGGGCATGAGCCAGTACGGTGACGGCGGCCTGATGGCCAGCAAACCCTATGTGGCCACTGGCAAGTACATCCAGCGCATGGGCGGCCCGTGCGCCGGTTGCCGTTACGACTCGGCTCTGCGCGAAGGGGAGCGCGCCTGCCCGTACACCACGCTTTACTGGGATTTCCTGATGCGCCACGAGGCGCTGCTCGCCAAGAACCCGCGCATGGCCTTGCAGGTGAAGAACCTGGTGCGGATGAGCGAGCCGCAGCGGCAAAGCGTGGCGCAACGCGCCCTCGCCATCAGGCGCGGCGAGGTCGGTGCCAGTGCATGAACACGCTTGAACACTTCCCTGCAACGCTCGCCGCCGCCCGGGCCCGCATTGATGCGGTGCGACCGGCCGACTACGCGAGCAGCCGCAACGCTATCGAAGGCGCCGTGACGCAGCTCTCGCCCTACATCACGCACGGCTTCGTCAGCCTGCCCGAGGTGCTGGCGGGCGTGGCGGCGGGGCACCGGCTGGGTGTGCAGCACAAGTTCGTCTTCGAGCTCGGCTGGCGTGAGTTCTTCCGCCACGTGTGGCAGCACCGCGGCGACGCCATCCTTCAATCGCTGCACGAGGGCGTGTTGCCGGAGCTGGCCTACGCGCCAGAACTGCCCGCCGACATTCGCCAGGCGCGCACCGGCGTGCCGGCCATCGACATGGCGGTTCGCACCTTGTACGCCACTGGCACGCTGCACAACCACGCCCGCATGTGGCTGGCCAGCTACGTTGTGCACCTGCGCAAGGTGCACTGGCGCGCCGGCGCCGACTGGCTGGTGGCCCACTTGCTCGATGGCGACCTCGCCAGCAACCACCTGAGCTGGCAATGGGTGGCCGCCACCGGCAGCCACAAGCCTTACCTGTTCAACGCTGGCAACGTGGCCCGCTACGCGCCACCGCAATGGCACAGCCCCGGCAGCGTGGTCGATAAGTCCTACGAGACGCTGGACGCCATGGCGCGCAGCCCCAGGCCGGTGCCGACCGCGCCACAGGGCAAGGGCATTGAGGAGCCCAAACCGCGGTCTGCGTCTGACGACGCGGCAGCGGCAGCGCCACAGGCCGCCGACGTGGCCGGCCGCGATGTCTGGCTGGTGCACCCGTGGGCGTTGGGCGAGCCGCCGGTTGATCTGCCTCTGGGCTGTGTGCGCCTCGGGCTGTGGCCGTCCGAGCATCACGATGCCTGGCCCTGGAGCCCGGCACGCTGGGCCTTCGTTGGCACACGCATGGCCGAGCTCACGCCGCAGATCTGGCGGGCGAGCCGGCCAGAGTTGGCGCAGGCACTGGCCGGCGCGCGCTCAGTGCAAACGCTGGCCGACCCGCACGTCACCGCGCTGCTGCCAAGCGCAGTGTTTCAACGCGAACCACTGCGTCTGTTTGCCGACCTTGACCGACCATGCGCGTCGTTTTCGACGTGGTGGGCACGCGGCACACGCGGTGCGAAGACACTGACCGACTTGCCCGGGCTGGCCGCTTTCGCCACGGCCGGGCCACTGTTCGAACATGCCGGTGGCGTGTTCGCCGATCACACCACCCGCGAGAACCAATCATGAACACGTCCACACTCCCCACGCGCATCGCGCTCGTCACAGGCGCACGCGGCGGCATCGGTCGCGAGGTGGTGGCCCGTCTGCGCGCCAGTGGCCACCGCGTGGCCGCCGTTGGGCGCAACGCCGAAACGCTGGTCGGTGTGCCCGCAGACGCCCACATCGCCGCCGACACCACCACACCCGAAGGCGCGGCCGCCGCCGTGGCCGCGTGCCACGCTCAGCTGGGTGCCGCTCCGGCCCTGCTGGCGCACTGCGTGGGCAGCACGCTGATTGCGCCGCTGCACCGCAGCACCGCGCCGCAAATTCGCGAGGTGCTGCGCATCAACCTGGACAGCGCGTTGTTCATGCTGCAGGCCTGGGTCGAGGCCCTGCGTTCCTCCGGGCAGCCGGGCGCTGCGGTGCTGACGTCCAGCGTGGTCGCCCGCATCGGCGTGGCAAACCACGAGGCCATCGCCGCAGCAAAAGGCGGTATAGAGGCACTCGCGCGCAGCGCGGCGGCCACCTACGCGCCGCTGGGCCTGCGCATCAACGTGGTTGCACCAGGCATGACCGAGACACCAATGACGGCCGCGATGCTGCGCGCCGACGTGATGCGTGAAGGCGCCGGCAAGCAGTACCCGCTTGGAGGCGTGCAGACCGCAGCGCAGGTGGCCGACACGATGGCCTGGCTTCTCTCAGATGGCGCTGCGCGCATCACCGGCCAGGTGATCGCCGTTGACGGCGGCTTCACCACGGTGCGGCCCTTGGTCAGGTGAGCCGCGGCGCTGCGCGGCTGCGAGATCGGCAACGTCATGCCGTTTCCAGCGCCGCAGGCTGGCTGCGCGTCTTCCACATCGACACCAGCACACCGCCGGCGATCAGACCGAAGGTCACTGCCAGCGAGATGACGGGCGGAAACTTGCCGATGAAGCCGACCAGGAAAATCTTGGTGCCAATGAACACGAGCACGAGCGCCAGCGCGTATTTCAGGTACTTGAAGCGGTGAATCATCGCGGCCAGTGCGAAGTAGAGCGCCCGCAAGCCCAGGATCGCGAAGATGTTGCTGGTGTAGACGATGAACGGGTCGGCGGTGATCGCGAAAATGGCGGGCACCGAGTCGACGGCGAACACCAGGTCGACGAATTCGATCATGACCAGCGCCAGGAACAACGGTGTCGCGGTGCGCACCAGCGTGCCTGTGCCCGGATCGGGCTGCCGCACCCAGAACGCATTGCCGTGCAGCCGTTCGGTCACGCGCATGTGCTTCTTGAGGAACTTCAGCAGCGGGTTGTTGGCGATGTCGGGCACGTGGTCGACCATCAGCCACATCTTGATGCCGGTGAGCACCAGGAACGCGCCGAACAGGTACAGAACCCAGCTGAATTCACTGACGAGCGTGGCGCCCAGCCCGATCATCAATGCGCGCAGCACGATCACGCCCAAGATGCCCCAGAACAGCACCCGGTGCTGGTATTGCCGCGGGATCGCGAAGAACGCGAAGATCAGCGCGATCACGAACACGTTGTCCATCGACAGTGACTTCTCGATCATGAAGCCGGTGTAGTAGGCCATGCCGCTCTGCGCGCCCAGGAACCACCAGACCCACGCCCCGAACATCAGCGCCACGCTGATGTAGCCCGCAGAGAGCAGTAGGCTTTCGCGCACGCCGATTTCATGATCTTCTTTGTGCAGCACGCCCAGGTCTAACGCCAGCAGCGTGACCACGACGCCGATGAAGACGAGCCAGACCCAGGCCGGCTTGCCGAGGACGTCGATCACGAGGAGTTGAAGCAATGTTTCCATACCAATGGTTTTGCAATATGACGGGTGATGTTCGGCGGTTTTTCGATCCGAAAGAATCAGCGCTAGAGTGAGTTTGAGTTCGACTTTTACGAAGTGAGGCCTGCATGCTGAATTTCCGCCACCTTTACTACTTCTGGGTCGTCACCAAAGAAGGCGGTTTTGCCCGGGCTGCAGAACGGCTCGACATGGCGGTGCAGACCATCAGCGCACAGGTGCGCGAACTGGAGAAAGCGCTGGGGCACCAGCTGCTCAAGCCCGCAGGCCGGGGCGTTGCGCTCACCGAGGCGGGTCAGGCTGCCTTTGCCCGGGCCGAGGCGGTCTTTCAGATCGGGCAGGCAATTCCGGACGAGGTGCGCGAGGCGGCCAGTGGCAAGGTGGCGCGCTTGGCGGTCGGCCTCTCGGACGGCATCTCCAAACTGGCGGCGCACGCATTGCTCGATCCCATACTGACCACGCCCTCGCTGCGCTTGTTGTGCCATGAGGGTGAGTTCGAACAATTGCTGGCCGAATTGGCATTGCATCACCTCGATCTGGTGCTGGCCGGGCAGGCTGCGCCGAACAATCCGAACCTGCGGCTGACCAGTGAGCGCGTGCTCCAGTCGCCGGTGGAGTGGTACGGACCCACGGCCATTGTTCGCACAGCCGAGGTGGCGGGGTTCCCTCAATCACTGGATCGCCTGCCGGTGCTCCTGCCCACCGCTCACTCGGCGCTGCGGTTCAAGCTCGATCGCTGGTTCGAAGCAGAGGGCCTGCGCCCACGGATCGTCGGCGAGTTCGAAGACAGTGCCTTGTTGGCTGTCTTTGCGGCACGCGGGCTCGGCGTATTCCCGGTAAGCCGGCTCGGTGCCTCAGACGTGGCAATGATGCGCGGTCTTCGGCTGCTCGGCCGCTGCGAAGACGTGTCGGAAGAGATTCATGCCATTCGGTCGCGCCGAGGTCAGCATCACCCCTTGGTGATGCAGATTCTGGCTTCAGCGCAACGTTGACGAGTGTGCTCAGGCGGCCTGCGGCGCAGCCGGCGTTGGTTCGCCCGCAACCGCAACCGCGACCGCGACCGCGACCGCAGCTTCGACTCCAGGCCAATGGCGACGCGCGGCTTCGAGCACAAGCACTTCGCCCTCAGCGAGATGGCGGTCTGCGGTCGCGACTGCGATGGCCAGGCGCAATACGCTCTGGCGAAGCACCGGATCGCTCACCTCGGCCATCAGGGACGCCAGGGTGTCGTCGTCAACGTTTGCCAGAAGAGAGCCACTGGCATA
Organism: Burkholderiales bacterium; assembly: GCA_038227445.1. Lineage (GTDB taxonomy): Bacteria > Pseudomonadota > Gammaproteobacteria > Burkholderiales > Burkholderiaceae_C > LMDS01. The sequence continues at coordinate 17,927 of JBBRPV010000028.1, read as the reverse complement.
AGCACCGAGCAGCAGGTCTTCGCAAAGCGTCTGGACGATGCCCGGCATGGCGCCGGGCCGCAGACCGAGTTCACGCGCAGCCCCCAAGTGGTCGAGGGCGTCCAGTTCAGATCGACACACATGCCCGTCGGCGATGAGAACGAGCGCCACGAGGCGAGCGGCGGCTTCGGGGCTGTTGCAGGGGTAGCTACGCATGGCGGCTTTGTCTTTCAGGTAGAGCCCAATGAGCAGGGCAGGGTTGACTTCGAAGAGGTCGCCCGATTGACGACATCAGAATGCTTTGGACCCGGCACGAATATCGGCTGGTTCGTCGCCAGGAAGAAGCAGGGCGTCCAAGGCGTCAGGTGCGGAAAAAACGAACCTGGTCGGATCGGGCTGCAGGCCTTGTCACCAGTTAACCGCACGAATCGGTTTTTCCAACGTTGAAGTCACTGATTTACTTCTTTTTCGAAACGCGGCCGCCACCTATCGTTTGGCTGCCCCTCAACCGATGGAGAACTGTCATGCAGGTTCTGTTCAAGTCCCGTGATCCGCAAGCCGACGAGTTGCGGGAGGTGGCGCAACGCCGCATGCGCTTTGTGTTTCGCCGCTTCGACTCGCTCATACCGAAAGCCACCGTGCGGTTGTCCGATGTGAATGGCCCGCGCGGCGGCATCGACAAGCGCTGCCAAGTTGAGATCAAGAGCGATGCATCCGGCACCGTAGTGGTCGCATCCGTGGCGCGCGACTGGCGGACTGCCTTGGACAACGCCTTGGCGCGCGCCGTGCGGTTCTTGATGCGGCTGCGGCGACGCGGGAATGACAACAGGCGGCTGCGCCAACGCGCCATCCCGCTGAGCGATGGCGAACAACATTCCCGATGAATGACCCTTTGAAGGAGAAGCCCATGAAATGCCCTGCCTGTCCTGAATCCGCACTGGTGATGACCGATCGCCAGGGTGTCGAGATCGACTATTGCCCCGCCTGTCGGGGCGTCTGGCTTGATCGCGGCGAACTCGACAAACTGATCGAGCGCTCGGCCTCGACGGCGCCCGCCAGAGCCGACGCTACGAGCGGCGGGCGCCAGCCCGAGTTTGTCAACTCGGACTACCGGCACGGCCGAAATCGGAACACAGGCCGAAGGAAGTCGTGGTTGAGCGACATCTTTGATTGACTCCAACCCCTCAACCTCGGAGAAGACAACATGCGCACTTATTCCAGCAACAGCCCGCAGGCCGCCGCCCGTATCGTCGCTCTGACCGTCCTGGCAGACCGGGACATCGGCAAGACTGAGCTCGATCTGCTCAATCGCCTGGCCGTTCACGAGCAACTGGGTCTTGACCGGCAGGAGTTCCATGCCGTCCTGGACGGTTTCTGCGAAGACATTTTGTCGAGCGAGCAACTGCAATGGGCCGACGCGTGCCCGGTGGATGACCGCACGCTGGCCGGGTTGATGGGCGAAATCGAGGATCCAGCGCTGCGGCGAAAGCTGCTGCGCCTGTGCATCGAGATTGCCGAGGCCGACGCGCATATTGCCGAGGGCGAAGCGATTGTGTTGACCGCTGCCGTCGAGCACTGGGGCTTGCACCGCGAGATGCTTCGGTCGCCGGACCGAGACCTGCTGGCAAGGACCACAACGTAACGATCGAGTCCATCGCGGCGAGCTGCGTCGATGGCCATCGGATTTGAAGCGATGGCCTCAAGACGAATAAGGCATTTTTTCAATCAAGGAGAAAGTCATGGGTATCTCGGAAATCGTGGGTTTGTTCGGCAACTTCGGCGTGCTCTTTGGGTTGCTGTCGGTCGTCGCCATCGTCCTCTACCTCGCGCCCATCCCGCTGTGGATTGCGGCCTGGGCCTCGGGTGCGTACGTGGGTTTGATGACACTGATCGCCATGCGGCTGCGCCGCGTTCCGCCCGGCGTGATCGTGACGGCGCGGATCAGCTCGGTCAAAGCGGGTATCGACATCTCAATCAACGACCTGGAAGCCCACTATCTGGCGGGTGGCAATGTCGTGCGGGTGGTCAACGCGATGATCTCGGCCGACAAGGCCAACATCCCGCTGCCGTTCAAGCGCGCCGCCGCCATCGACCTTGCCGGGCGCAATGTGCTCGAGGCGGTGCAGATGTCGGTGTTGCCCAAAGTGATCGAGACGCCGAAAATCGCCGCGGTGGCAAAAGACGGCATTCAGCTCATGGTCGTCTCACGCGTCACGGTGCGCACCAACATCGACCGCCTGGTGGGCGGCGCCGGCGAAGAGACGATCATCGCGCGCGTCGGCGAGGGCATGGTGAGCACCATCGGCTCGGCGGTTTCGCACAAGAGTGTGCTCGAGAACCCGGACCACATCTCCAAGCACATTCTGTCCAAGGGGCTGGACGCTGGCACGGCCTACGAGATCTTGTCGATCGATATCGCCGATGTGGATGTCGGCGAGAACATCGGCGCCAAGCTGCAGATCGACCAGGCCAATGCCGACAAGCAGATCGCCCAGGCCAAGGCCGAAGAGCGCCGTGCGATGGCGGTGGCACTGGAGCAGGAGATGCGCGCCCGCGTCGTCGAGGCAGAAGCCGAGGTGCCGCGCGCCATGGCCGAGGCCTTCCGGAACGGCACGCTCGGCGTGATGGACTACTACCGCATGAAGAACGTGCAGGCCGACACCGCCATGCGTGACGCCATTGCGGCCACCGACGATGCTCCGCCGGCACCCCGGCGCGCGGCGTAGAACGGGCGGCGTGTGATGAACCTCGAAACGCTCCTGGTGATCGTGGCCGTTGTTGTGGCGGTTGTCTTCAATGTCGGACTGCCGTGGCTCAAGAAGCTTCAAGGGGACGGGCTGGCTGGCAACACCGAGCCCGAACTGCAGGAGGTACCGACGGCCATGCCGGCACCCGAGCTTTCGGCCGCGCCGGAGTCAGTGACTTGGCGCGATGCACCGACCAGAACCCCGGCGCCGATGGCGAGCGTCGCGGCGCGACCGCTACGGCGCAAACGGCTGGGCAGTCTGTCGGGAATGCGCGATGGGATCGTGCTCGCGGCGGTGCTTGGCCCGTGCCGTTCGCAGACGCCATTCGTCTGACGAAGCGATGCTCTTGCACCGAGTCGCAGCACCACGCCTGCCGGGGCTGGTTCGTAAAAACCGAACCACGGACCATGAAACGTCTGCTTTGTTCGATTACAAAATCTATGGATGATCGTTGGATTGAGCAGAAGCGAAGGAAATCGCATGTGGTACGGAGTGGCTTGGCTGGTGACGGGTTGTATGTTGGCGGTTTGGTCCTTGGGCGCCTGGGCGCTGCATGCGGCGGCGCAATGGGGCGCGGGGTTTTCCGGCGCGAAGGCAACCGGCGCTGCTGGCGCACTGGCGGAGGCGTCCCATCGGGTGGGCGCACTCAAGCCGCCCGAGTGGCTGGCCGTTTGGCTGCCTGCGGGCGCGCAGGAGCAATGGGGCGCCGTGGTGTCCACCTTTACCCCTTGGGTCGAGTACGCCTTGACCCACGCTCCGAGCTTGTTCGCCTGGTTGGCACCTGCGGTCTGGGTTGTCTGGGCCGTGGGCGGTGTGCTGCTGCTGGCGTTGGGAGGAGGCTTGAGTGCATTGATCTTCGCGATCAAGCGCCGCAGACCCTCGCCGGTCATGGCCTGAACTGGTCAACTCGATCGAGGCGAAGTGCATCCGCCAGGCCGGGTCTTAGTTACAGGATGGATCCCCTGCGCCAAGTCCCTTGGCGGGGGCCGCGATAGACGCTGACTGAGGAACTCTTTGATGAAACGCATTGCCTTGTTCTTGTTGACCAACCTGGGCGTGATGCTCGTGCTGGGCCTGGCTGTGAACGTGCTCGGCCTCAACCAATTCCTCACGGCCAACGGCCTCAGCCTGACCGGCTTGCTGGGTTTTGCGCTGGTGATGGGTTTCGGCGGCGCATTCATCTCGCTGTTGATCAGCAAGCCCATGGCCAAGTGGACCACCAAGCTGCAAATGATCAATGGCTCGCCCGACCCGACGCATGTCTGGCTGGTGAGCACTGTCGAACGTTTTGCGAAACAAGCGGGCGTGAAGACGCCGGAGGTCGGCATCTACGAAGGGCCGCCCAACGCATTCGCCACGGGTGCGTTCAAGAACTCGGCCCTCGTGGCCGTGTCCACCGGGTTGCTCGAGTCGATGACGCGAGACGAGGTCGAAGCCGTCATCGGCCACGAGGTGGCCCACGTGGCCAATGGCGACATGGTCACCATGGCGCTGATCCAGGGCGTGATGAACACCTTCGTGGTCTTCCTGTCGCGCGTGATCGGCTATTTCGTGGACAAGGTCGTGTTGCGCAGCCAGAACCAAGGCCCGGGCATGGGCTACTACGTCACGACCATCGTGATGGACATCTTGTTGGGTGTCGTGGCTGCGCTGATCGTGGCTTGGTTTTCGCGACAGCGTGAGTTTCGTGCCGACGCGGGCGCCGCAAGGCTGATGGGCCGCAAGCAGCCGATGATCAACGCGCTCGCCCGCCTGGGCGGGTTGGACCCGGGCGAGATGCCCAAGGCCATGAGGTCGATGGGCATCAGCGCCCGCACGAGCGGGATGCTGGCGCTGTTCTCTACACACCCGCCGATGGCGCTGCGCATCGAGCGGCTCAACCGCTTGGCTTGAGGCCGTTCCGGCATCGGATTCAGGCTCGCGCGGCCCCCGATATCGAGGCAGCCAATTGTTTTTCGCTGGCACGCAGGTGGGCCAGGAACTCGATCGCTATCGGTGAAGGCCTGCGGCTTTTCGGGTGCAAGATGTACCAGTTCGATTGGGCCGGAAAACCGTTCACCTTGAGTTCGATCACGCCATCGCCGTCCACACCCTGCCTCAGCGCGTGACGTGACAACACGGCCAGGCCCAGACCGGCCGCCACTGAATGCTTGATGGCCTCGTTGCTGCCGAGTTCGAGTCGAACATTCGGCTGGAACCCCAGGGCGGCGAAGTGCGCGTCGCAAGCCATGCGGGTGCCAGAGCCGTGCTCACGCAAGATGAAGCGCTGCTTCGCCAGCAGCGCCAGAGGAATGGAAGTTCGAGCGGCCAATCGGTGCGCGCTGGGAGCAATCACCACGAGCGGATTCGGCAGGAAGATGTGTTGCTCCAGTTCCATGTCTTTCGGCGGCATTGACATGATGTAGAGATCGTCGCGGTGGTCGCGCAGCCGTGCCACCACCCCGTCCCGGTTGAGAATCTGAAGAGCAATGTCGATGTCGGGGTAGCGTGCGCAAAACGTGCCCAGCATGCCGGGCACGAAATACTTGGCCGTGCTGACGACCGCAATGCGCAGCCGCCCCTGCGTCAAGCCCTTGAGCCCGTTGATCTTCTGCTCAAACGCAGCCCACTCGTCGCTCATGCCCTGAGCGGCGCTGACCAACGCTTCTCCGGCATCTGTCAACTGAAGCCGCTTGCCCAGTTGCGCAAACAGGGGCAAGCCGACCGACTCGGCCAGATCTTTGAGTTGCATGGACACCGTCGGTTGGGTGACATGGCAAGCCCGCGCCGCTGCGGTGATGCTCCCGGTTTCCGCCAGGGCGAGAAACAACTGAAGCTGGCGGAAGGTTGTGTGCATAGAGAGTTGTCGATGTTTAGCATAAGAAATATCGACTTTACTCGAACAGTTGCGCCACTTAAGCTCGGCGCCATTCCAACGCGCGATCCACCGTCATGAACAGCTTCCTCGACCCGGCCATCCTCTTCTTCGCTTTTGGTGTGCTCGCCGGGGCGCTCAAATCCAACCTCGAAATCCCTGCGCCGATCTCGCGATTTCTTTCGCTCTACCTGTTGATGGCGCTCGGCCTCAAGGGTGGGTTCGCGCTGGCAAAGTCGGGCCTGACCGCCGAGGTCGTGACCAGCCTAACGTGCGCGATTGCGCTCGCCATTGCCATTCCCGTGGTCAGCTTCTTTCTGCTGAGGCGGTTCGTTTCCGCGTTTGATGCAGCGGCCATTGCCGCGACCTACGGCTCGGTCAGTGCCGTGACCTTCATCACCGCCGTGCAGTACCTTGAGAGCCGAGGCGTTGGCTACGGGGGCCACATGGCTGCTGCCATGGCGTTGATGGAATCCCCCGCCATCGTGCTGGCGGTGCTCGCAGCCAATGTGTTGCGGCAGCGGGCGACCTCAAGCGCCACCTTTGTGACCCAAGGTGGCACGGCGGCACTGCGCGGTGGCCCGATGCCCGGGTTGCCACTGGGCCGGGTGCTGCATGAGTCGCTCACCGACGGAGCACAACTGTTGTTGCTTGGCGCCATGGTGGTCGGTCTGTTGAGTGGTGATGCAGGCAAGGTTTCGATGCAGCCTTTCTCAGGCGATCTCTTCAAGGGCATGTTGGCCTTTTTCTTGCTGGACATGGGGCTGCTAACGGCTCGCAACCTCGGCCAGTTGAAAGGCGCTCCGGTGAGCCTGTTGGCCTACGGCATCTTGGCGCCACTGGTGCACGCGGGTCTGGCGCTGGTGCTCTCAATGGTGACCGGCCTGTCGCTGGGCAATGGGGCGCTTCTGATGGTGCTGGCTGCCAGCGCGTCGTACATCGCTGTTCCGGCGGTGCTTCGCCACGCCATGCCGGAGGCCAAGCCGTCGCTGTATTTCGGCATGTCGCTCGGGCTCACGTTTCCATTCAACATCCTGCTTGGTATTCCGCTGTACTTCAGCGTTGCAAAAAACGTCCTGATCTGAAGCCACCTGTTTCGGGACGCGTCGTAGCCAGCGCCCGGCGCCGACCCGCTCCCGCCGGGCAGCGAGCTGAGCGAATACTCGCGGCTGCCAGATTCAACAGCTGAGAGCACTTGCCCACGGGTTTGGCCGGGCGCCCTTTATGACTTCGGCGTGGCCCTGCGTTTGACGCCATCTGTTCCCAGTTCTTTGGTCTTGGCTGACATGGCCGGCACCGCGGGATCGGAAATCTTGGTGCCCGACTCTTGGCTGGTGATCGCGCCGCTTCAACCGTCTTCTTCTTGGCCGCGGGGCGCTTCGCCTCCGTCGGGCTTGCTTTGGCTTTGGCTTTGGCCTTGGCCTTGGCCTTGGTTTTGGGGTCGAGCGTCGTGGCCTCCATCTCCAGACCGAAGAGGGCGGAGAGGTCGTCGCCGTCGAGAAGCTTTGCCGATGCCGGTGTCGCCGTCTTCAGGGTGCGTTCCTTCGTGGCACTGAAGGTGAGCTCTGCGTGATCGACGGCGCGCAACCCAAACGCAAGTTCCGGCTGCACATCGAGCCGGGCGCCTATGCCGTAGAGCACGGCCGCCACATGCTTGCACATCGAGGCCCAGTCCGGGCAGCTGCACGACAGCTCGATCTGCGCCGGGGTCGGGAAAAGCCCCTTCCCCTGCTGACAGACACGCTCCATGACCGCCCCGGACAGGCGCCCCTGCAGGAGCTCGACCAGCGAATCGATCGAGCCCGAGCAGTCCTTGCAGATCGCGCGCCAGTGCGCCTCTGGGAGCGGGGCGACCTTCACGGTCACCTTGTAAAGCTCGGAGCCCATGACCATGGCCCGGATCTCGCCGCCGTTCACCTGAAGATCGACCACCGAGCCGTTGCGAACATAGGTGCGCCCGCGTGGCAATCGGTTGGCGTAGTCGCTGTAGGACTCGAGGTTGTCGCACCAGGCTTTGCCCCAGAACGTCGCCCCGAGCTTGCGCCCTTGAATCGTCACAGGCGCTTGCGGGTGGCCCTTCTTGCGAAGCTTGGCCATTTCACGCTCGGCCTTCTTGCGCCGCTCGCCCACGCTCACATACGGTTTCCAGCCGAAGGACATTCTTCAGTTCTCCCCCATTGCAGATTGAATGTCGAGCGCGACCAACTTGAGCAGGTCGGCGTCTTTCATCTCGGTCAGCATCAACTCCGCGCCCCCTTCGAGCAAATCCGTCGAGAGCTGCCGCTTGGCCTCGATGAGCTCGTCGATCCTTTCCTCCACCGTGCCCCGGCAGACGAACTTGTGGACCAGCACGTTGCGCTTTTGGCCGATCCGGAAGGCGCGGTCAGTCGCTTGATTCTCCACCGACGGATTCCACCAGCGGTCGAAGTGAATCACGTGCGAGGCGGCGGTGAGGTTGAGCCCGGCGCCACCGGCCTTGATCGACAACACAAAGAAGGGCAGCGCCTCGTCTTCCTGGAAACGCCGCACCAGTTCCTGCCGCGTCTTCACGGCCGTCTCGCCGTGCAGGACCAGACCCGGCCGCCCGAACACCGAGCCGAGAAAGGCCGCCAGCGGCGCCGTCATCTCGCGAAACTGCGTGAACACCAGAACCTTCTCCTGCTTGGCCGCAATGACCTCGGCGAGCTCGCGCAGGCGAGCCCACTTGCCGCTGTCATCTTCACCCCAGGCGCTGTCCCCCAGCCATTGGGAAGGGTGGTTGCAAATCTGTTTAAGGCGCAACAGGAACGCGAGCACAAGGCCACGACGTTGAATGCCATCGGCCTGGTTGAGGTGGCTTGCGAGTTCTTCGACCGACTCCTGGTAGAGCGCGGCTTGCTTGCGACTGAGCGGGCAGTACGCTTTGACTTCGGTCTTGTCGGGCAGGTCGGCAATCACCGATTTATCGGTCTTCATTCGCCGCAGGATGTAGGGGCGCACCAGCTCGCGCAGCGGGCCGTAGGGGTTGTGGGGCCGCTCGGCCAGGCGCTTGACCAGCGTGACGAATTGCTTCGAAGGGCCCAGCAGGCCGGGGTTGATGAAATCGAAAATCGACCACAGGTCGCCGAGTCGGTTTTCGATCGGCGTGCCGGTCAGAGCGATTCGAGCCTCGGCGCGGAGCTGCTTGATGGCTCGGGTTTGCTTGGCGTTCGGGTTTTTGATCGCCTGTGCTTCGTCGATGACGACGAGACGCCATGGCATGACCTTCAGCTGCGGCAAACGCAACAGCGTTCCGTAGCTCGTGATGACGAGATCCACCTGCGCCAGTCGATCTGCGTTGACCGCGTTGAGTTCTTCGGCCGGCAGCGCCGAGGGATGTGCCAGCAGCATGTTCAGGCTTGGAGCAAAGCGCGCGATTTCACTCGCCCAGTTGCCGAGCAGCGACGCTGGGGCGACCAGCAAGCTGGGTTTCGCCGACGTTTGGGCGTTGGTACCCTTCACGTTCGCCCGCTTCAAGATCAACAGCAGCGACAACACCTGAATGGTCTTGCCCAGGCCCATGTCGTCGGCCAGGCACGCGCCCAGCCCGAGCTGGGCCAAAAGATGCAGCCAGCGCACGCCGACCTGCTGATAAGTTCGCAACGTCGCACGCAATGCTGGCCCCGGATCCAGTGCGCCGATGGCCTGCGGGCTGCGCATGCCTTGCAGCGTCTGGGCGAGCCAGGGGCCGGCGACCACCTGAGACCAATCGGGGCCGGCTGCGGCGGCAGCTTCTGTGTCTGCAACGTCCGAGCGCGCGAGCATTCTCATGGCATCACCGAAGCTCATCCCCCCCGAAGAAGCGGCCTCCTCGGCTTGCTCAAACCGCTCGAGCACCGCGGTGAGCTTGTCGCGGTCAATCTCGACCCAGTGGCCGCGAATGAGCGCAAGCCCGTTGGACTGCGCGAGCAAGGCCTCGATCTCGCCGGCGCTGAGCGGTTCGCCTTCGAGCGTGACGGCCATCTGAAAGTCCAGCAGTGCGTCGCGTCCCAGCGTCGAGGGGATTGCCGCGCCGAGAGTGGCGGTCACTTGTGCCCGGGCTGGCCTGCCTGCGCGCCAGCGGGCGGGCATGCGCAGAACGATGCCAGCAGCCTCCAGCGTCGCGGCATCTCGCAGCAGCGCGAAGGCTTCGTCGGGTGTCCAGCGCAAGGGATGGAAGATCTCGCCGTTGTCGACCATGGCCTTGAGCCAGGCGCACTGCTGCGCCGCTCGCTGAACTGGCAGCAGCAGCGACAGCAGTTCGTGGTTCGACGCGCCCGCGTACTCGTGCAGCGCCCGCCCGAGCAGAACGTGCTGGGCCTTGGCCTGATTCGACAAACGGGTTGTGTAGGTGGCGACGAAAGCGAATGGCGCCTCCTCGTCTTTGCGGTTCTCGGCCAAGTTGAAGTGGACGCGGCCGACGAGGTTCCAGGCCGAGTCGTGGCGGCGCAGGAAGTCTTGAACGGTGCCGCCAGCCTCGATCAGCTCGGCGGCGAAAGCCACGTCGAGCTCGTGCCAGAGCGTGGCAAGAGCGGTGCCCGTCAGGTACTCGGCGCCCTCCATGGGCGGCACGGCATTGGCCAGCGACGCCAGCACGTCGGCGGCGGGTGGCGCGACATGGGCGTGTGCCCCGCGTTCCTCGGCATCCGGCAGCGTGCACAACGCGCTCACGTAGCGCCCCGCGAAATCACGCCAGTACGACAGGACCGCCGGCAGCGCAGTCGACACTTCGCCCGCGCCAAGCTGCAGCAGGCCATGGCCCGAGCCACGGTTGAACGCCCTCTCAAGGCGGCCAGCGGTAGCAGCCGCCAGAAAGGGCGTTTCGGCCGAAGCGTTCACGATGAGACGGCCGTGAGGCGTGAACACCGGCGCCAGCGACACCGAGCCCGACTCGTGAGGCGTGCTGTCCGCGTGGTCCGCGTTGTTCGATGGCCAGTTTCCTTTCGGCCGGCCCGCCGAACCCGCCACATTCTTGTTCGCTTTTACTGTCACTCTCTGCCCTTCCACGCTGTTCAGTGCGTCGGCCAAATTCTCGCCTCCGCCCTCGCATGCTCCGCCACAAGCGCCCGTTGCGCGGCCAACGGGTTGTGGTTTGCGGCCACATCAATGTGCCGATGCGTTGGTGCCAATTCCTGCGCAACCGCACCTGCGTCGGGTGAAGTGGCCGCGCGATGCCAGCGCGTTCGGGCGCTGCTCACCGGGCGTGCGCCGGGGCCTGAGCCCAGCAGACTGTCGGGAAAGTCTTGCTGGCCATTTCGTCGATACATTTCCGCGGCTGAAGGCTTCGTGCTGGCACGAAGGAAAATGGCCCTCACGCCACCCCGCATTGCCAAGCGGCCTGATTCGCCACCTGACACCCAACGCCCATGCTCGAAGACATCAAAAGAACACTGTGGGCCACCGCCGACAAGCTGCGCGCCAACATGGACGCCGCCGAGTACAAGCACCTGGTGCTCGGCCTGATCTTCGTCAAGTACATCTCCGACACCTTCAGTGCCAAGCGCACCGAGCTGACGCGGCGCTTTACCGACCCGGCCGACGACTACTTCGTGCCCGACAGCACGCCCGAGCTGCTGGCCGGCGAACTTGAAGACCGCGACTATTACCGCGAGGTCAACGTCTTCTGGGTGCCCGAGCCCGCACGCTGGGAGGCGCTGCGCTCGGCAGCCAAGCAGCCCGACATTGGCAAACGCATCGACGACGCGCTCTCACAGATCGAGCTCGAGAACCCCAAGCTCAAAGGCATTCTTGACAAGCGCTACGCACGGGCGCAACTGCCCGACGGCAAGCTCGGCGAGTTGGTGGACCTGGTGTCAACGATAGGCTTCGGCGCTGCTTATGAAAAATCAGCCAGCGAGGCGCGTGATGTGCTCGGCCAGGTCTACGAATACTTCCTCGGCATGTTCGCCAGCGCCGAGGGCAAACGAGGCGGTCAGTTCTACACGCCGCGCAGCATCGTCAAGACGCTGGTGGCCGTGTTGGCACCGCACCACGGCAAGGTCTACGACCCGTGCTGCGGCTCGGGTGGCATGTTCGTGCAGAGCGAAGAGTTCATCGAAGCGCACGGCGGCAAGATCGGTGACGTGGCCATCTTCGGCCAAGAGGCCAACCCCACCACCTGGCGGCTCGCAGCGATGAACCTCGCCATTCGCGGCATCGACTTCAACCTGGGCCGCGAGCCCGCCGACACCTTCACGCGCGACCAGTTTCCCGACCTGCGAGCCGACTTCATCCTGGCCAACCCGCCCTTCAACATCAGCGACTGGTGGCATGCCAGCCTGACGGGCGATGCGCGCTGGCACTACGGCGACCCGCCGCAAGGCAACGCCAACTATGCGTGGTTGCAGCACATGCTGCACCATCTGAAGCCGGGCGGGCGCGCCGGCATCGTGCTGGCCAACGGCTCGATGAGCAGCAGCCAGAACAACGAAGGCCAGATCCGCGCGGCGATGGTCGATGCCGATGTGGTGGAAGTGATGATCGCGCTGCCGGGCCAGTTGTTCTTCAACACGCAGATTCCGGCGTGTTTGTGGTTTCTGGCCAAGGGCAAGCGGGCGCGGCAGGGCGAGGTGTTGTTCATTGATGCACGCAAGCTCGCGGCGATGATCAGCCGCGTGCAGTGCGAGCTGACTGATGAGGTGATTGAACGCATTGCCGACACCGTGGCGGCATGGCGCGGCAAGGCCGGCGCCAGCGAGTACGCCGATGTGGCGGGCTACTGCCGCAGCGTGAAGCTGGCCGAGATCGCCGAGCACGGCCATGTGCTGACGCCGGGGCGCTACGTGGGCGCGGAAGCGGTGGAAGACAACGACGCCGACTTCGCCACCAAGATGCAGGTGCTGACCGAGAAGCTGGGCGAGCAGATGGCGAAGGGGTTGGAGCTCGATGCCGTGATCCGAGCCAAGCTGGGAGGGCTGGGGTATGAGTTCTGACAAGAAGCCAGCGCGGTCACCGTCCGAACTTTTGGCGAGTGCGGCAAACGTGCCGGCGCAGCCTGCCGGCTACAGCGACTTCCTCATCGAAATCAAAGGCCAGATTCGCCAGCGGCAATACCAGGCCCTGCGCGCGGCCAACCGCGAATTGCTGGCGCTTTACGGGTGGCTGGGCGAGAACATCAGCAAGCGGCAAAGCGAGCTGGGCTGGGGCAAAGGCGTGGTGGAAACGCTGGCGCGCGATCTGCAATCGGAGTTCCCTGGGCGCAATGGCTTCTCGGCGCCCAACCTGTGGCTGATGCGCCAGTTCTTCAATGAATACAGCCCCAAGCCAAAACTCCAACCACTGGTTAGAGAAATCAGTTGGGCCAAGAACCTGCTGATCCTCGCGCGCTGCAAAGACGACCTGGAGCGCGAGTTCTACCTGCGTGCCACCGCACGTTTCGGGTGGACCAAAAGCGTGCTGCAGCACCAGCTCGACAACCACAGCTACGCCCAGTATCTGAACGGCCAGACCAACTTCGACGAAGCCCTGCCCGACACCATCAAGGCCCAGGCCCTGCTGGCCGTGAAGGACCACTACACCTTCGACTTTCTCGGCCTCGCCGACCAACATTCAGAGCGCGAGCTGGAGCAGGCGCTGGTGCGCAACCTGCGCAGCTTCTTGTCAGAGATGGGCGGCGCCTTCACCTTTGTCGGCAGCCAGTACCGGCTGGAGGTTGACGGCAAGGACTATTTCATCGACCTGCTGCTGTTCCACCGACGGCTTCGCTGCCTGGTGGCCATCGAGCTGAAGATCGGTGAGTTCAAGCCCGAGCACAAGGGCCAGATCGAGTTCTACCTCGACACACTCGACCAGCAGCACCGCATCGAAGGCGAGAACCCGCCGATCGGCATCGTCATCTGCCGCAGCAAGACCAAGACGGTGGTGGAGTACGCGCTGCGCAACATGGCACGGCCGCTGGGCATTGCGACCTACACAGTGACGCCGCGGCTGCCGGCGAGTTATCGGGGGGAGTTGCCTAGTGCGGAGGAGATTGCGAAGCGGTTGGAGGGGTGGGGTGGGATGAGTGATGACGAGGCTGGGGTATGAGGCCTGAGGTTCAAGACGCATGCCTAGGTCAGCTTTTGCCGTTCGCGAACGGCAAGACGAACAAGCTGTTCGTGTCGCGGTTTCAGTTGCAGTTGACGGATGAGGTGATTGAACGCATTGCCAACACGGTGGCGGCATGGCGCGGCAAGGCAGGCGCCAGCGAGTACGTCGATGTGGCGGGCTACTGCCGCAGTGTGAAGCTGGCCGAGATCGCCGAGCACGGCCATGTGCTGACGCCGGGGCTCTACGTGGGCGCCGAAGCGGTGGAAGACAACGACGCCGACTTCGCCACCAAGATGCAGGTGCTGACCGAGAAGCTGGGTGAGCAGATGGCGAAGGGGTTGGAGCTCGATGCCGTGATCCGAGCCAAGCTGGGAGGGCTGGGGTATGAGTTCTGATACTTTGGATTTCGCGGGTCTCGTCACGGCCGTTGCGCGAACGCATTCGCTTTTCGCTGCACAGGCCAGCAAGGCGATCAACATCAGCCTGACGTTGCGCAATTGGTTGATTGGCCACCACATCGCCGAGTACGAATTGCAGGGCGCTGATCGTGCGGACTATGGCGAGCGCTTGATGGAGCAGTTGGCGCAACTGCTTGGCGTAGCAGGCCTGCGGCGCATCGACGCGCGCGAGCTTCGGCGCTTTCGGCAGTTCTACAGCACCTATCCGCAGATTCGGGAGGCAGTGACTCCCGTTTGGGCGGCGCTGCCGGCGGCCCAACGCATCGGCCTGCCCGAGATTCGGGAGTCAGTGACTCCCGAATCAAGCCCCATGGCGCCGGCCGGCGCCAGTGCCCCGCCCGCTCTGGATCCGAGGCTGTTGCTGGAACGGCTGTCGTTCACCCACTTTGCCGAACTGTTGCAGATCAGCGCGCCGCTCAAGCGCCTGTTCTACGAAGTCGAGTCCCTGCGGGGCAACTGGGCTGTGCGCGAACTCAAGCGTCAGATCGCCACGCAGTACTTCGAGCGCAGTGGCCTGTCCACTGAGAAGGACGCGCTGGCGCTTCTGACGCACAGCCAAGCCGAGCCGCAAAGCCCGCAACACGTCATCCGCGACCCGTATGTGTTCGAGTTTCTCGGTCTGCGCCCGCAAGAGGTGATGACCGAACGCAAGCTGGAAGACGCCTTGCTCGACCGCCTGCAGCAGTTCCTGATCGAGCTGGGCCACGGCTTCTGCTTCGAGGCCCGACAAAAGCGCGTGCTCATCGGCGGCGAGCACGGCTCCATCGACCTGGTTTTCTACCACCGCGTGCTGAAGTGCCATGTGCTTGTGGAGTTGAAGAACGATGCCTTCCGCCACGAGCACCTCGGCCAGCTCAATGCGTATGTGGGCTACTACCAGCAGCACGAAATGACGAAGGGCGACCAGCCGCCGGTCGGCATTCTGCTGTGCACGCAGAAGAACCACGAGATGGTGCAGTACGCGCTGGCCGGCATGACGAACAAGCTGTTCGTATCGCGTTATCAGTTGCAGTTGCCGGCGGCGAGTGAGATGGAGGAATTCTTGCGACGGGCGTTGGGGGAGTTGGGGGTTGATGGGGCGGGGGCTGAGGAATGAGTCTTGACTGGGAGGCAACCACTCTCGGTGCTGTTTGTGATGCGCAAGGTGGCGCCATTCAGACCGGACCGTTCGGGAGCCAATTGCACACTTCCGACTACAAGGCTTCGGGTGTCCCTGTCGTGATGCCAACGAACATTGGCGATGGAGGAATATCCGAGGATGGCATCGCGCGAATAGGTCAATCGGACGTCAGCCGATTGCAGCGGCATGTGCTCCGCCAAGGCGACATTGTGTTCAGTCGGCGTGGTGACGTCACCAAGAACGCGCTGATTCGCCAACGCGAGGTCGGCTGGCTTTGTGGGACGGGCTGCTTGAAGGTTCGCCTCGGCCCCGAGTCTCTGGCCAGCCCGCAGTTCATATCCCACTGCCTCCGACAGCCGGAGATAAAGGCCTGGCTGGTTCGTCATGCTGTTGGCGCAACCATGCCGAGTCTCAACACTGGCATCCTGGCTGCTGTTCCGTTGCGTCTGCCGCCGCTCACGACCCAACGGGAGATAGCCAGAACGCTCAATGCCCTGGACGACCGCATCGCCCTCCTGCGCGAAACCAACGCCACCCTCGAAGCCATCGCACAGGCGCTGTTCAAGTCGTGGTTCGTCGATTTCGATCCCGTTCGCGCCAAGAGCCAAGGCTTCGCGCCCGCGGGTATGGACGAAGCTTTGGCGGGCTTGTTTCCGGACAGCTTTGAGGATTCGGCGTTGGGTCCGGTGCCGCAGGGTTGGCAGCAAACGAACTTGGCTGGACTCACCAGACACTACGGCGGCAGCATACAAACGGGACCGTTCGGCAGTCAGTTGCACGCGTCTGACTATGTGGAGTCGGGAATTCCCGTTGTGATGCCGAAGGACATTCAAAACCGCCGCGCAACTACTGATTCCATAGCCAGAATTCGCGCGGCCGACGCTGACCGCCTGTCGCGGCACAAGCTGACCAAGGGTGACATTGTTTTCAGTCGACGTGGCGACGTTGAGCGGCACGCCTTGATCAGCGAACGTGAAGTGGGGTGGTTGTGTGGAACGGGATGTTTGTTGGTTCGGCCCGGGGAGAGCTGGCCATCCTCAACGTTCCTGTCGATGCTGCTCGACGCACCTCACGCGCGCACCTGGCTTGTCCAGCATGCCGTCGGTGCCACGATGCCGAACATCAACACCGGAATTCTGGGATCGGTGCCTGTGATCGCGCCGCCACCTGGGCTTCTGACTGCGTTTGAAGGCATCGTCGCCCCGACTGAAATGCAGCGAAGTCGCAATGCTTCCGCTGGCGAAACCCTAGCCGCGCTCCGCGACACCCTGCTCCCTCGCCTGATCTCCGGCCAACTGCGCCTGCCCGAAGCCGAGGCGCTGGTGGCCGAGGCGTGACTGCGCCAGCGTTCTTTCAAAGCCACGGCGAGAATTAAAGAATGCTTTAATATCGCGCCCAGCCATTCAAGAACGCTTTCATACGATGCGCAGCACCGGCACCTACGCCACGTCCACCACGCTGGGTGAGTCCGTCCAGGCCTTTGTGCCGCGCCGCCTGCCGCCGGCCAACCCGGCCTTGGCGCCCGAGGCGTTCGTCGCACGCCACCGCAATGCCGAGCTGGCCTTGGCCCGTTTGTCGGGCGTGTCGGGCCTGGTGCCTTCGGTGGATTGGCTGCTGTACAGCGCCATCCGCAAAGAGGCCCTGCTCACCTCGCAGATCGAAGGCACCCAGGCCACGCTGACCGACCTGTTCGATCAGGAAGCAGGTCTGGCCATCAGCAACACCGACGACGTGGCCGAGGTCACCAACTACCTGCGTGCCTTTCGGCTGGTGCGCGACAACCTGCGCGCTCCCGGCGGCCTGCCCATCAGCGTGCGTCTGCTGTGCGACGCGCACCGGCTGCTGCTGGGCGGCGCACGCGGCACGGGCAAGCAGCCAGGCGAGTTGCGCCGCTCGCAGAACTGGATCGGCGGCACGCGGCCCGGCAATGCGGTGTTCGTGCCACCGCCACCCGCGCGCGTGCCGGCATTGCTTGCAGACCTGGAGCGCTTTGTTCACCAGAAGTCGCCTAAGCTCGCGCCGCTGGTGCGCGTGGCGCTGGTGCATGTGCAGTTCGAGACCATCCACCCGTTCCTCGATGGCAATGGGCGCATCGGCCGTCTGCTGATCGCCGCGTTGATGGAGCATTGGGGCTTGCTGCCCGAGCCATTGATGTACCTCAGCGGGTACTTGAAGCAGCATCAGGCCGAGTACTACCGCCGCTTGTCGGCGGTGCGCGCGCACGGTGACTGGGAGGGGTGGGTGGCTTTCTTCCTGGAAGGCGTGGAGACCGCATCCACCGAGGCGGAGCGAGGCATCGTGGCCATTGCCGGCCTGGTGGCGGCCGACCGTCGCCGGCTGCTCGCCGCACCCAAGGCGGGTGCAGTGAGCTTGCGCCTTTTTGAGCTGCTGCCGATGATGCCGCGCTTCACCATCGAGCAGGTGCGCCAGAAGCTAAGCACGAGCTTTCCCACGGCTACCGCTGCGGTGAAGCTGCTGGAGGAGTTGGGCATCGCGAGCGAGCTGACCGGGCAGAAGAAGAACCGCAGTTTCAGCTACCAGGCCTACATCGAGCTGTTGAGTGGATGACCATGACTGAAGACCAGCTTGAACAGGAAGCCCTCGGCTGGCTGGCCGACGTGGGCTGGCAACACCGCTACGGGCCCGACCTGGCACCCGATGGCATCGCGCCGGAACGCGACAACTACCGGCAGGTGCTGCTGATCGGTCGCCTGCGCCAGGCCGTGGCGGCGCTGAACCCCGCC
>JBBRPV010000027.1:0-45593 GCA_038227445.1 Burkholderiales bacterium | reverse complement strand
CTGGCGTTGGTCCTGCACCGGGTGCTGCGCATGCGCTTGAAGGCCAGCCAGCGCGAGGAGTCGCCGGCAACCCTGCTGGCGCAGCTGTGGCGCATCCACCATCAGACGTTGCAGACGCCGAACGGCCTTGTGCTGAGCGGACTGACAGAACCGGGCGCGCCGCAGAAGGAAATGTTTACCGCAGTGGGGCTGCCGATGCCTACGCCGGCTGAACTGCTGGCGCCAGCGGGAGGTTCGCCGACGGCCCGCGCGTAGTCTGCGGATTCACTCGCCAATCTCGGCAAATCAAGAACTTACGCGCAGAAAGTGTCGAACTTGGGTTCCCCAGCCTGCCGTCGTCGGTACTCGGTTCGCTTGGATGAATTCTGCAGGGCCGACTCAATCGCCGCAGGGTGAAGCCACTTGCTTTGCGCATGACCGCGGCGCTTGCCGTGCATGCGCTGATCGGGGCTGTGCAATAGTTCATCCATGAGCACAGTCATCAAACGCGCCGTTTGTCCGCATGACTGCCCTGACACCTGCGCCATCCGGGTCACGGTTGAAAACGACCGTGCCGTCAAGGTGCAAGGCGACCCCGATCACGCGCCAACGCACGGGGCCCTGTGCACCAAGGTCTCGCGTTACCCGGAGCGCACCTATCACCCTGATCGGGTGCTGTTTCCGATGCGGCGTGTCGGGCCGAAAGGCCTGGGTCGATTCGAGCGCGTGAGCTGGCAAGACGCCCTCGCCGACATCTCGCAGCGCTTGGTCGACATTGCCGCGCGCGACCCGCAGGCCATCGTTCCCTACAGCTATGCCGGCACGATGGGCCTGCTGCAAAGCGAAAGCATGGCGGCGCGGTTTTTCAACAAACTCGGCGCGTCGTTGCTTGACCGGACGATCTGCTCCAGCGCCGGCGGCGAAGCGCTGACTGCCACCTACGGCGGCAAGGTCGGAATGCACCTTGAGTATTTCGCCGAGAGCAAGCTGATACTGATCTGGGGCAGCAATTCGATCGCCTCGAACCTGCACTTTTGGACCTTCGCGCAGGCCGCCAAGCGCGCTGGCGCGAGGCTTGTTTGCATCGACCCGCGCAAGACCGAGACCGCCGACAAATGCCATCAACACATCGCGTTGTTGCCCGGCACCGACGGCGCTCTGGCGCTCGGGCTGATGCACGAACTGATCGTGCGCGAATCGCTTGACCATGACTACATCGAGCAGCACACCGACGGCTGGCCGGCGCTGCGCGAGCGCGCGCTGCAGTGGCCGCCCGAGCGCACCGCGCAGGTCTGTGGCATCGGCCCCGACGAGGTGCGTGGCCTGGCGGCTGAGTACGGCCAGTTGAAGCCGGCCGCGATTCGCCTGAACTACGGCATGCAGCGTGTGCGTGGTGGCGGAAACGCGGCGCGCTTGATCGCAATCCTGCCCAGCCTCGTGGGCGCATGGCGCGAGCGTGGTGGCGGGCTGCTGCTGTCTGCTTCGGGGTGGTTCAAGAGCGTGCGCAACGACGCTGCATTACAGCGCCCCGACCTGCTGGCGGGCCGGGGCCCGCGAACGATCAACATGAGCACGATCGGCGACGATCTTCTGCGGGCTTCCTCGAAAGAGTTCGGCCCGCAAATCGAAGCATTGCTCGTCTACAACAGCAACCCGGTGGCGGTGGCTCCGGAGTCGGCCAAGGTGGTGCGCGGCTTCGCCCGAGAAGACTTGTTCACGGTCGTGCTCGAACACTTCATGACCGACACCGCCGACCACGCCGACTACGTGTTGCCGGCCACCACGCAGCTCGAACACCTCGACGTGCACACGAGCTACGGCCACACCTATGTGATGTTCAACGAGGCAGCGGTCGCGCCACTGGGGGAGGCCAAGCCCAACACGCAAATCTTTCGCGAGCTGGCGACTTGCATGGGTTTCATCGACCCATGTTTCGCCGACGACGACGAAACGCTGGTGCGCGCCGCGTTCAACGACAGCCTCGACTTCGATGCGCTGCGCGCCCGTGGCTGGACCAAGCTGTCGCTGCCCGACGCACCGTTCGCGCAAGGTGGCTTCCCGAGTGCCAGTGGCAAGTGCATGATCGACTCGGTGGGCTACGGTGTGCCCGACCACGTGCCGAACTACGAGTCCGCGGTGAGCGCGCCAGAGCTGGCGCGCCGCTTTCCGCTCGCGATGATCTCGCCCCCGGCGCGCAACTTCCTCAACTCAAGCTTCGTCAACGTGAAGAGCCTGCGTGACATCGAAGGCGAGCCTGTGCTTGAGATCGAAGCCAGCGACGCCAATGCGCGTGGCATCACGAACGGCGAGATGGTGCGCGTTTTCAATGACCGCGGCAGCTCGCTGTGCAGGGCTGTGGTCAGCCCGCGTGCGCGGCAAGGTGTGGTCAATGGCCTGGGCGTGTGGTGGCGCAAGTTCGGCGCTGATGGCACGAACATCAATGAGCTCACCCACCAGCAACTCACCGACATCGGTCGGGCCCCAAGCTTCTACGACTGCCTGGTCGAAGTGAGCCCGGCGAGCGCGCCGGCGCCGTGAACTGCTGGCTGCTGATGGCGGGCCTGTCGTTCGGAGGTGTGCTGCTGCTGGCTGGTGCGAGCGTGTGCTTCACGTCGGGCTGCAGCACCATCGGCTATTACGCGCAGTCGGTCGGTGGCCACTTGGCGCTGGTGCGCGCGGCCAAGCCCGTGCCCGAGTGGCTTAACGACGCGGCCACGCCACCGGCGTTGAAGGAGCGGCTGGCCTTGAGCCAGCGCATCCGCGATTTCGCGGTCGCCGAATTGAAAGAGCCCGACAACGCCAGCTACCGGCGTTATGCCGACCTGAAGCGCAGTGCTGCGGTCTTCAACGTGGTGGCCGCGCCCGAGCTGAGCCTGAAGCTTGCGACCTGGTGTTTTCCGGTGGTCGGGTGCGTCGGTTACCGCGGTTACTTCGACCGCGCCGCGGCCGATGCTTTCGCCACCGGCCTGCGCGCGCAGGGACTCGAGGTCAGTGTTTACGGTGTGCCCGCGTACTCCACGCTCGGCACCTTGCCGGGCGACTGGCTCGCCGACCCGCTGCTCAACACCTTCATCGACTACCCCGAGGGCGAGCTGGCGCGCCTGATTTTTCACGAGCTTGCGCACCAGGTGGCCTTTGCCAAGGGCGACACCGTGTTTAACGAATCGTTCGCCACTGCGGTTGAGCGCATCGGCGGGGCGCGCTGGCTGAGCACGCAAGCAGGCCCGCAGGCGCGCGAGGATTACGAACATTTCGAATCGCGCCGGCAAGACTTCCGCGAGCTGACCGCGCGCTACCGCAACTTGCTCGCCGCGCTTTACGGCGGCACCGGCAGTGACGCCGAAAAGCGCACGGGCAAGAGCGCGCTGATGGCCACTCTGCGTGTCGAGTACACGCAAATGAAAGCCGAACGCTGGGGCGGGTATTCAGGGTATGACGGTTGGTTTGCGCGCGCCAACAATGCTTCGTTTGGCGTGCTCGCTGCCTACAACCAGCTGGTGCCAAATTTCGAGCGCCTGTTCGAGCGACACGGGCGCGACTTTCAAGTCTTCTACGCCGAAGTGAAAAGAATCTCAGCGTTGCCCCAAGCCGAGCGGCACGCTGCATTGCCCTGAGGAGCGAAATACATGGCCGATATCAAGATCCACCGAGAGCACACGCTCGGCCTGCCAAAGGCGCGCAAAGTTGCGTTGCAATGGGCCGAAGAGGTCGAGACGAAATTCGAGATGGAATGCACCATTCTTGAAGGCGAGACCGGCGATACGGTCGAGTTCAGTCGATCTGGCGTGAAGGGCGAGCTCGTGGTCGCGGCCGACCACTTTCAGCTCGAAGCCAGGCTCGGTTTCCTGCTCGGTGCTTTCAGCAAGACCATCGAGGTTGAGATCGAGAAGAACCTCGACGCGCTGCTCGCAAAGAGCTACGCGACAGCGGCTAAGCCAGCGGCAAAAAAACCTGCCCGCAAGGCGACAAAGAGCTAGCGCAACTGCTCGCGTCGGGTTGCCGCGCACCCGTCGTGGGATCGACTGGCGAAGTCGCCAGTCGAGGCGTCTTATTTCACTTCAGCGAGTCGATCAGGTCGACGTATTCCCGCATTGCGTCATCACTGCTCTTGCCTTTGACCAGGCTCCAAGCGGCCCACTTGGCACGGCCCACCAAGTCCGTGATGCCGGGGCGCTTGCCCTCGTTGTCGCCGCTGGTGGCCTGTTTGAACAGAGCGTAGATCTTCAGCAGGGTGGTGTTGTCGGGCTTTTCCGGCAGGCTCTCAGAGTCTGCCGCCGCTTGGTCGAATTGTTTCTTCAGTTCGGACATGGGGATAGGTCTCCTGATTGGCATTGATTCCGTGGGTCAAAATGTCCATTGACGGAGTCGATGTTACCCAGCATCTTGGGTGCACATAGAACAGACGCCGCAAGGAGAAACCCCGATGCCTGAAACTTCGCAGCGCATGTCGCGCGTGGACACCGCGTGGTTGCGCATGGACAACGACGTGAACCTGATGATGATCGTCGGCGTCTGGCTGGTGCAACCCGGCATCACGCACGCAGCGCTGTGCGCGAGGGTCGAAGACAAGCTGCTCAAGTACGACCGGTTTCGCCAGAAGGTGGTCAAGGACGCGATGGGCGCGACCTGGGTGCACGACGAGGCTTTCGACATTCGGCGCCATGTGCTGCACGAGCGCAAGCTCAAACGCGAGCATGGCCAAAGCGAACGCGAGGCACTGCAGGCCCACGTGGGCAATCTCGCGAACACTGCGCTAGACCCCGGCCACCCGCTCTGGCAATTTCACCTGATCGACGACTACGAGGGTGGCAGCGCTCTCGTGGCGCGTGTGCACCACTGCATTGGCGATGGGATTGCGCTGATCTCTGTGATGCTCTCGATCACCGACGGCGGCATCGACCCGCCCCGGCGCAAGAAGCGCCAAGCCGCCGAGAGTGAAGGCGATTGGCTAGCCGATGCCGTGGTCAAACCCCTGACCGACTTGGCCAGCAAGGCCATCGGCATGTACGGTGGCGGTGTGGCCAAGTCGATAGAGATTCTCTCGAACCCGCAGCAGGGCCTGCTCGGCTCGCTCGAGATGGCGCGCACCGGCGCCAAGGTGGTGGGCGACGTGGCGGCGATGGCGCTGATGCCCGATGACTCACCCACGCTCCTCAAAGGCAAGCCGATCGGCCAAAAAATCGTGGCCTGGGGCGAGCCACTTCCGCTGGCACAAGTGAAGGTGATCGGCAAAGCGCTCAACTGTTCGATCAATGACGTACTGCTCGCCTGCGTGGCTGGCGCCATTGGCGCCTACCTGAAAGAGCGCGGAGACGACCCGGCGGGCAAGGAGATTCGAGCCATGGTTCCGGTGAACCTGAGGCCTATGGAAAAGGCCTGGCAACTCGGCAATCGCTTTGGCCTCGCGCCGCTCACGCTGCCGATCGGCATCGAAAACCCGATCGAGCGGGTGTACGCGGTGCGTGCGCGGATGAACCAGCTCAAAGACAGCTACCAGCCGTTGCTCGCGTTCGCGGTGCTGTCGGTCGCGGGGCTCTTGATCAAGCCGGTGCAAGACGGCCTGCTTGGCCTGTTCGCGAAGAAGGCCACTGCCGTGATGACCAACGTGCCGGGCCCGGCCACTGCCTTGATGCTGTGCGGCTCCACGCTGCGCCAGACCATGTTCTGGGTGCCGGCCTCGGGCGACATCGGCGTGGGCGTGAGCATCCTGTCGTATGGCGGTGGCGTGCAGTTCGGGCTCATAACCGATAAGAAGCTGTGCCCCGACCCGCAAGCCATCATCGACCGCTTCGAGCCAGAGTTCGAAAAGCTGTTGCTCGTGACGATGATGCTGCCCTGGGCTGAGGCTGCTTAAGTTTCTTTCGACTCGGCGCCACGAACACCCGCAATGGTGTGGCCAATTCAAAAGGGAGGATGTTGATGTTCCGTTCGGCTCTCTGCGGTCGATGTGCGAACCTGCCTCGTGTGTGTCGGCTGGTCTTGGCTGGCGCATTGCTGTCGACCGTGGTGCTGGCACAGGCCGCCGCGCCGGCGATTCCGCTCGCAGACGTCGTGCGGCGCGGCCAGTTCAGCGCACCTTCGCTGTCGCCCGACGGCATGCACCTCGTCGTCACGCAGCGGGTGCAAAAAGACGGCCGCGACGAGTCGGTCATGGTCGTCTACGACCTCGCCGAGTTGAAGGTCAGGAGCACCGTGCGCATGCCGGTGTTTGAGACCCCGGCCGCTTACCGCTGGATCACCAACAGCCGCCTAGCGGTAAGCACCGGGCGCGAGTACGGCTCGCTCGAAGGGCCGCAGCTGAACGGCGAGGTCGTCGCGATGGACATCGACGGACGCAAGCAGGAGTACCTGTACGGGTACAGCATGTATGGCCGATCGCGGCGCGGCGCCTTCATGCCCGACGACAAAGGCTACGGCTCCATTGCTCATGTGTCCGGCGCGCTCGACGGCCACTTCCTGCTGACCGCGAAGCTCTGGTCGACCACGGCGACTTCGAGCCGGCTCTACGACGTTGATTCCACCAATGCGGCGCGCAGACTGGTGACCGAAATCTCTAAACCCGGTTTCGATTTCATGATGCAGGCCGATGGCAAGCCGCGCTTTGCGTTCGGCAGCGACACCGATGCGATCTACACGGTCTTCAAGTGCGACGACACAAAAAACGCCTGGCAGGAATTTTCGAATGTCGAGCGCGGCGACCTGTGGCCGACCTCCATTTCTCTCGACAACAAGACGCTGCTCGCCCAGTCGTCGGTGAACTTTGGACCGCGAGCGTTCGTGCGCCAGCCGATCGCTGGCGGAGAGCGCGTGGTGCTGGTCGCGGACAAGGTCGGCAACATCGATGTCGTCGAGTGGGGTCCGAAAAACACCGGCCCGTTTGCCGCTGGCACCCAGGTGGGCGTGCCCAAGCTGCGGTACTTCGACGAGCAGCGGCCCGAGGCGAACCTGCACAAGCTGCTCAGCGCACAGTTTGCGACCCGCCACGTGCACTTCATCAATTTTTCAGACGACGGTGCCAAGCTGCTGTTCAGTGTCGCAAGCGACCGCGATCCAGGCGCGTACTACCTGTTTGATCGAAACACTGGCAAGGCAGTGTTCCTGTTCGCGACCAGGCCTTGGATCGAACCCGAGCGGATGGCCGAGCAACGGCCCATCCGCTATAAAGCGCGCGACGGCCTCGAGATTCACGGCTACCTGACGCTGCCGGTGAACCGCGACGACGCCAAGATGCCGCTGGTCTTGCTGCCCCACGGTGGCCCTCACGGCCTGCGCGACGAGTGGTTTTTCGACACGGATGCCCAGTTCCTCGCGAGCCGGGGCTACGCGGTGATGCAAGTCAACTACCGCGGCTCGGGCGGGCGCGGACCAGGGTTCGAGTCTGCGGGCTACCGGCAGTGGGGCGGCTAGATCCAGGAAGACCTGATCGACGGCGTGCGCTGGATCATCGCGCAGGGCGCCGTCGACGAGAACCGGGTGTGCGCCTATGGCGCCAGCTTCGGCGCCTACTCGGCAATGATGAGCGCGATCCGCGCCCCCGAGTTGTTCAAGTGTGCTGTCGGCTACGCGGGGGTGTACGACCTGGCGATGATGTACGACAACCCACACGTCAAGGAGCGCCAAAGCACCTTCAACTACTTCGCCAAGGTCATTGGCGAAGATGCCACCGAGCTAGCCGCCAACTCGCCTTCGCGCCTGGCCGGCAAGCTCGGCGTTCCGGTGCTGCTCGTGCACGGTGGCGGCGATGAAATCGCCTTGCCAGCGCAGGCCGAAACGATGCGCGACGCATTGAAGAAGGCCGGCCACCCGCCAGAGTGGTTTTACGTTTCCGATGAAGGCCACGGCTTCTATGCCGAGAAAAACCGCCAAGCCTTCTACGAGAAGCTCGAAGCGTTTTTGGCCACGCAAATCGGCAAGCAATCGGTGGCAAAGTGACCGTGGCCGGCGGTGACTCGGCCGTGCCGCAGCGCCCGGCGACCGAGCCTCAGTCTTCTAGCTCCGCCTTCGCCATTTCCACGTCGAGCCTCTCCATGGCGTCCTTCGGCTGGCAGGCGGCGGCATCGGCATAAAGCTTCTCGGCTTCCTTCATTTTCTTGTCGCCCTCGAGCATGACCATGCCGTTGGCGTATTCGACCATCGCAATCGCCGACGTGGGATTCAGCTTCAGCGCGGTCTTGAACATCGAAAGACCCGTGTCTTTGCTCGCACCTTGTGTGCGGCCGAGCAGAGAGCCGACCTTGTCGATCACCTCGGCGTGGAACGCACCGAGTGCGATATGCGCATCAGCGTGTTTCGGCTCGAGCTTGATGGAGGTTTCGAGTGCGCTTTTGATCTTGCCGCCCAGCCCCTGGGCAAGGGCCTTGGTGATGCTGATGCCCTGGCTGTATCGGCCGAGTGCGTAGGCCATGAAGTAGTACGCGTTGGCGTTCTTGCCATCGGCACCGATCTGCGCTTCGGCGCGCTCGGCCACTTCCGTAAAGAGCGCAAGCTTGGCCTTCTCGCTCTTTTCGAGGTAGTTTGCGTAGATCGACTGCGCCTTGTTCGCGACCGTAATGCCAGCACCGCCCGCTTTCAGGCCAGCCTCGGCGGCCTTTTGGAATTCGCCAGCGTGGAACAGCGCCCAGGCGGCCAGCACCTTGGCGTCGGTGGGCAACGGCTCGGCGTCGCCGGCGTGCAGGCGCGCCCAGTTCTTCTTGAGTGCGGCGGTGTCGTATGCGTAGTCGGCTGCGTCGTGCGGGAAGGCGGTCCATTTGGCCATGGGTCTAGTCTCCTTTTGTGTAGTTGCCGGCGAGTCCGTGCAGGTGCTCACGCTCTTCGGGGCGCAGGTAAGGCAGCAGCAGGCTGAGCACGTGGAAGGCGCCACGCATCAGCGCTGCGCCGGCGCTTTCGGGCTCGAGTGCACGGCGCGGGTCGCGCACGTATTCAAAACTGAGCCAGTAGGTCAGCACCACGACCATCGCTGTGGCCACGGGTTCCATGTCGCGCCGGTCGATCTTCATCGCGCTGCCGCGCGCCAGGCCGTCAAGAACGGCCTGCACCGCCTTGCCCTTGTTCTTCAGCACGAACTGGAAGTGCGTCTCCAGACGCCGGTTCTTCGACAGCAGGTCGTTCAGGTCGCGATAAAGAAAACGGTGCTGCCAGATCAGCTCGAACAGCATGTGGAAAAACAGCCACGCGTCTTCGACGTTGCTCACCCCGTCGGCAGCGCGAAGCAGCTCGTTCAGCGAGCGTTCGTAGCGGTCGAAGAGGCTGTTGATCAGCTCGTCTTTCGCCGGGTAGTGGTAGTACAGGTTGCCGGGGCTGATGCCGAGCTCGGCCGAGATCAGCGTGGTCGACACGTTCGGTTCGCCGAAACGGTTGAACAGCTCCAGCGTGACTTCGAGAATGCGCTCGGCGGTCCGGCGCGGCTTCTTGGGGGTTGTTGCCATTGGCTCGGGCGCTTGTTGTTTGGGCGGGGTCTTTGCTTGGAATCTAGCATCAACGGCGCGCAGGCCGCATCGGCATCGGCCCGCGTGAAGAGAAGGTCGCTCTGCCTACAATCGCGCCCCAACATGCCAGCCATTTCATTCCAGAACGTCACCAAGACGTACATCGGCACCCGCGGCGCGACCCGGGCCCTAGATGATGTGAGCTTCGACATTGCCCCCGGCGAGTTCTTCGGCTTGCTTGGCCCTAACGGCGCTGGCAAAACCACCCTCATCAGCATCCTCGCCGGTCTGGCCAGCGCCAGCAGCGGTCAGGTGCGCGTGCTCGGGCATGACGTGGTCAGCGACTACGCCGCGGCGCGCCGCAGCCTGGGCATCGTGCCGCAGGAGCTCGTGTTCGACCCGTTCTTCAGCGTGCGCGAATCGCTGCGCATACAGAGTGGCTACTTCGGCGTTTACAACAACGACGCGTGGATCGACGAGCTGCTCGCCAATCTGGGCCTGGCCGACAAGGCCGACGCCAACATGCGCCAACTGTCAGGCGGCATGAAGCGCCGCGTGCTGGTGGCGCAGGCGCTGGTGCACCGCCCGCCGGTGATCGTGCTCGACGAGCCGACAGCTGGGGTCGACGTGGAACTGCGCCAGGCGCTGTGGCAGTTCGTTGCGCGGCTCAACAAAGAAGGCCATACCGTTTTGCTCACCACGCACTACCTCGAAGAAGCCGAAGCTTTGTGTGGGCGGATCGCGATGTTGAAGCAGGGCAGGGTGGTGGCGCTTGATCGCACTTCGGCATTGCTGGCCGGCACCGCCAGCACGATGCTGCGCTTCAAGATGGACTCAGCACTGCCGCAGCAACTCGCTGCGCAGGCGCGAGTGACCGGGCGAATCGTGCAGATCACGGCGCACGACGCACACGAGGTCGAGA
Source organism: Burkholderiales bacterium (assembly GCA_038227445.1). Taxonomy (GTDB): domain Bacteria; phylum Pseudomonadota; class Gammaproteobacteria; order Burkholderiales; family Burkholderiaceae_C; genus LMDS01. The sequence goes on along the minus strand of JBBRPV010000027.1, from coordinate 35,267 downwards.
CCATTCTCGGGGTGTTGCGCACTGCCGGCTGCCAACCGGAGGATCTGGAGATTGGCCGCGCTGATCTGGAAGACGTGTTTCTCGAAATCATGAACGGTGCGCCAATGGCGGAGCCGGCATGAGCGCCAACAACGTGCTGTCGGGCGCCCGCACGCTGCTCTACAAGGAAGTGCTGCGTTTCTGGAAGGTGGCGTTCCAGACGGTTGCCGCGCCGGTGCTCACGGCCATCCTTTACCTGCTGATCTTTGGCCACGTTCTCGAAGGCCACGTGAAGGTGTACGGAACCGTCGGCTACACCAGTTTTCTGATCCCCGGCCTGGTGATGATGAGCGTGCTGCAGAACGCGTTTGCGAACAGCAGCTCGTCGCTGATCCAGAGCAAGATCACTGGAAACCTCGTGTTCCTGCTGGTTGCGCCACTGTCGCACTGGGCCTGGTTCGTAGCCTACGTGGGCGCGTCGCTCGTGCGCGGTGTGGTGGTGGGCGGCGGCGTCATGCTAGTGACCGTGTGGTTTGCGCCGCTGCAACTCGCGCAGCCGTTGTGGATCGTGGTGTTCGCGTTGCTTGGCGCGGTGATGATGGGCGCGCTCGGGCTGGTGGCGGGCCTGTGGGCCGAGAAGTTCGACCAGATCGCTGCGTTCCAAAACTTCATCATCATGCCGATGACGTTTCTTTCGGGCGTGTTCTATTCGGTCGGCTCACTTCCGCCCTTCTGGAAAGGCGTGAGCCACCTGAACCCGTTCTTCTACATGATCGACGGCTTTCGGCACGGGTTCTTCGGCGTGAGCGATGTATCGCCCTGGACCGGGCTGTTGGTGGTGGGTGCGGCGACGCTGGTGGTGTGTGCGGTGTGCCTGCATCTGCTGCGGATCGGGTACAAGATTCGGCACTGACGAGCAAACAAAGGTGTGTTCACCACCACCTCCGGCTACACAACCCAAGCCATCGAATTTGCGAAGTCCGTAGAGCGGATCGTGCTTGTCGACGGACCGCGCCTCGCCGAGCTCATGATCGACAACGAGGTCGGTATGTCCGCCCGTACTGTCAAAGCTGCAAAGCTGGACAGCGACTACTTCGATGAAGAATCAACTTAGGCCAGCCATCGAGTGCCCGAGTCCTGCCGTGCCCGCTTCCTCATGAGTTATAGAGGGTGTCAAGCGACCTGAAACCCTTTACCTCCATTGGGTTGCCGAACGGATCAAGGAAGAACATCGTCCACTGTTCCCCCGGCTGCCCCTCAAATCGCAACGCCGGCTCGAGAACAAACTGAACACTCTTCGACTGCAAGCGAGAGGCCAGCGCCTGCCATTCCGCCAACTCCAGAATCACCCCGAAATGCGGCATTGGCACCATCTGCTCGCCGACGACCCCGGTGCGCTCGGTCGCGAACGGCTCCCCCAGGTGCAGCGAAATCTGGTGCCCGAAGAAGTCGTAGTCGACCCAGCTCGGCGCGCTGCGGCCCTCAGTGCATCCGAGCGTGTCGCCATAGAAATGGCGCGCTTCGCCAAGGTCACGCACGTTTAACGCCAGGTGGAAGATGCTGCGCACGCCAAACCTCGCTTCCGTCGCTAAAAACCCATCGTAGCTGCGGCGCGCGGGGCTTGCCGCTAAAATCGATTCCACTATGTCTGAGCCCACCCCCGCCGAAGTCCAGCGTTTCATTGCGCAAGGACTCTCCTGCGACCACCTTGAGGTGGAAGGTGACGGCCGACACTTTTTCGCCACCATCGTGTCAGTCGAGTTCGAAGGCACGAGCCGCGTGGCGCGTCACCAGCGGGTCTATAAGGCGCTGGGCGATAGAATGCGCGAGCAAATCCACGCCCTGTCGATGAAGACACTGACCCCCGCCGAGTGGGCCCAAACAAGCGCCGCTGCCGAGCCCGACTCGGCCGCCGCGCGCCACCACCACTGAAACCAGCCGCAGGTCTTGCTGCGGCTGCCGGCCTCGTCTCGGCCCTGCTGCCACCCGAGTGCTGAAAGCTGTTGTTAGAACCCTGGGGCGCTTGTAGAGACACGCTGCATCCCTATGGACAAACTCCTGATTCGTGGTGGCCGCCAACTCGAAGGCGAGGTCACGATCTCTGGCGCCAAGAACGCCGCCCTGCCTGAACTGTGTGCCGCCTTGCTTACGGCCGAGCCGGTCCTTCTTTCGAATGTGCCGCGCTTGCAAGACGTGAACACGATGCTCAAGCTGCTGCGCAACATGGGTGTGGCGGCGGAGCGCAGCGAAGCTGCGCCTGACACGGTGGCGCTTGACGCCAGCCGGGTCTCGTCACCGGAAGCACCTTACGAGCTGGTGAAGACGATGCGCGCGTCGATCCTCGCACTTGGGCCGCTGCTGGCGCGCTTCGGCGAAGCCACCGTGTCGTTGCCCGGCGGCTGCGCGATCGGCTCGCGGCCGGTCGACCAGCACATCAAGGGTTTGCAGGCCATGGGCGCGCAGATCACGGTCGAGCACGGCTACATCCTGGCCAAGGCCACGCGGCTAAAGGGCGCGCGCATCACGACCGACATGGTCACGGTGACCGGCACCGAAAACCTGTTGATGGCGGCCACGCTCGCCGAAGGCGAAACGGTGCTCGAGAACGCTGCACAGGAGCCAGAGATCGGCGACTTGGCGAACATGCTGATCGGCATGGGCGCGAAAATCGAAGGCCACGGCACCAGCCGCATCCGCATTGAAGGCGTGGCGCGGCTGCACGGTGTGGCGCACCGCATCGTGCCCGACCGGATCGAGACCGGCACCTTCCTCTGTGCCGTGGCCGCGGCGGGTGGCGACGTGCTGCTGCGGCGTGCGAACGCCGGCCACCTAGACACCGTGATCGCCAAGCTGCGCGAGGCCGGCATCATGATCGAAGCCGATGTGGCGGCCGGCTGGGTTCGGGTGAAGAACCATCAGCGTGCGCGGGCGGTGGGTTTTCGCACCAGCGAGTACCCGGCGTTCCCCACCGACATGCAGGCGCAGTTTATGGCGCTCGACTGCATTGCTTCAGGAACCGCGGTCATCACCGAAACAATCTTCGAGAACCGCTTCATGCACGTCAACGAACTGGTGCGGCTGGGCGCGAAAATCGAGATCGACGGTCACAAGGCGGTGGTGCACGGCGTTGAAAAACTCTCCGGAGCGACCGTGATGGCGACCGACCTGCGCGCGTCGGCGAGCCTGGTGATCGCCGGGCTGGTGGCTGACGGGCAGACGGTGGTTGACCGGATCTACCACCTCGACCGCGGTTACGACCGAATGGAAGAAAAACTGCGCGGCATCGGCGCCGACATAGAGCGTTCAAAATGAGCCTGCAGCTCCACTGTCTTTCGCCGCTTTCCGAGGTGACGTGCGCCGCCCTTGAGTCGGTTCGGTGGGGGGCGCAGTGATTACCTTTGCACTGCCCAAGGGCCGCATCTTTGAAGAGATCGTGCCGCTGCTCAGAGCGGCCGGCGTCGAGGTGGCCGAAGACCCCGAGAAGACACGCAAGCTGATCGTCGGCACGAGCCGGCCCGACGTGCGCCTGGTGCTGGTGCGCGCGTCCGACGTGCCCACCTACGTGCAGTACGGTGGCGCCGACATCGGCGTGGTCGGTAAAGACACGTTGATTGAACACGGCGCAAGCGGACGAGATGGCGCACTGGGCGCCGGGGGGCTTTACCAGCCGCTCGACCTGCAGATCGCCAAATGCCGCATGAGCGTGGCGGTGCGGGCCGACTTCGACTATGCAGGCGCCGTAAAACACGGCTCGCGCATTCGGGTGGCGACCAAGTTCACTCACATCGCTCGGGACCACTTCGCCAACAAGGGCGTGCACGTCGACTTGATCAAGCTCTACGGTTCGATGGAACTGGCGCCCCTGACCGGGCTGGCCGATGCAATCGTCGACCTCGTGTCGAGCGGCAACACGCTGCGCGCAAACCACCTGATCGAGGTGGAAGAGATTATGAAAATCTCTTCCCGGCTGATCGTCAACCAGGCTGCGCTCAAGCTCAAGCGCGAGCCGATCCGCGACATCATCAACGCTTTCGAAGCGGCAGTGGGCGCGCGAGCATGAGTGCAAATATCAACGTCAACATTCGTCAGCTCGTCACCACTGCGCCCGACTTCGAGCCGGAATTTCAGCGTGTGCTGCACTGGTCGGCCGAGACCGACCACGCGATCGAAGAGGTCGTTGCATCCATCATCGCTGACGTGCGCCAGCGTGGCGACGTGGCGGTGCAGGAGTACACGCAACGCTTCGACGGCGTGGCGCCCGGGCGCTTGTCTTCGCTGGAGCTTCCCCGCAGCGAACTGCAAGAAGCGCTGGCCAGCATCACGCCGGCACAACGCCACGCGCTCAAAGCCGCTGCGATGCGTGTGCGCAGTTACCACGAGCGGCAGCTCGAAGCCTGCGGCCGCTCGTGGAGCTACCGCGACGAAGACGGCACGCTGCTGGGCCAGAAGGTCACGCCGCTTGATCGCGTGGGTATCTATGTGCCTGGGGGCAAGGCCGCCTACCCGTCGAGTGTGCTGATGAACGCGCTGCCGGCCAAGGTCGCGGGTGTCGGCGAGATCATCATGGTCGTGCCCACGCCGGGCGGGCAGAGCAACCCGCTGGTGCTCGCCGCTGCGGCGATAGCCGGTGTCGACCGAGTGTTCGCGATTGGCGGTGCGCAGGCCGTGGCTGCACTGGCCTACGGGACCACCACGGTGCCCGCGGTCGACAAGATCACCGGTCCGGGCAACGCCTACGTGGCCACCGCCAAGCGGCGCGTATTTGGCAAGGTTGGCATCGACATGATCGCCGGCCCAAGCGAAATTCTGGTCCTGGCAGACAGCACGACGCCGCCCGACTGGGTGGCGATGGATTTGTTCAGCCAGGCCGAACACGACGAGATGGCACAGAGCATTCTTCTCTGCCCCGACGCTGCCTACATCGCTGCGGTGAAAGAAGCGATCAACCGTCTGCTGCCTTCGATGCCACGCGCGGCCGTGATCCGTGCTTCGCTCGAAGGGCGAGGCGCGTTAATCCACACACGCAGCATGCAAGAGGCCTGCGAGATCAGCAACCGCATCGCGCCAGAACACCTTGAGGTCAGCTCGAGTGACCCGCACCAATGGGAGCCTCTGTTGCGCCACGCAGGCGCGATCTTCCTCGGTGCTTTCACCAGCGAAAGCTTGGGCGACTACTGCGCCGGGCCGAACCACGTGCTGCCGACCGCGGGCACGGCAAGGTTCTCTTCACCGCTCGGGGTATATGACTTTCAAAAGCGCAGCAGCCTGATCGAAGTGAGCGAAGCGGGTGCCCAGAAGCTGGGTCTGATTGCGGCCGAGTTGGCGTATGGCGAAGGCCTGCAGGCGCATGCGCGCGCGGCCGAAATGCGAATGGAGAAAGCTCGATGATCACGCTGCCGGAGCGGCTGAAGAAACTGGTGCGCCAGGACATCCAGTCGATGCACGCGTATGCCATTCAAGACAGCACCGGCCTTGTCAAGCTCGACGCTATGGAGAACCCGTTCCGCCTGAGCGAAGCGTTGCAGAAGGAACTCGGCGAGCGGCTTGGGCGGGTTGCGATCAACCGCTACCCTGTCGTCTGCGTGAATAATGTGGTCGCGGCGCTGTCAGCCTACGTGAAGCTGCCAGCCGGCTGCAAGCTGATGCTCGGCAACGGGTCCGACGAACTGATCTCGCTGCTAGCGCTGGCCTGCGACGTGCCCGGCGCCACCATCCTCGCGCCGCTGCCTGGCTTTGTGATGTACGAGATGTCGGCCAAGCTGCAGGGCCTGAAGTTCGTCGGCGTGCCGACCACGGCCGACTTCGAACTCGACGCTCAGGCGATGCTCGCGGCGATCTCAAAGCACCGCCCGGCAATCACCTACATCGCCCACCCAAATAACCCGACAGCGAACCTGTTCGACGCTGGCGTGATCGCGGCCGTCGTTGCCGCCGTGGGCGAACAGGGCGGGCTGGTGGTGTTCGACGAGGCCTACCAGCCGTTCTCATCCAGCACCTGGATGGACAAGGTGGCGCAGTTCGAGCACGTGCTCGTGATGCGCACCCTGAGCAAGTTCGGCTTGGCTGGCGTGCGGCTGGGTTACATGGTCGGCGCCGCAGCTTTGATCGACGAGATCGACAAAGTGCGACCTCCCTACAACATCAGCGCACTCAATGCTGAGGCAACGCTGTTCGCGCTAGAGCACGCCGACGAATTCGCGCGTCAGGCCGCGGTGCTCCGCAGCGAACGCGCGCGCTTGCAGGCCGCACTGCACGCCATTCCCGGCGTGCGGTCATTCCCCAGCGAAGCCAACATGATCCTCGTGCGTGTGCCCGATTCGAAACGCTGCTTCGAGGGTATGAAAGCACGGGGTGTGCTTGTGAAAAACATCGCCGGTATGCACCCGCTGCTGACCAACTGCGTGCGTCTTACAGTTGGCGCGCCAGAAGAAAACGCCCTGATGATCGAAGCACTGAAAGCGAGCCTGTGATGACGACGGTTGACCGCAATTTGCAACGCGTGGCGGAAGTGGTTCGCAACACCAACGAGACGCAGATCCGCGTCACGCTGAACGTTGACGGCAGCGGCGCCGCCAAGTTGGCGACAGGCATTGGCTTCTTCGACCACATGCTCGACCAAATCGCCCGCCACGGCCTGATCGATCTCGACATCGAGGCCAAGGGTGATCTGCACATCGACGGTCACCACACGGTGGAAGACGTGGGCATCACCTTCGGCCAGGCGGTGGCCAGGGCCGTCGGCGACAAGAAGGGCCTGCGCCGCTACGGCCACGCCTACGTGCCGCTCGACGAAGCGCTGTCGCGTGTGGTCATCGATTTCTCGGGCCGCCCGGGGTTGCACATGCGCGTCCACTTCAAGAGCGGAATGATCGGCTCGCTCGACTCGCAGCTCGTCTACGAGTTCTTCCAGGGGTTCAGCAACCACGCCGGCGTCACGCTGCACATCGACAACCTGCACGGGGACAACGCACACCATCAGTGCGAGACAATTTTCAAAGCGTTCGCGCGCGCGCTGCGCATGGCGCTCGAGATCGACCCGCGTGCTGCGGGCGTCATTCCTTCGACGAAAGGTTCGCTTTGATATGAGTCGGACCATCGCCGTCGTCGACTACGGCATGGGCAACTTGCGCTCGGTGTCGCAGGCGGTCATGCACGTCGCGCAGGGTTCGGGTCTGGACGTGGTGGTCACGGCCAAGCCTGACGAGGTGTTCGCCGCAGAACGTGTCGTCTTGCCAGGCCAGGGCGCCATGCCCGACTGCATGCGCGAGCTGCGTGAGTCGGGTCTGCAAGATGCCGTGATGCACGCCGCGGCCCACAAACCGTTGATGGGCGTGTGCGTCGGCATGCAAATGCTGCTGTCGCGCAGCGAAGAAGGGCCGACCGACGGCCTGCACGTGTTCCAAGGCGACGTGATCCGTTTCGAGCTGGACGGCCGGCTTCAGCCCGATGGCAGTCGTTACAAAGTGCCTCAGATGGGCTGGAATCGCGTTTTCCAATCCCAGCCGCACCCTCTCTGGGCAGAAGTGCCCGACGGTGCTTACTTCTATTTCGTGCATAGCTTTTATGCCCGGCCGTCGGACCCACGCCACAGTGCCGGCGAGACAGACTATGGAAGCCGCTTTACCTCGGCGCTCGCGCGGGATAACATTTTCGCTACTCAGTTCCACCCCGAGAAAAGCGCCGAGCACGGTTTGGCTCTGTACCGCAACTTCCTTCGCTGGAACCCGTGACCGGGTGCTTCGCCTGATCGGTTGCGCGATTTCTCCGGCGCCCTTCCTCTTTCACAACCAGCCCTTCGGCCATGCTGCTAATCCCCGCGATCGACCTGAAAGACGGTCACTGTGTTCGTCTTCAACAAGGCGACATGAAGCTCTCGACGACCTTCGGCGAAGACCCTGCTCGAATGGCGCGGCGCTGGGTCGACGCCGGGGCGCGCAGGCTGCACCTGGTTGACCTGAACGGCGCTTTCGCCGGCAAGCCGGTCAATGAGAGTGCCATAAAGGCGATCCTGGCCGAGGTGGGCGACGAGATCCCGGTGCAGCTCGGCGGCGGTATACGCGACCTCGACACGATCGAGCGTTACCTCGACGACGGACTCTCGTTCATCATCATCGGGACGGCTGCGGTCAAGAACCCGGGTTTCCTGCGCGATGCCTGTACCGCGTTCGGCGGCCACATCATCGTCGGCCTCGACGCGAAAGATGGCAAGGTTGCGACCGACGGCTGGAGCAAGCTCACTGGCCACGAAGTGGTTGACCTGGCGAAGAAATTTCAAGAGTACGGCGTCGAAGGTGTGATCTACACCGACATCGGGCGCGACGGCATGTTGAGCGGTGTCAACATCGAAGCGACTGTGAAGCTGGCGCAGGCGCTGACGATCCCCGTGATCGCCTCTGGTGGTCTGTCCAACATCGCTGACATCGAACGGCTCTGCGCCGTCGAAGACCAGGGCGTCACCGGCGTGATCTGCGGCCGCGCGATCTACAGCGGTGACGTCGATTTCGCCTCAGCTCAAAACCGCGCTGACGAGATCGGCGCCGCGTCATGACAGCCCTTGGGCGTCTTGTGCTCCTTCCACCAAGGGGCGCTCTGGCGGCTTCGGGTCGTCTGGCGCTTGCCTGAGATGCTTGCGAAGCGAATCATCCCCTGCCTTGACGTGACCGGCGGGCGGGTCGTGAAGGGCGTTAACTTCGTCGAGCTGCGCGACGCCGGCGATCCGGTAGAAATCGCGGCGCGCTACAACGATCAGGGCGCCGACGAACTCACCTTCCTCGACATCACCGCCAGCAGCGACGAGCGCGACCTGATCCTTCACATCATCGAAGCGGTGGCCTCGCAGGTTTTCATTCCGCTCACGGTCGGCGGTGGCGTGCGCACTGTGGCTGACGTGCGCCGGCTGCTCAACGCAGGCGCCGACAAAGTCAGCTTCAACTCGGCGGCGGTTGCGAACCCGCAGGTGATTCGCGAGGCCTCGCAGAAATACGGCGCGCAGTGCATCGTCGTGGCCATCGACGCAAAAGCGCGCGCCGATGGCTCAGGCTGGGATGTCTACACGCATGGGGGGCGCAAGAACACCGGGCTGGACGCGGTGGACTGGGCACGCGAGATGACGAAGCAAGGTGCCGGTGAGATCCTGCTCACCAGCATGGACCGCGACGGTACAAAAATCGGCTTCGACCTGAAGCTCACACGCGCCGTGAGCGATGCGGTGAGCGTGCCAGTGATCGCTTCTGGCGGCGTCGGCGCGCTGGAACATCTGTCCGACGGCATCCGCATCGGCGGCGCCGACGCGGTGCTGGCCGCCAGCATCTTTCACTACGGCGAGTTCAGTGTTGGCCAAGCCAAGGCCTTGCTCGCCCGCGACGGCATCCCGGTTCGCTCATGAGCCCGCCGGGCGGCCAAGGTCCAGGCAGGGGCCCCGGCGGAGCCCGTGGCGTACACCGGAGTGCTCAGCGTGAAGGTGCTCCAGTGACCGCGCCCCCACGGCGCAACGAGGTCCGCCTGATCGGTGGGCAGTGGAAACGCAGCAAGTTGCCGGTGGCCGACACGCCGGGGCTGCGGCCCACACCAGACCGCGTGCGCGAAACCCTATTCAACTGGCTCGGCCAGGACTTGAGCGGCTGGCGCTGCCTGGACGCTTTTGCCGGCGCCGGTGCGCTCGGTTTCGAGGCCGCTTCGCGTGGCGCCGACCAGGTGGTGCTGCTCGAACGCGACCGACGCCTCGCTGCGAGCCTGACCGAGTCGAAACTTCGCTTGAAGGCAGAGCAACTCCGTATCGAAGCGATTGATGCCATGACCTGGATGGCGCGCTGCTCACCGGCATCTTTCGAGCTGGTATTCATTGACCCACCGTTCGACGCAGAGCTGATCGAACCGGCGCTCGCACTTGCGGCGCGCGTGGTCGTGCCGCAAGGCTTCGTCTACGTCGAAGCGGGACAGCCGCTTCAGCCCGACACCGTGGCGGCGCTGGGCTTCAGGCTGCACCGTCAGTCGCGTGCCGGCGGGGTGCACTTTCATCTGCTGCAGCGCATGCAGCCGGTATGACCTTGGGGCGGCTTACACTCCGGCCGAAATCAACCGTCAGGAGCCTGCGATGACGTCTGTGACCAAACTCACCGCTGTCTACCCCGGCACCTTCGACCCGATGACACTTGGGCACGAAGACTTGATGCGCCGCGCCAGTCGCTTGTTCGAGAGGCTCATCGTCGCGGTGGCGGCTGGCCATCACAAGCGCACGATGTTCACGCTCGCCGAGCGGCTCGACATTGCGACCGAGCTCGCGGCCAAGTACCCGAACGTCGAGGTGATAGCCTTTGGGGGTCTGTTGCGCGACTTCGTGGTCGGCAGCGGGGGCAAAGTGGTGGTGCGAGGCCTGCGCGCGGTGAGCGACTTCGAATACGAGTTCCAGATGGCCGGTATGAACCGCCAGCTGATGCCCGACGTGGAAACGATGTTCCTGACGCCAGGCGACCGTTACCAGTTCGTCTCGGGCACCTTCGTGCGAGAAATCGCCAGCTTGGGTGGTGATGTTTCGAAGTTTGTGTCACCCTCCGTGCTCGGAAGGCTAAGCCAGCGTGTCCGATCTACCGAGGTCTAAGCATTCATGGTCGTTCTTATCACCGATGCGACGAGCGGGAATCCGCGAGATGTGCCTTGCGCTGTCGGGTGCGGTGCGCGCTTGCAAGCGTGTGCCACATTCGCCCCTAATCAGGAGGCCATATGGCACTCTTGATTACAGACGAATGTATCAACTGCGATGTGTGCGAGCCCGAGTGCCCTAACCAGGCGATTTCGATGGGCGTCGAAATCTACGAGATTGACCACGCCAAATGCACCGAGTGCGTAGGCCACTTTGACGAGCCGCAATGTGTTCAGGTTTGTCCGGTGGACTGCATTCCAATCAACCCGGCGCACATGGAGACGCAAGAGTCCTTGTGGGGAAAGTACCGCCGCTTGCAGCAGACCGCTGCCGATGCAAAAGCCCCCTCGGGTGTGTAATCAATTGGCGACTAAGCGCGTACCAGCGGACCATCGGCTCTCATGTGTCGTCGCAATCTCAATTGAACGCGCGAGCATCGGCAATTGATGACAGGCCCTAGTCCTGATCGGCGCCAGCCTATTTGACGGCGCGTTTTTTCTTGGCTCTCGGACCGGACGCAACGAAGTCCCCGCTTGCTGCGTGCTTCACCGAAGACCTTTTCTGCTTCTGCTTCTGCTTCCGCTTCGCGGCGTCAGGTTCTGCGGCCGCTGCAGGCCTCGGCGTGCTGAGGCTACCCGCAGTTGCGGGCCGCCTTGCATTTTCTTCGTTGATGCGGTCATTCCGCATGTCGGCCGCTAGCTTGCGCTCTGCCGCCGCTATGCGCTCGGCTTCGTCCCTCTGGGACGCGCTGCGGGGGTCAGTCGCTTCGACAAATCGTCCTTGCGGGCAGGGCGTTTGTGAGTAAACGCTCCCGCAACGAAATACCGTCTGGGCGTGAACGCCATTGACGGCAATCAATATCATCAGGCAAGTGGCAATGAGGTTCATGTCTACTCCTTCGGTTCGGCGGTGATACTGGCCGCGTGATCGTTTGGCCCGTCGTCAGGCGCTGGCTTTGGGGGCTTCGGAGGTTTTGGGCGCGGTGGCTGCGCATGCACCTTCGCGAGGGCCTTGTCCATCTCGCCGGCGATCAACAGGTCGAGCGCGCCGAGGGACTGAGCGATGCATTTTTCGAGCTTTTCGCGATGCTCGGTGGATGGCTTGCTCAGCACGTACTCCGCCACCTCGGATTTCACGCCGGGGTGGCCGATGCCCAGGCGCAAACGCCAGTAGTCGGCGCTGCCAAGCTGGGCATTGATGTCCCTCAGGCCGTTGTGCCCGCCATGGCCACCGCCGATCTTCATCTTGGCGTTTCCGGGCAGAACATCGAGCTCGTCATGTGCGACGAGGATTTCTTCGGGTGCGATCTTGAAGAAACGTGCGAGTGCCGCCACCGATTTCCCCGACAGGTTCATGAACGTCATCGGCTCAAGCAGCCATATCGGCCCGGTGGGTCGACTCACCCGTGCCGCAAGGCCGAAGTAGCCCCGTTCCGGCACCAGCCGCGCACCGAGCTTGCGTGCCACTTCGTCAATGAACCAGAACCCGGCGTTGTGGCGGGTGGCTTCGTATTCAGGGCCTGGGTTTCCCAGGCCAACAAGGAGTCGAATCATTCAAGAATTATCGAGGCGGCGAGGGCACAAAAAAGCCCCACCGAGGTGGGGCTTGGGTTCACCCTTGTGGGTGGAAGAGCCTTACTTCTTGTTCTGCTTCTCGGTCTTTTTGGCCTTGGTCTTTTCTGTCGACGCAGCAACGACCACCGGGGCAACCACCTCTTCTTCTGCAGCCTGCGCCGATACCGACACGATCACCGGGTTCGGCTTGCCCTGGGTCATGACCTTGACGCCGTCGGCAAGCTGGATGTCTTTGACGTGAAGGGTCTGACCCTTGGCGAGGTTGCCCAAGTCGACGGTCAGGAACTCGGGCAACTGCGAAGCAAGACACGAGATGCGCAGCTCGGTTACCACGTGGTTCACCACACAGCTGTCGATCTTCACGGCCGGCGAGTTTTCTTCGTTAATGAAGTGCAGCGGAACCTTCTTAACAATCTTGGTCGTGGCGTCGACACGCTGGAAGTCGATGTGCAGCACGATCGGCCGAAACGGATGCATCTGGTAGTCACGCAGCAGCACCTGTTCGCTCTTGCCGGCGAGTTCCATTTCGAGAATCGACGAGTGGAATGCCTCTTTCTTCAACGCGAAGAACAGAGCGTTGTGATCGAGTTCGATCATGGCCGGTGTGCCTGCGCCATAAACGATGCCCGGAACCTTTTGCGCAATGCGCAGGCGGCGGCTCGCTCCGGTCCCCTGCAAAGTGCGCTCGAAAGCTGTGAATTTCATGAATAACTCCAAGGTGGTGAAGGCCCGCGACCAGGTCCTTCGGGGTAACAGGCCGTCAGGCCTACAGATAAGAAAAGGCGCCCGTGGCACCCTTGCTCTCATTTTCAGAAGTTGCTGTTCTGCTCCGCGAACAAAGAAGTGACCGACTCCCCGTCGGAGATCCGGCGGATGGTTTCGGCAAACAAAAATGCCACCGACTGCTGGCGCACTTTCGTGCACTTTTTACCTTCCTCGCTGAGCGGGATGGTGTTGGTGATGACGACCTCGTCGAGTGCCGAATTTTTTATGCGTTCGATCGCCGGTCCTGAAAACACTGAGTGCGTGCAGTACGCGTAGACCTTCTTCGCGCCGCGCTCCTTGAGCACCTCGGCGGCTTTCACGAGCGTTCCGGCGGTGTCGATCATGTCGTCCATGATCACGCAATTGCGCCCGTCGATCTCGCCGATTACGTGCATTACCTCCGACACGTTGGCTTTCGGCCGACGCTTGTCGATGATCGCCAGATCACAGCTGAGTTGCTTGGCGAGGGCGCGGGCGCGCACCACGCCGCCAACGTCGGGCGAAACGACCACCAAGTCGTCATATCGCTTCGACTGCAAGTCGGACAGCAGCACCGGCGACGCGTAGATATTGTCGACTGGAATGTTGAAAAACCCCTGGATCTGATCGGCATGCAGGTCCATTGTGAGCAACCGTTCTACGCCGACTGCTTCGAGCATGTTGGCGACCACTTTTGCACTGATGGGCACGCGTGTTGACCGCGGGCGCCGATCTTGGCGAGCGTATCCAAAATAAGGAATCACTGCCGTGACACGCCGAGCCGAAGCGCGCTTGAGCGCGTCAACCATGATGCACAGTTCCATCAGGTTTTCATTCGTGGGGGCACAGGTCGGCTGCACCACAAAGATGTCGCGCGCGCGGACATTTTGGTGGATCTCGACATCGACCTCTCCGTCGGAAAATCGTCCAACTTTGGCCTTGCCGAGTTCGACGCCCAGGTGGGTGGCGATTTCCTGCGCCAGCGCAGGGTTCGCATTCCCGGTGAACAGCACGGTGTTAAAAAGCACGCTCTCTCCGGCTAGGCGAAGCCCCGGCGGGCAATGCGCACCGAACCGGGAAACAAGACATTTGGCAGGGGAAGAAGGATTCGAACCTTCGCGTGTCGGAATCAAAATCCGATGCCTTAACCAACTTGGCGACTCCCCTACACGGGCCTGAAGCCTTGCGGCTACCGGCCGAACCTCTTTAGTCTTCTGCCCACCCTACCAAAGGGTGCTGCCTGAGACTACGGCACATTCTGCTCAGCCAACCGACCGGCAGATCGGCAGGCATTAAAGCAACGGGCCGCTCGACTACACCTGTCATTGCCGACGACTCGGCTGGGACCTTCTCAAACACTCGCGCGAATACCGCGCTGCCCGAGCCTGTCATTCGGCTATTTCCGAAACAGCGACGCAAGATATCAGCTGCTTGCGCTACTTCTTTGCACACTGCTTCAGCCGGTATCTGAAGATCGTTGCGCCCAAACCCAAACGCGCTGATGCCGGCAAATCCACCGAAAGACAAGCCTTCTACTATAACAGCTTCGGTGTCGCGAGCGAGCAGCTCGCTGCTGAAGATGGCGCGCGTTTCGATGCTTGCCGCCGGCTTGACGACCGCCAGCCACTCGGGCGCTACCGGCACGGGCGACAGCAACTCGCCGATGCCTTCGACGAAGGCGTTGTTTCCGCCGACGAAAAAAGGCACATCGGCGCCGAGTTTCAACCCTAGTGTCATCAGCCTCGAGCGCGACCAGCCCAGGCCCCACAACCGGTTCAAGGCGAGCAGCGCCGAGGCCGCGTCGGAACTGCCGCCACCCATTCCGGCGCCCCAGGGCACCTGTTTGTCGATGAAGATGTCGGCGCCCATCGGTGTGCGGCTTTCGACTTGCAGCGCACGCGCCGCGCGCAGGCATAGATCGTCGGCGGGCAGCGTCACGCCCAGGTCGTGGCGCAGCAGCCGGCCGTCGCTGCGCCGCTCGAAGTGCAATGTGTCGCACCAGTCGATCAGCACGAACAGCGATTGCAGCAGGTGGTAGCCGTCGGCGCGGCGCCCCGTCACATGCAGGAAAAGGTTCAGCTTTGCCGGCGCCGCAACCTCGTAGAGCGAACGCAAGGCCATCGCTCAGCGCCTGCGAATGAATGCTGCGCGCCCGATCAGGCCACTCACACGGGACCAACCTAAGCGCAGACCCCTGCAGCAACTCGGGCTCCTGCGAGCCTTTGCAACGCTGAGCGACCCCACTTCAGTAGCCCCTCCGGGTGCGCCGATTCGATTCACAGGCGCTCAGCGCTGGTCGAGTATGGCGCGCACCGTGACGACCGGTGCACGCTCGCGACGTGCCCCGACCTGGGCTTCGTCGAAATGAGCCAGATTGACGACCCAGCCCAGTTGCGCGAAGCCCGGCTCCGCCGGCGCCACGCTCGGCGTGCTGGCTGCGCCTGGCCAGGGGCGCCCTCGCAACCAGTCAAACAATGCCGCGATAGGTAGGCTTTCTCCGAGAACGGCCCTGGTCAGCGCGTCAAGATCGTCGAACCGGGTGTCGCCCTGGGGTGTGACCAGCAGCACACTGCCAGGTGCCCAGCGGGCCTGAGCGAAAACATTGCCGAGCGGCGTGCGCAGATCAAGCCGGCCACGCCCTGCGTCGCCGCGCAATTCGAACGCCGCCGAAACCGACTGCGCCGGCGCGCCCACCAAGGCGTCCACACGCACGCTCATCCGGCCGCCCAGTGTTTCGCCGCCGACGTCTTCGGCGCTTTTCGGGGAGTTCGCGCAGGCGCTCGTCAGCACCACTGCCACAAGTAAAACCAGGCGGCAACGCCGGTTCACAGGTCGACCCGCAAGCGCGCCAAGGTTTCTCGCAGCACCTCGTTGCCAGCATCGCGGCCGCGGCCTTCGCGCCATACCGTGCGGGCTTCGCCTTTTTGGCCGATGACCCAAAGCACTTCGCCCAGGTGTGCCGCGATTTCGGCGTCTGGCTGGCCGCGATACGCGTCGCGCAGTAAGCGGACCGCTTCTTCCCGGTTCCCTAGGCGGTACTCGACCCAGCCAAGGCTGTCGGTGATCGACGGTTCGCCCGGGCTCAGATCAAGCGCCGCCTTGATCAACGTGCGCGCCTCGGGCAAGCGCACGTTGCGCTCGGCCAGTGAATAACCAAGCGCGTTGTACGCGTGCTGGTAATCGGGCTTTAGCGCGATCACGCGGCGTAGCAGGCGCTCCATGTCGTCGAGCTTGTTGAGCTTCTCAAGCATCATCGATTGTTCGTAGATCAGGTCAACGTCGTCGGCGAATTCCACGTTGGCCTTGGCCAGAACGGTGTTTGCCTCTGCCCACTGCTTGCTATCGCGCAACATGTGCGCTTCGGCAAGCAGCTTGGCGCGAACATCGGCCGGGCTCTTTTCGGGCACCTGGCGAATCAACTCACGCGCCTGCGCCAGCTTGCCCTGGCGCGCCAGCAGGGACGCTCGCCGTGTCTGTACTTCCAGCGCACGCTGCGGGTCGTCGATCTTCGCGAGCCAACCCTCTGAGCCGCGGAAGTCGCCTTGCAGGTCGGCGGCTTGCGCCAGAAGCAGCCACGCGCGGGTCAGCGCATCGGCCGTTGATGCGGGGGCGTCGTCGTCGGCCGTTTCGGCATCTGGCCTGGGCACCGCGCCGCCCGCCTGCACGAGCTGAACGTACTGCTGCAACGCCAGGATCGCTGGCGCGGGCTCGCGCAGTTGCAGGTGTAGCGCACCCAGGGTCAACCAGGCTTGCGCCAGCTGCGGTGCGGTGCGCGTTAACGTTTCAAGCTGCGCGGTCGCGTCGGCGTAAAGCGGAATCGCCAGCAGGGCGCGCACGTAGAGCAGCCGAACACCGTTGCTGTCGGGCTTCGCTGCCAGGTGGCCCCGCACGATGGCCGTTGCCGTCGCGTCTCCGGGTGGCAGCTCGAGCGCGAGAATGGCGGGGTCTTCGGCCGACGGTTCGAGCGCGTGCGCGCGTTGGGCGAAGCCGAGTGCCTTGACGTTGTCTCGTGCGGCCAGCCAGCTCCGCCCGATGGCGACCAAGCAAGCTACCCGAGTGGCTGAAACGTCCGCATACGGGTCCAGGACTTTCTCGGTCAATCTGGCGATCTGGGCCTTGTCTGTGCTGCGCGCAAAGAAGCGCGGCAGCGCGGTGATGAGGCTCGGGCGGTCGGCCGGCATTGTCATCTTCAGCAATGCCTGCAGCGGTTCGAGCGTCTCCTGCGGTCGGTCGAGCGCGACTAAAAATTGCACTTGGTAGCGCAAGGCCTCAAGTGATTCAGGCAAGGTCTGGTGCCAGGCCTTTGCCGCGAGCAAGGCCTGATCGCCGGCACGCGACTGCAACGCGATATCGGTTGCGCGGCGGAAGAGTTGTTCGTCTTTGGTGCGGCGGGCCGCATCAAGAATCACCTGGAATGCAGCGCCGGCTTCGCCTTCGCGCAACTGGATCTCACCGATCAGCAGTTGGTAGAACAGCGGTGCGTCTATGCCGGAGCTGTCGACCTCGGCGAGCGCGAGTTGCGTGCCGTCGGCGCCCTGTGCGAAGGCGCCTTGCGCCATCGCGACCGCGGCCGCTGCGGCCAGCAGGCTGCGGGCGAGGCGGAATCGGGAACTGGAAATTGGCATCGACTAACTCCTAGAAGGCCAACAGATTTTAGGGCCTGCTACGGCGGCCGCTCGACGAGAACTCGTCCCTAGCGTTGACCGCCCGTCATGGCAACGGGTGCGACCCAAGCCCGCCACGATAATTCCCTTTATGCCAGAACTACCCGAAGTCGAAGTCACGCGCCAGAGTTTTGCGACGCGTATTCACGGCGCGCAGATTCGTGCCGTGCGCCTCGGAAAACCGCTGCGCTGGCCATTGGGCTGCACGCCGGCTTCACTGGTGTCGCAATCGGTCGGCGAAGTGACCCGGCGGGGTAAATATTTGTGGCTTGCAATTGATCGCGGCGGGTTGCTGATGCACTTGGGTATGTCGGGTTCGCTGGCCTTCGATGCAGCGCCGTCCGCCCCCGGCCCGCACGACCACTTCGACCTTGTCACTGCGCTCGGTACCTTGCGCCTGACCGACCCGCGGCGCTTCGGCGCCGTCGTCTGGTCGTCGGCAATTGATACCGGCATGGCCGGCAAGCTGCTTGCCGGCCTGGGGCTGGAGCCATTCGATGCCGCCTTCACGGGCTCGCACCTTTACGCTGCCTTGCGTGGCCGCCGCGTCGCGATCAAGCAGGCGCTGCTCGGCGGCGCGATCGTCGTCGGTGCAGGAAATATTTACGCTTGCGAAGCCCTGTTCGAAGCGGGCATCGACCCGCGCACGCGCTGCGACCGCGTCAGCCGCGCGCGCTGCGACAAGCTTGCCGAGGCCGTGCGCGAAACGCTTGCCCGCGCGCTCGCTCTTGGTGGCTCGACGCTGCGTGACTTTCGCGATGCCCACGGCATGGCGGGCGAGTTCCAGTTGCAGGCGCGTGTCTACGGTCGGGCTGGCCAGGCCTGCGTGCGTTGCAGCGGCAGCGTCAGACGCATCGTGCAGGGGCAGCGCGCCACGTTTTTTTGCGCCGACTGCCAGCGTCGGTGAGTGATTTGGGAACTGCTTCGCGGTTTCTCGCCCAGTGTTGGTGAGCAGATGTTTCATACGTCTGCCGCGCGAATGCTTGCGATACCATGACCGCGTAGTCGGCTCAACACTGCACCACTCAATTTTTCATGACATCTTCGCCATCGTTTGCCATCAGTCTCGATGCCCTCAGTGGCTGGCGGGCGACGCTTGCGCAAAGGCTCGACGATGTGGCCCGTTATCTCGGTGACCACGAGCTGATCGATGACTCTGTCGGCATCCAGGTCAGTTCGTTGCGTGAACGGCTCGGCAACGAAAAACTGGTCGTTGCCTTCGTCGCCGAGTTCTCGCGCGGGAAGTCTGAACTGATCAACGCAATTTTCTTCGCCGACACCGGCCGACGCATCCTGCCAGCCGCGCCTGGTCGCACCACGATGTGCCCTGTCGAGCTGGGCTGGGACGCCGAAGAGCCTGCCTCGCTGATGCTGTTGCCGATCGAAACGCGTCTCGACGGGCTCTCGCTGACCGAGCTGCGACCACAACGCCGCGCCTGGAAGGTCATGCCGCTGCTGGTTCGCGACCCTGAGCAGCTGGCGCAGTCGCTGCTCGAGGTGACACGAACCAGCTTCGTCAGCAAGGATCAGGCGCGTGCCCTCGGTTTCTGGGACGACGCCCATCCCGAAGACAACCCGCCGCTCGACGACGTAGGCCGCGTCGAGGTGCCTGCGTGGCGCCACGCGGTTATCAATTATCCGCACCCCTTGCTCAAGCAGGGGTTGGTGGTGCTCGATACGCCTGGCCTGAACGCCATCGGCGCCGAACCGGAACTCACGTTGAGCCTGTTGCCTTCGGCGCACGCCACGGTGTTCATTCTGGGGGCCGACACCGGCGTCACCAAGTCCGACATGGCGATTTGGCGTGACCACCTCGGCAGCTACACGGCTACGCGCTTCGTGGTGCTCAACAAGATCGACGCCCTGCTCGATCCACTGGCCACCCCCACGGCAGTGCAAGCACAGATTGCCAGCGTGCGGCGAGACACCGCGCGCACGCTCGACATTCCGCCCGAGCGTGTGTTCCCTCTGTCGGCCCGCCAGGCGCTGGCAGCTCGCGTTATGGGCGACCATGATGCGTTGCGCGCGAGCCAGTTGCCCGAGCTCGAATCTGCCCTTGGCACGCAACTGTTGCCGCAGCGCCGCCAGGTGCTCGAAGACGTGGTCTTAGACGGCGCGCAGCAGATCGAAAGCCATGTCGCACGGCGGCTGGGCGACACTCGGCGCCAGCTCGCCGAGCAGATGCTTGAACTGCGCGGCCTGCGTGGCAAGAGCAGCACCAAGCTGCGCCTGATGATTGATCGTGTCGATGCCGAAACGGCAGAGTTCGAGCAGTGCACCGTGCGCCTTCAGGCGCTGCGTGTCGTACACAGCCGCATGCTGAAAGACGCGCTCGTCGGCTTGTCGTCTGACCGGCTGCGCGAGGAAGTGAGCGAGATGCAGGCGGCGATGAACAAATCGCTTCTTAACCTTGGCGCCAAGAAGGCCTTCGTCCTGCTGTGCACAAAGCTGCGCACTCTGTTAACCAGCGCGCAACACCTCAACATTGAAGTGCGCGACATGCTCGGCGCCTCGTTCACCAGACTCAATGCAGAGTTCGGCTTCAGCCTGGCGCTGACCAAAGCGCCTGCGATAGAGCGCTATGTCGAAGAACTCAGCCTAATCGAAACCAACTACGTGCAGTACCTGGGCCTCACGCAGGCGCTGCGCCTGTCTCAGCCCAAGTTCATGGAACAGTTCCGGCGCATGCTGGTGTCCAAGTTGCGTGTGGTGTTCGAGAATGCGAGTGGCGATCTCGAAATGTGGAACAAGTCGACATCAACCCAAGTCGATTCGCAACTACGCGAGCGGCGCCGCAATTTCCGGCGCCGGCGCGAGTCGCTCGAACGCGTACAAACGGCCGCCAGCGAGCTCGAACTGCGTTTGGGTGAAATCGAAGCGCAGGACGAACGTTTGCAGAGCCTTTTGGTCCGCACGCGCCACCTGCTCGAAGCGATGCGCGAGCAAGCCTGCGCCGGGCCGATGGCCGAAGCCGCAGAGCAACTGCTTCTCGCGCAGGCCTGAATTGGCGAGGGTCGGCGTCGGCGCAGCACGTCCGACAGAAGACCCTGAGTTCAGTACCCGGGTGATTGAGTGGCAACGGCTGCATGGCCGCCACCTGCTGCCCTGGCAAAACACCCGCGACCCCTACCGCGTGTGGCTCTCCGAGATCATGTTGCAGCAGACCCAAGTGAGCACCGTGCTCCCGTACTTTGATCGCTTTCTGCACCGCTTCGCTGACGTGTGTGAACTCGCCGCCGCACCGCTCGACGATGTGCTCGCGTTATGGAGCGGGTTGGGCTACTACAGCCGCGCGCGTAACCTGCACCGCTGCGCGCAGGCTGTGGTCACCGAGCACCGCGGGCAGTTTCCACGCAGCAGCGTGGACCTTGCCACCTTGCCTGGCATTGGTCGCTCCACCGCCGCGGCGATCGCCGCTTTTTGCTTCGGCGAGCGGGTCGCGATTCTCGATGGCAACGTCAAACGCGTGCTGACCCGCGTGCTCGGTTTCGAGGGTGACCTGGCCGAAGCGGCACAAGAGCGCGCCTTGTGGGACAGGGCCACGCAGCTGCTGCCTGAAGTCGGCATCGAGCGCTACACCCAAGGCGTGATGGACCTGGGCGCCACGTTGTGCACGCAGCGCTCACCCTCGTGTCTGCTGTGTCCGGCGCAGAGCCTGTGTGTGGCGGCGCGTACGCAGACTCAGCAGCGCTTTCCAGTCAAGACGCGCAAGCTCAAGCGCGGCTCACGCGAGCACGTGTGGTTGTGGATTCACTGGCGGGACCAGGTCTGGCTGGTGCAGCGCCCGCCGACCGGGGTGTGGGCCGCCTTGTGGAGCCTGCCCGAGTTCGATTCGATGGACACTTTTGACACCACCAGCACAGACTGGCCCGGCCAAGCGGAAGTCCTGCCCAGCTTCAAACACACGCTGACACACCTCGACTGGACGCTGCACCCGCTGCGCTGGACCGTGCCCGAGCACACCGCCGCAATCCGCGTTGCCGAGCTGGTGCGTGCCTGGCCGAACGGGCGTTGGTTCACGCACGAAGCCGCCCTCGCCGCCGGTTTGCCTGCACCGCTGCGCAAGCTGCTGCAAAGGTGACGAGCCTGAGAATGAATCCGGCACGCCCGACGGAGCAGAAAGTCGTCGACAAGCTGCAGCGGCGTGATCGGAACCGGCAATTCCATCGGCTCTTGTTCGGCGACCGATCAAGATCGGCAAGAACTCACACCAGCGAGTTGGCGACCCTGGCAGCGCGCCGCTTCGAGCAAAGCTGGTGCTGAAGTGCTGGCTGTCCTCTGTCTGACGCTTGTGGCTGCCAGCGCAGCGAGACGCCTACCAGGTCGCCATGCCCCGTTTCGAATACCTCCAAGCTTCGCGGACTACTGGGCGCCAACATGGCCTTCAGTGGGAACAGCGGCAGCCCGGTGGTTGGCGTGTTCCATGCCCTTGCCTGCGTTGCCGTCAGTCGCGGGCGTC
Organism: Burkholderiales bacterium; assembly: GCA_038227445.1. Lineage (GTDB taxonomy): Bacteria > Pseudomonadota > Gammaproteobacteria > Burkholderiales > Burkholderiaceae_C > LMDS01. Next base: position 13,208 of record JBBRPV010000027.1, on the reverse strand, counting down.
GAGCTCGCGGTGACGCACGAGCGTGGCCGCGAGATCGCGAAAACGCTGCGCCAACGTTTCCACGAAATACACCGAGCGGTGCTGGCCGCCGGTGCAACCGATAGCGACCGTGAGGTAGCTGCGCTGGTCGCCTTCGAAGGCCGGCAACCAGCGTGACAGAAAGGCTTCAATCTGGCCGAGCATCTCCGTTACTTCGGGCTGGGCTCGCAGGTAGTCGGCGACCGGTATATCGCGCCCGTTGAGCGGCCGCAGTTCGCGCACGTAGTGCGGGTTGGGCAGCACGCGCACGTCGAACACGTAGTCAGCATCTAGCGGCACGCCGTATTTGAAAGCGAAGCTCTCGAACACGAGCGTCAGCCGGTTGCCCGTGGCCCGCACCATGTCGCGCATCCAAATGCGCAGCTGCGCCGGCCGCAGCTGGCTGGTGTCGATCACGGTCGCCACTTCGCGCAGGTCGGCGAGCAGCTCGCGTTCGAGTTCGATCGCGTCGACCAGCGCTCGGCGGCCATTGATCGCGTGGTCGGTCTTGCGCCGCGCCAGCATGCTGCACCCCGCCTCGTCAGACAGCGGGTGAGGGCGACGAGTCTCGGAAAAGCGGCGCACCAGAGCATCGGTGCTGGCGTCAAGAAAAACGACACGAATCGACACGCCTTCCTTGCCCAGCTGCTCCAACAGCTCGAGCAGGTAAGGAAGCGAATCGGCGCTGCGAACGTCGACGGCAATTGCGACGCGCCGATCAAGTCGTTCTTGTTCTAGGCGCAGAAAATCGCGCAGCAGCTCGGGCGGCAGGTTGTCGACACAGAAGAAACACGCGTCTTCGAGCGCGTGCAGTGCAACCGATTTTCCGGAGCCTGAAATACCGGTAACCAGCACCACCTCGCGAATCGAGCTTGCGGTGCTCGATTGCTCGGGCGCAGGCGCCGGAGAAGCTTTTTTCTTGGTCGACTTGCCCGCGTTCATTTTTTCGTCCGCGGCGACACTGCAGGTTCGGTAGCAACGGAAAGCATCTCTTGCGCGTGAGCGAGGCGAGTGTTCGACAGGCGTTCACCACCCAACATGCGCGCCACCTCCGCCACACGCAGCTCGCCGCCGACGCTGTGGACTTCGCTCAAAGTGAGCCCGCCGCGCATCTGCTTGCTCACCACGAAATGGTGGTCGGCACAGGCCGCTACCTGCGGCAGGTGCGTGACCGCAAGCACCTGGCGGTCACGACCAAGTTGTTTCATTAGGCGGCCCACAGTTTCCGCAACGGCACCGCCGACACCGGCGTCGATCTCGTCGAAGATCAGCGTGCCGGCAGCGGTGACAGCTTCACCGTCGGCGCTATGGAGCTGGGTCGTTGTCACCGCGATCGCCAGTGCGATACGCGAGAGCTCACCACCCGAGGCCACCTTGGAGAGTGGCCGCGGCGTGCTGCCGGCGTGGCCGGCAACAAGGAACTCGGCTGATTCGAGGCCGAACGATTGCGGCGCCTCGTGTTTCGTCAACGCCACCTCGAAGCGCCCGCCGGCCATGCCAAGCTGCTGTATTGCCTGCGTGACCGCATCGGCAAGCTTGGGCGCTGCCGCGCGGCGCGCTGCCGAAACGCGCTTCGCTTCGGCCTCGAAGGCGGCGAGTGCGAGGATGAGCTGGCTCTGCAGTGCTTGCAGGTCAGCGGCGGCATCGAGCGCATCCAAATCGGCTTTCCATTGCGCGAGCGACACCGGCAGCTCGGCGGGCTGTCGGCGATAGCGCCGCGCGAGGCCCACCCAGGCCGAGATGCGTTCGTCAAGGGCCTGCAGGCGCCGCGGCTCCAAATCGGTGTGGTTAAGGTAGCCGCTCAGGGTGTGGGCCGCATCCTGCAATTGCGCTTGGGCGCCTTGCAGCACCTCGATCGTGGCAGAGAGCTGCGCGTCGAAACTGGCCACGTCCTGCAAGGCGTGCAGCGCGCGGCCGGTGAGCGCATCGGCGTTGTCGTCTGCGTCGGAAACGGCATCGAGCGCCGAGCGTGCTGCATCGATCAGAGCCTGCGCGTTCGCCAGCCTCTTGTGCTCGGCGTCGAGCTCGGCCCATTCGTCAGCGCCGGGCGCGAGTTTGTCGACTTCGCCAATCTGCCAAGCCAGTCGTTCGCGTTCGAGCTCCAGGCCGGCTTGCTGCGTACCCGCGGTAGCGAGCGCCTCGGCCGCGACCTTCCAATCTGCCCACAGCGCTGCCAGCGGTGCAGCGTTGACGCCGCCAAATGCATCGAGCAGCCCGCGCACCGACGGCCCGCGTGTCAGGCTCTGCCACGCATGCTGCCCATGGATGTCGACGAGGTGTTCGGCCGCTTCTCGCAGCTGCGCAATGGTGGCAGCGCTGCCGTTGATCCACGCGCGACTCTTACCCTGCGCGTCGATCGTGCGGCGCAGCAGCAAACTTTCGCTCGCCACGAAACCGCCTTCATGCAGCCAGGCCGACAAGCTCGAAGCTGCATCGAACTCGGCCACGATCTCGGCGCGTGCCGCACTTTCGCGCACCACGCCCGCGTCACCCCGACTGCCGAGCGCGAGCTGCAATGCGTCGACCAGGATCGACTTACCGGCGCCGGTTTCGCCGGTCAACACCGAGAAACCGGCATCAAACTCGACATCGAGCGCACTCACTATCACGAAGTCACGCAGGGACAAACGCCGCAACATTGCTAAGCCTTTGGCCGGGCCGCCACTAGGAAGGCGGCGGCCCGTTCGGTTGGTCGTGAGGCGGCGCAGCCGCAAGTTCGGGGGTTCACTAGTTGACCCCGGAGTTCCAGTGCAACTTTCGCCGCAGCGTGGCGTAGTAACTCCAGCCGCGCGGGTGCAAAAAGCGCACCTGGTGGGCCGAGCGCCGCACGCTGATGCAGTCGCCGTGCTGCAGGCTGGCCAGCGACTGCATGTCGAAGCTTACGCTCGCGTCGCGCCCGGCGACGATGCCAATGCTGATCTCGCCGGTGTCGGGCAACACGATTGGCCGGTTCGATAAATCGTGCGGCGCGATCGGCACCAGCACCCAGGCCGCGATGCTCGGGTGCAGGATCGGGCCGCCGGCCGAGAGCGCATACGCGGTTGACCCCGTTGGTGACCCAATGATCAAGCCGTCGGCACGGAGGTTGGCCACAAACTCGGTGCCGATCTCGACCTTCAGTTCAACCATGCTGGCCACTCCGCCGCGGCTGACCACCACGTCGTTCATCGCAAAGCCTTCAAAAATCAGCTCGCCGTCGCGCTGCACGCCGCCTTCGAGCATGGTGCGGCGCTCTTCTTCGTAGTCGCCGGCGATCATCGGTGCGAGCGATTCTGCGAACTGGCCCGCCGGCAAATCGGTGATGAAACCGAGCCGTCCGGTGTTGATGCCCATCAGCGGTGTTCCGTGGCGTGCGAGCTGTCGCGCAATGCCGAGCATGGTGCCGTCGCCTCCTACCACCACCGCCAGGTCGCATTCGTGTCCGAGCTCGTCGGGAGTCTTGGCGCCGTGGTCGGTGATGCCGGTGTTCAACGCGGTCTGCGTCTCTAGCGAGACTTCAAGGCCCTGTCGGATCAAAAATTGGGCGATCTCTTCCAGCACCCCGCGCATGCCCTGGGACTGGTACTTTCCCACGAGGGCGGCATGACGAAAACGGCTGGTCATGCGACGGATTACACCACAGCGACCCTGCGCAACGCGCCTCAGAATCGCTCGCAACCTACAATGAAAATCATGTTGGACGAGCGCGCAAAAACACTGCTGAAATCCCTGGTTGAGCGCTACATCGCCGACGGCCAGCCGGTGGGCTCACGAACACTCTCGCGTGCCAGCGGACTTGAGCTGTCGCCCGCGACCATCCGCAACGTGATGGCCGATCTCGAAGAGCTTGGCCTGATCGCCAGCCCACACACCAGCGCCGGGCGCATTCCCACCGCGCGCGGCTACCGATTGTTTGTCGACACCATGCTGACCGCGCAGCCGCTGAGCCTCGGCAACGCGCCGCATATCGAGCCGCAACTGTCACACGACCAGCCGCAGCGCGTGATCGCGAACGCAGCGCAGTTGTTGTCGAACCTGTCGAGCTTCGTCGGCGTCATCACCTCGCCGCGCAAAGCCAGCGTTTTTCACCATATCGAGTTCATGCGCTTGAGCGAACGGCGTGTGCTCGTGATCCTGGTTGCGCCCGATGGCGACATACAGAACCGCGTGATCTTCACCGCGCAAGATTACACGCAGAGCCAGCTAATCGAAGCCAGCAATTACCTGACAACGCACTACGCTGGTCTCACGATCGACGATGTGCGCGAGCGGCTCAAGACCGAAGTCGACGCCCTGCGCGGCGAGATCGCCACGCTGATGCAGGCGGCGGTGCAGGCTGGCAGCGAAGCGCACGCCGACAGCCAGGAGCAGGTCGTGATCTCGGGCGAGCGCAACCTGCTGACGGTGCAGGACTTCTCCAGCGATATGGGCAGCCTGCGCAAGCTCTTCGACATGTTCGAGCAGAAGACGCAGTTAATGCGGCTGCTCGACGTGAGCAGCCGCGCCGAGGGTGTGCGCATCTACATTGGTGGCGAAAGCTTGGTGGTGCCGTTCGAGGAACTCTCCGTCGTGTCAGCGCCGTACGAAGTGAACGGGCAGATCGTGGGCACGCTCGGCGTGATCGGGCCCACCCGTATGGCCTATGACCGCATGATTCAGATCGTTGACATTACCTCGCGGCTTGTGAGCAACGCGCTCAGCAGCAAGTGACGCGTGCGCTGCGCGAAGACGACGTGCCTACAATCGCCTGCCATGGGCCGTTAGCTCAGCTGGTTAGAGCAGAGGACTCATAATCCTTTGGTCGTTGGTTCAAGTCCAACACGGCCTACCATAGGTAAAAACCGCACTGCTCAACGGCGGAGAGGCGCGCGCATGTAAGCGCTGGTGTAAGCGCCGCGTCGGCGGTGCGGCTTCAGGACAGAACGGAATGTCATCGTCCATCTTGTCGAAGCTCGTGGTCGGCTTCAGGAGTGATTGCGGCGCGGCTCTTCCAGCGCTTCTGGTGCTGTATGCGGCGCTGGGAGCCTAACGCATAGCGAAGCGGTCTTGGTTCGCCAAGACCCAAGCCCACTCAGCATCGGTCAAGAAGTATCTGTAGTACCAGCTCTCTTCCGTGCTGACCACTTCTGAGAGTGCGCTGATCGCCAAAACCGGGCTCGCCGAAGTGGCCGATGCACTCGGCTGCATGAGTCGCGGCAAGAAAAGTCTTTGCTTCGGCCCGAGAAATTTACCCAGCCGCTGAGGCCTGTGGCATGAGCCTTGCTGTAGAGTCCGCGGCGATGAAGATCCTCCCTCTTGCCGCAATTGCTGGGGCTTTCCTGTTTGCCGGCTTACCTGCTGTGGCCGGTTCGGTGCTCGAGCGTATCAAGGCGCGCGGCAAGATCGTGGTCGCGCATCGCGCGTCTTCTGTGCCGTTTTCCTACGTTGACACTGACCAAAAAGCCATCGGCTATGCGGTCGATCTGTGTGGACATGTGGCCGAGGCGGTGCGCAAGAGCCTGCGACTCAAGGCCCTGCTGATCGAGCACCTGATGGTGTCGCCGGGCGACCGCATCGCGGCCGTGTCCGATGGGCGAGCCGACCTGGAGTGCGGGTCGACCACCAACAACGCCGAGCGGCGGCAAAAGGTGGCCTTCACCGTACCGCATTACATTGCCGCGCGCGTTTCATGGTCCGCGCTGACTCGACCATTGACACGCTGGCCGGCTTCGCTGGCAAGAAACTGGTGTCCACCAAGGGAACGACACCGCTTAAGGCCATTGACTCCGCCAACCGCGAACGGCTGATGGGCATTCAGATTCTTGAGGCGCCCGACCATGCGCGCGCGCGCGAGATGGTCGAGCGTGGCGAGGCCGACGGTTTTGCCATGGACGATGTGCTGCTCTACGGTTTGATCGCTGCCAGCGCCGATCCGAGCAGGCTCAAGGTCGTGGGCAAGTTCCTCACAATAGAGCCCCTGGCCATCATGCTTTCTAAAGATGATGCGGCGTTCAAGCTCGTCGTCGACGAAGAAATGAAACGCTTGATCGTCACGCGCGAAGCGCACGCCATTTTCGAGCGTTGGTTCATGCGGCCGATCTCGCCTAACAACACGGCTTTGAACCTGCCCATGAACTATCTGCTGAAAGACTTCTGGAAGTACCCGACTGACCGGGTGCCGGACTGAATCGGCGTTTGGCAAACCCCTTGTCCCTTGTTTTGCGGGCAAATGCGCATTTGCATGTCGGCGTGCGTGCCGATGAATCCGTTGTTTAATTTTTAACCCCGTAACCGTAGGAGCTTGTATGGAGAAGTCGATGTTTGTACGCGCCGTGGCTGTGGCCGCCGCGATGGTCGCTATGAGTGGCGCGAACGCGCAGGCCACCGATACCCTGAAAAAGGTCAAAGAGACCGGCAGCGTCACGATGGGCGTGCGCGAATCGTCGGGCGCGTTGTCGTACACGCTCGGTGACGGCAAATACACCGGCTTTCACTACGAGGTCTGCCAGAAGGTGTTGGCCGACATTCAAAAGCAGCTTGGTCTTGCCAAGCTCGACATCAAGTACCAGCCCGTGACGTCCCAGAACCGCATTCCGCTGGTTCAAAACGGCACTGTAGATCTGGAGTGCGGCTCCACCACCAACAATGCCACGCGCCAGAAAGACGTGGCCTTCGCGCCCACGCTCTACGTGGAAGAAGTGCGCATCGCGGTGAAAGCCAACTCCGGCATTTCGAGTATTGCTAACCTCACCGGAAAGACTGTGGCCACGACCACAGGCACGACTTCTGTGCAGCTGCTGCGCAAGCACGAGCGCGCCAACAACGTCGACATCAAGGAACTGATGGGCAAGGACCACTCCGACAGCTTCCTGCTGCTCGAGTCAGGCCGCGCCGACGCGTTCGTGATGGACGGCCAGATCCTGGCCGGCCTGATCTCCAAGGCAAAGACGCCGGCCGATTTCAAGATCGTCGGTGAAGTGATCAGTGTCGAGCCAATCGGCATCATGTACCGAAAGGACGACCCGGCCTTCAAGAAGGCCGTTGACGACAGCATCAAGGCCATGGCCAAGAGCGGCGAAGTGGCCAAGCTGTACGACAAGTGGTTCTTGCAGGCGATCCCGCCGACAAACACCACGGTCGGCCTGCCGGCCTCTGAGTTGACCAAGGCCGCATGGGCTAACCCAACCGACAAGCCGCTGGAAGATTACGCGAAGAAGTGAGCGGCAGACGAACCCGGGTGCCTGTGGCACGCGGGTTCACGCTGACCGTTGATGAACGCCTTGCCACGGCACCAAGAACAACATAACGAGGGGGAGCTTTGGGAAGCAAATGGGACTGGCAGGTGTTCCTGCAAGACACCGGTGGGGGGCGCACATACCTCGAGTGGCTGATGTCGGCCTGGGGCTGGACGATGTCGGTAGCGGCGTTGTCGCTGGTCGTGGCGCTAGGCGTCGGCTCGCTCATGGGCATTCTGCGCACCACACCGAACAAGTGGCTGGTGGCCATTGGCGAAACCTGGACCGAGCTGTTCCGCAACGTGCCGCTGCTGGTTCAGGTTTTCCTCTGGTATCACGTTATCCCGTCGATCTTTCTCGGCTTGCGTGCGGTGCCGAGCATCGTGCTCGTTGTGTTCGCGCTCGGGTTTTTCACCTCGGCACGAGTGTCTGAGCAGGTGAAAGCCGGCATCCAAGCGCTGCCCAAGGGGCAGCGCTATGCCGGCCTTGCAATGGGCCTGACACTGCCGCAGACCTACCGCTACGTGCTGCTGCCGATGGCGTTTCGCATCGTCATTCCCCCGCTCACCAGCGAGTCGATGAACATCGTCAAGAACTCGTCGGTGGCGTTCGCAGTCAGCATTGCCGAGCTCACGATGTTTGCGATGCAGGCGCAGGAGGAAACTTCGCGCGGCATCGAGGTCTATCTTGCGGTGACGGCGTTGTACTTCGTCTCTGCCTTCGCGATCAACCGGCTCGCGCTGTTCATCGAGAACCGAGTGCAGGTGCCCGGCATGATTGGGGGTGGCAAATGATCGCCACGCTCGACTTCACGTTCCTGAACTGGAACGTCGTTTCTAACTTTATCTTCAAGGGCCTGATCTTCTCCTTTCAGCTCACGCTCGTCGCGATGATTGGCGGCATCGCGTTGGGTACGGTGCTGGCCTTGATGCGCTTGTCGGGGAAGAAGCCGCTGGTGGCCGTGTCGGCGTTCTACGTCAACACGTTGCGCTCAATCCCGTTGGTGATGGTGATCTTGTGGTTCTTCCTGCTGATCCCTCTGCTGATCGGTCGGCCAATGGGCGTCGAGCTCTCGGCGATCATCACCTTCACCGTGTTCGAGGCGGCCTACTACTCCGAGATCATGCGGGCCGGCATTCAGAGTGTGTCGAAGGGTCAGGTGCACGCCGGTTATGCGGTCGGCATGACCTACGCCCAGTGCATGAAACTGATCGTGCTGCCGCAGGCGTTTCGCAACATGCTGCCGGTGCTGCTAACGCAGACCATCATCCTGTTTCAGGACACGTCGCTGGTCTACGCCATTGGCGCCTACGACCTGCTCAAGGGCTTCGAGGTGGCTGGTAAGAACTTCAACCGCCCGGTTGAGACCTACCTGCTTGCTGCCGTCGTCTACTTCGTCATCTGCTTCAGCCTGTCGATGCTCGTGCGCCGGCTGCAAAAGACGATCGCCATCATTCGCTGATCAGGGGAACTCGCTGTGATCGACATCAAGAACGTTTCCAAGTGGTACGGCAGCTTCCAGGTGCTGACCGACTGCACGACTGCCATCAAGAAAGGCGAGGTCGTGGTGGTGTGCGGCCCGTCGGGTTCAGGCAAGTCGACCCTGATCAAGACCGTGAACGCGCTCGAACCGTTCCAGAAGGGCGACATCGTGGTCGACGGCATCTCCATCGCCGACCCCAAGACCGACCTGCCGAAACTCCGGGCTCGCGTCGGCATGGTGTTCCAGCACTTCGAGCTTTTCCCTCACCTCACCGTGACCGAGAACCTGACGCTGGCACAGATCAAGGTGCTCGACCGCACGTCGGATGACTCGATGGTGCGTGGTCTGAAGATGCTCGACCGCGTGGGCCTGATGGCCCACAAGGACAAGTTCCCCGGCCAGTTGTCAGGCGGCCAGCAGCAGCGCGTGGCGATCGCTCGCGCGCTCAGCATGGACCCGATCGTGATGCTGTTCGACGAGCCCACCTCGGCGCTCGACCCCGAGATGGTGGGCGAGGTGCTCGACGTGATGGTCAAGCTCGCTGAGGAAGGCATGACGATGATGGTCGTCACGCACGAGATGGGCTTCGCGAAAAAGGTCAGCCACCGCGTGATCTTCATGGACGCCGGCAAGATCGTCGAAGACTGCAAGCGCGAAGAGTTCTTCGGTGACCCGGACGCGCGCTCGCCGCGGGCGAAAGAGTTCTTGTCGAAGATTCTGCAGCACTGAAGCAGTACGCAAGGCCCGGAAGGGGCTGGGCTCGCCTGCCCTACTGCATCGAAAATTCGAAGCGAATCGAGTGTTCCCGGGCGGTCTCGATGGGTGCGTAGCGCCAGTCCCTGACGGCACGCAGCACGCTGCGGTTCAGGCGCGGGTCGCTGGTCGACGCGACCGAAGGATTGACCACCTCGCCGTCAGCGTTCACGGTGAACGTGACCACCACTTTCGCACTGTTCAACTTGCTGTCGATCAGCTCGGACGGAATCGCCGGCTCGACCCGCAGCAAGAGCGTCAGCGGCATGGGCCCGGCGGTTGCTGCACTGGCGGTGGCCACCCGCAGCGCCGGTTCGGGCTCTGCCTGGCCTTGCGCTGCAGGTTGCTGTGCCGCTGCGCTGGCGTTCGGGAGTGGTGTCACGGCCGGCTTTGAAACCAGCGCGGCAGCGGTCTCGATGACGGGTTCGGCGGCTTGTGGAACCGCGGCAACGCTGTTCGCCCTGGACGGCGGTTCAGCGGTCCTTGCCACGGCGGCCTCGACCCTCGGTTCTACTGCAGCCGGAGCCGGAGCCGGAGCCGGAGCCTGAACCGCGGCCGTCGCAGTCTTCTTTTGCGCCTGCTTGCCGTTGCCTTCTTCCCTGGCCGCCGCCGCCGCCGCCGCGCGGCCTCGCACCGCGTTGCTCTCGATGATGACCTTGTACGGCGATCTGGCCTGGCGCTTCACCCATTCCGGAATCTTGCTTTCGTCGACTTCCGGCGGCGTGGCGGCGGCTGATGGGGTGGCGGCTGTTTGCGCCAGTGCGAGGCCGCAAGCGAATGCGCCAAGACTGCAGAAGAACCAGCGGTGAACAGCAGGCATCTCTCGCTCCACAACGACGGGTTGGTGTGTGTGTTCTGGCGCAGCACATGTGACGTGCCGCGCCCGCGCGTCGCAGCGGTGGCCGGGCGCGCCGAAGAGTCTAGTCCGAGCCGGCGCTCAGCGGGTGCCCCTGCAGGGACGCGCGACAATGACACACATGAATGCAACGAATTCGCTCACGCTTTTGCGCCCTGACGACTGGCATCTGCACGTGCGCGACGGCAGTGCACTGGCCGCCGTGGTGCCCGATACCGCACGCCAGTTTGCCCGCGCCATCATCATGCCGAACCTGAAGCCGCCGGTGACCACCGCAGCGCAGGCGGTGGCCTACCGCGAGCGCATTCGCGCTGCGGTGCCGGGGGGCATCGCCTTCGAGCCGCTGATGACGCTCTACCTCACCGACACCCTGCCACCTGACGAGATCGAGCGGGCCCAAGCCGCCGGCATCGTCGCGCTCAAGCTCTACCCGGCGGGCGCCACGACGAACAGCGATGCCGGCGTGACCGACATCCGCAAGACCTACCCGACCCTGGAGGCCATGCAGCGCCTGGGCCTGCCACTGCTGGTGCATGGCGAGGTGACCGACCCCGACATCGACCTGTTCGACCGCGAGCGTGTTTTCATCGACACCCGGATGATTCCGCTGCGCCGCGACTTCCCCGAACTGAAGATCGTCTTCGAGCACATCACCACCGCCGAGGCTGCGCACTATGTGAGCGAAGCGGGGCTGCACACCGCCGCCACGATCACCGCGCACCACCTGCTCTACAACCGCAACGCGATCTTCCTCGGCGGCATCCGCCCGCACTACTACTGCCTGCCGGTGCTCAAACGTGAAGTGCACCGGCGCGCGCTGGTCATGGCCGCGACCTCGGGCAGCCCGAAGTTCTTCCTCGGCACCGACAGCGCACCGCATGCCGCGACCCTGAAGGAACATGCGGTCGGCTGTGCCGGTTGCTACACCGCACTGACCGCGCTGGAGTTGTATGCCGAGGCCTTCGATGCGGTCGACGCGCTCGACAAGCTCGAAGGCTTCGCGAGTTGTTTCGGCGCCGATTTCTATGGCCTGCCGCGCAACACCGGGACCGTCACGCTGCGCCGCGAAAGCTGGGTGCTGCCCGAGGCATTGCCCTTTGGCGATGCCGAACTCAAGCCGCTGCGCGGTGGCGAAACATTGCACTGGAAACTCTCATGAAGACTGCCGGAACCGTGATGCTGTTCATCGACGCCGACAATGTGTCGACCAGCGTGATCGACCAGGCCATGGCGCATGTGCTGGCCGAAGTGGGCGCCATTCACGTGCGGCGCGCCCACTGCACGGCCGAGACGGCGTTGAAGCACCAGCAGTTCTTCAAGAGCCACTCGATCCGCCCGATCGTGAACCTGTCGACCGGCAAGAACGCGACCGACATCGCACTCGCCGTCGACGCCATCGACCTCGTGGCCACCGAGCGACCGCAGTTGGTGGTGATCGTGTCGTCCGACTCCGACTTCGCGCCGCTCGTCATCCGCTTGCGCGAAAAGGGTTGCCGGGTGCTGGGCATCGGGCAACTGGGCAAGACCGGCGAAGACTCGCGCGGCGTCTACGACGGCTTCGTCGACATGGCACACCAGAAGGCCCGCGTGCCGAGCAAGGGCTTGGCCGGGCGCGCACCAGCGCGCGCTGCTCCGACGGCGCCAGCGACAGCTCCAGCATCCGTTGCAGCGCCAGCGCCCGCAGCGGCACCGGCGCGCGCTCGCACGCGCACTCGCGCCCAGCCCGTGCGTGCCCGCGCGCCTGCTGAAGTGGCGTTGCCGCCCGCGCTACCGTCCGAGGTGGCGGCCATCCTCCACGCATTTCCGGCGTTAGCCAACGGTGGGGCGATGCAGCTCAACGAGGTCGGCGAGGCGATGCGAAAGCACGACATCCTGAAGAGCAAGAGTGCTTCGCCCAGTGGCTACCTGAAGCGCCACAAGGCGCACTTCGAACTCGCGCCCGCCGACAAGCCGCGCACGGTTCGCTACCTGGGCGCCCGGTCGGCGTGACGCCGTCCCGGGTTGCGGGCCTCGACGCCATCGACTGGTCGCGCCCCTGGCTGGCGCCGCTGCGTGAGCACGGCGAAGCGCTGGCACAGCGCGCCCGCGAACACGGCCTGGTCGACGCATTGAATGGTGACGTGCGCACTGCCGGGTTGACGGTTCAGGCGGGGCCCTTGCGTTTCGTTCCCCAGCGCGACCTGCCCGACGGCGAAGCCTACGAGGCTTTCATCGCGCGCACCGCCTGCGTGCCCACGCGTGACAACGTCCATGATTTGTTCAACGGCTTGATCTGGCTCGCGCACCCGGCGATCAAGCGCCGGCTGAACGAGCTGCAGGTCGGACAGATCGTGCGCGGCCCCATCGAAGGCCGGCGTGGCGCGGTGCGCGATGCGCTGACCTTGTTCGACGAGAACGCTGCGCTCTGGCAGGCGCCCGCGGTGCTGGTCGATGCCCTGCGGAAACGTGACTGGCACACGCTGTTCGTCGCGCAGCGCGCCGCCTGGGCCGATGCGAGGTTGACCCTGTTCGGCCATGCGCTGATCGAGAAGCTGGCTTTCCCGCGCAAGCCGATCACGGCCCACGTGTGGGTGCTTCCCCTCAGCCGGGATGACCCGCATGGCACAGGGATCGGCATGGCTGCGCACGCAGTTCTGCTCGATGCGCTGACGCCCGAACGCCTCGGGCTACGTCAGCACTTGCCGCTGCCCGTGCTCGGCGTGCCGGGCTGGTGGCCGGCCAACGAGCAGCACGCTTTTTATGACGACGCGACGGTGTTTCGGCCCGCGTGACAGCAAGCGCTGCGCCCGGTCAGCGCCACTCGACCAGCGAAACGCCCAAGCCGAGGCGGGTCTGCTTGAAGTTGTAGTCGATCAGGCTCTCGCCGTAGCCGCTGAAGAGCTGCAACTGCCCCTTGAGGTTGCCG
>JBBRPV010000026.1:0-46775 GCA_038227445.1 Burkholderiales bacterium | reverse complement strand
CTGCGTATTTCAGCCCATCGTGGACGCCGTTTCAGGCTGATCGTGGACGGCATTTCAGCGTGATCGTGGACGGTGTTTCAGTCTGATCGTGGACGCTGCTTCAGCGGGATCATGGACGATGAGGGTGGCGCGCAAGTGATCTTTTGACCCGGCCTCAGGCTCACCGCTTTTTGCGGTCCAAGCCGATGCCAACCAACAGAGTCACGATGCGCCGAATCCGAGAGACATTGCGGCTGCACATGCAGGCCGAGCTGAGCTACAACGAGGTCGGGCGCACGCTCAAGATCTCCAAGAGCGTGGTGGGCAAGTACGTATCGCTGGCCCGCGCGGCCGGCGTTGACTGGGACACTGCCCAGACCCTCAGCGACGTGGACCTGGAGGCCCGGCTGTACCGCCCGGCAGTGTCCCGCGCCAGCCACCAACTGGCCCCCGACTTCGCCGTCGTTCACCAGGAACTCAAGCGCGCCGGCGTCACCCTGATGCTGCTGTGGGAGGAGTACGCCCAGGGCGTCTCAGGCACTGGAGCGCTGGCCTACAAGTACACCAGCTTTTGCATCAAGTACCGCGAGTTCGCCAAGTGCCAGCAGCGCTGGATGCGCCAGGTGCACATCGCCGGCGAGAAGCTGTTCGTCGACTACGCGGGCTCCACGGTGCCCATCATCGATGCGGCCACCGGCGAGATCAGCCAGGCCCAGATCTTCGTGGCCACACTCGGCGCGTCGAACTACACCTTCGCCTGCGCCACGCCGCGCCAGACCACCGAGGACTGGATCGGTGCGCAGGTGCTGGCGCTCGAATTCATCGGCGGCGTGACGCGCTTGATCGTGCCCGACCAGACCCGCTCGCTCATCAAGACCCCCCACCGCTACGACCCCGAGCCCAATCGGACCTACGAGGAATTTGCCAAGCACTACGGCTGCGCGGTGCTGGCCGCACGCCCGGCGCACCCGCGCGACAAGCCCAAGGTCGAAGGCTCGGTGTTGCTGGTGCAACGATGGATCCTGGCGCGTCTGCGCAACCGCCGCTTCTTCAACCTGGTCGAGCTCAACCGGGCCATCGCTGAGCTGCTGGTCGACCTGAACAACCGGCCCTTCAAGAAGCTCCCCGGCTGCCGGCGCAGCGCCTTCGACAGCCTCGACGCACCGGCACTCAAGCCGCTGCCGGCGACGCGCTTGAGCATCAGCCGCTGGAAGGCGGCCAAGGTCAACATCGACTACCACGTCGAGTTCGAGGGCCACTACTACAGCGTGCCGCACCGGCTCGTCGGCGCCAAGGTGGAGCTGCGCATCACGGGGCCTTTGCTGGAGTGCTTCGCGTCGAACCAGCGCGTGGCCGGCCACGTCGTGAGCGCCGTGCGCGGCGGCTTCACGACCACGCCCGACCACATGCCGGCGTCGCATCGCGCGCACCTGCAATGGACGCCAGCCAAGCTCATCGCCTGGGGGCAGCGCATCGGTGTCAGCACCGCCGCGGTGGTGACCTGGCAGTTGGAGCACCGCCCGCATCCCGAGCAGGGCTACCGCGCCTGCCTTGGCCTGCTGGCGCTGGTGCGCCGGTACTCGGCCGAACGGCTGGAGGCCGCCTGCACGCGCGCCATGGCCATCCGCGCGCCCAACCTGCGCAGCGTCACCAACATCCTCAAGTGCGGCCTGGACCGGCAGCCCTCGCTGTTCCCCGCCACCGACAGCCCCGCCATCGAGCACGAGAACGTGCGCGGGTCCGACTACTACCACTGAGCCCGTGCGTTTGGCCGTCCCGTCCATCTCTCGGTACGGGCGGCCAGACGGCTTGCAAGGGCCCGGTGCGCGGCATGCCGCCGGGCTGACATCCTCTGATCCCCAACCCACCGAACCACCCACGAAGGAAGACCCCACCCATGTTGAACGAACACACCCTGGACCAACTGCGCAGCCTGCGCCTGGACGGCATGGTCCGCGCCATCGAAGAGCAGGCCACCAGCACGGCGGCCAGCACGCTGGGCTTCGATGAGCGGCTGACGCTGCTGGTGCAGCGCGAGGTCGCCTGGCGCGATGACCGGCGCGTGGCAGGGCTGCTCAAGGCGGCCAGGCTCAAGGTCAGCGCGGCCTGCATCGAGGACATCGACTGGCGTGCCAGCCGCTCGCTGGACCGCGCTCTCGTTGCCACGCTGGCCGGCGGCGACTGGCTGCGCCATGCGCGCAACCTGCTCATCACCGGGGCCACCGGTTGCGGCAAGACCTGGCTGGCCTGTGCCCTGGCCCACCAGGCCGCGCGCAGTGGCTTCTCGGTGCTTTACGTGCGCGCAGCCAGGCTGTTCGACGAACTGCAGGTGGCCCACGGCGACGGCAGCTTCGCGCGGCGGCTGGCGGCACTGGCCAAGCTCGATTTGCTGGTGATCGACGACTTTGCCATTTCTCCCATGGGTGCAGCCGAACGCAACGACTTGCTGGAGCTGCTGGACGACCGCGTGGGCACGCGCTCGACGTTGATCACGAGCCAGCTGCCGGTGAAGGCCTGGCACACCTACCTCAACGACCCGACACTGGCCGACGCCATCCTCGACCGCGTCGTGCACTCGAGCCACAAGATCGAGCTGAAGGCGACCAAGTCGCTGCGCGATACCGGCGCCCCACAGGCGGCATGAACAGCCCTTGCGCGGGCCCCGTGGCACCCTGGACCGAGCATGAGTACATGGGCTCGCTCGGGGCGCCTCCGGCGGCCTGGCAGGGGCCTCAAATCTGAAGATCAATCAAACCCAAAAACCGGCACCGACGCCGGCTCCACGGCAAACCGTTTCAGGCTGATCGTGGACGATTGCGCTACATTCAACTCAGGACTTGCGCGCCTCCCCGGCGCGTCCACGATCACGCTGTTTCACCGTCCACGATCAGACTGAAACGGGCGTCCACGATCGCTGAAATACGCAATCTCACGCGACTGATGTCGATCTGGCGATCAGCCGGATGGCCCTGTCGCGATGCTGTCGAACTGGACCGGGTCGCAGCCGGTTGGGCAGCGCTCGTGGCCCCCCTCTGTCAGGATAGATGTCGCATCCAAATTTCAAGCGGATGATCCGCACAGGAGCGACAGGACATGAGACGCAGCCGACATTCAACAGAGTTCAGAGAGCAAGCCCCGGCCAAGGCCAGGGGTCCTCATCAGCGAGGCCTGCAAGGCGGGCGCACGGCTGCACAAGGCTTGCGCCGTTGTGGGCTTGGCCGCGCGCACCGTTCAGCGGTGGCTGCACCCCGGCGCGGCCACGGGCGACCGTAGAACCAGGGCGCAGCGAACGCCGCACATCCCGGCCAACAAGTTCACCGAAGCCGAGCGTCAAGCCGCCATGGACACCTTGTCCAGCCATGCCTTCAACGACTTGCCGCCCAGCCAGATCGTGCCGCGCTTGGCGGACTTGGGGACCTACGTGGGTAGCGAGTCCACGCTGTACCGGCTGCTGCGCGAGGCCGGGCAGCTGGCGCACCGCCGGCTTGAGCGCGCACCCCACAAACGCAGCAAGCCGCGCGCGCTGGTAGCCACAGCACCCGAGCAGATCTACTGCTGGGACATCACCTACTTGCCCACCGACGTGCGCGGCCAGCACTTCTACCTGTACCTGTTCGAAGACCTGTTCAGCCGCAAAGCCGTGGGCTGGCAAGTCTTTGATTGCGAGAGCGCCGAGTTGTCCAGCCAACTGCTGCAAGACATCTGCCGGCGCCAAGGCATCCAGCCCGAACAGCTGACCGTCCACTCGGACAGCGGTGGGCCGATGAAGGGCCAAACCATGCTGACCACGCTGCAGGAGTTGGGCGTGGCGCACTCGCGCAGCCGCCCCGCCGTCAGCAACGACAACCCCTACGTCGAAGGCCCGTTCAAGACCCTGAAGTACCGTCCCAGTTACCCGTCCAACCCTTCAAGGATCTGCTTGAAGCGCGACGCTGGGTGACGCAGTTGCTGCACTGGTACAACGATGAGCACCGTCACAGCGCGATCTCGTTCGTCAAGCCCGCGCAGCGCCATGCGGGTCTGGACGCCGCACTGTTGAAAGCTCGCAAGGACGTCTACGAAACCGCACGCCAAGCCAATCCAAATCGTTGGTCAAAAGACACCCGTCGTTGGCATTACGAAAGCGCTGTGCTCCTCAACCCCGATTCGCCCCCTTCGAAGGAGGCAAACACAGAACTCACGGCAGCCTGAGTCACACCCTCACGGCGACAACTACCTTGACAACTACCGCAGCGAAGCGCGGGTCCTATCAGTGGCTGTCTTGCGAGACCTACTATGTCCTACCAGCCGGCGTGGCCGAGCCGGATGGAATTCCGGAAGCCTTCGGCGTCCGGCTGCTGAACGGCCCGATCAACTGCGGCACGCTCGACCTTGCTCGCCATGCGAGACACATGCCGTGCAAGCTTCCATTCCCAGTGTGGATGGCCCTGGCCAAGGCCGCACCGGTCAGCCCCGATGGCGAATCGACTCAGCGGGAACTGACTGAAGGAAGCTGTTGCCCGTCGGTGGCCGCACGGCTGCCGCCAAAGAAAAACGGATTGCATCATCGCTGACGCAACCCGTTAATTTTGTTGGCGGAGTGGACGGGACTCGAACCCGCGACCCCCGGCGTGACAGGCCGGTATTCTAACCAACTGAACTACCACTCCATGTGGCTTCCGCATCGCTGCGCAAGTGCCACGAACTTGGCGTCCCCTAGGGGATTCGAACCCCTGTAATCACCGTGAAAGGGTGGTGTCCTAGGCCTCTAGACGAAGGGGACTTAAACTTTCTTCGCTACTTGAACCGCGCTGTGCTGACCCGGCTATGTGGTGGAGGTAAGCGGGATCGAACCGCTGACCTCTTGCATGCCATGCAAGCGCTCTCCCAGCTGAGCTATACCCCCGGTTTTTGTGCGCGAACCACGTTAGGTTCGTGCAGATTTTTGTCCGGTTCAGCCATCGCAGTTTCAAGCAAGACCATGATTATAGCCAGCTTTTTACGCCCTCTGCAAACGCAGCACCACGGTCTCGCGACTGAAGAGTTCGAGCACTGCATCGAGCGACGGGGTCTGCGCCCGACCACACACGAGAACGCGAGCGGCAGGCGCAAACGCCGCCATTTTCAAGCCGTTAGCAACCAGCGTTTCCTTTATCGCAAGGGCAATGCCGGCGCGGCTCCATTCCGCAAACGCGAGCTTGCCCCTCAGCATCGCGAGCGCCGGCCGCACCGCGTCGGTCACGTGCACGGCAAGGTCGTCGGGTGACGCATGCACGTCGAAGAAGTACATGTCGATCCAATCTGCAAGCTCAACGGTCGTGGCACAGCGGTCCTTAAAGAGCGCGCACAAGCGTTGGAGGTGCTCGGGCCGCGGCGTCTCGATGCCGCGTCGCTTCAAATGCACCTCGACGAGCTGCGCCAAACGCACCTCGTCGATCTGCTTGATGTAGTGCGCATTGACCCAACTGAGCTTGGCCGGGTCCCATTGCGCGGGACTCTTCGACAGGTGCTCGCCATCGAACCATTGCACCAATTGCTCGCGGCTGAAGAGTTCGTCGTCGCCGTGGCTCCAGCCCAGCCGGGCCAGGTAGTTGAGCATCGCCTCGGGCAAATAGCCGGCCTCTTCGTAGGCGGTCACGCTCACCGCGCCGCGACGCTTCGACAGCTTCTGGCCGTCGTCACCCAAGATCACCGGCACATGGCCGAACAGCGGCAGCATCGCGCCGAGCGCGTTGAAGATATTGATCTGCCACGGCGTGTTGTTGACGTGCTCGTCGCCACGGAAAACATGGCTGATGTTCATGTCCCAGTCATCGACAACGACACAGAAATTGTAGGTCGGCACACCATCGGGGCGCATGACGATGAGGTCGTCGATCTCGCGGTTGTTGATCGTGATCGGGCCCTTCACCAGGTCGTTCCAGGTCACGTCGCCATCAGGCGGGTTGCGGAATCGCACCACCGGCTGCACGCCGCTCGGAACCGCAGGCAACACCTTGTCAAGCTCCGGCCGCCACCGACCGTCATAGCGTGTCTTTTCGCCACGCGCACGCTGCGCGTCGCGCATCTCGTCGAGCTCTAGCGGCGTGCAGAAGCAGTGGTATGCCGTGCCAGCAGCAAGCATCTGCGCAATCACTGCGGTGTAGCGCTCAAGCCGCTGCATCTGATACACGGGGCCTTCGTCGTATCCGAGCCCGAGCCAGCTCATCGACGCCAGAATTTGATCTACCGAATCTTGCGTCGAGCGCGCAACATCAGTGTCTTCGATGCGCAGCACAAACTCGCCACCAAAGTGGCGCGCATAAGCCCACGAAAACAACGCAGTGCGCGCGGTGCCCAGGTGGAGAAAACCTGTCGGCGACGGGGCGATGCGCGTTCGTACTTTTCTGCTCATGTTCACAGCGTTCCAAGGCCGCGCAGCAGATCAGCCTTGATGTCTTCCACGTCGTCGAGCCCGACGGCCACGCGGATCATCCCTTGTGTGATGCCCGCAGCCAGCCGCTGCTCTTCGGTGATTCGCCCGTGCGAGGTACTCGCGGGGTGTGTGATGGTGGTCTTGGTGTCACCCAGATTTGCAGTGATCGAGCACACCTGCGTCTGGTCGATCACGTGGAAAGCATTCTTTCGCGCCAGTGCCGAGCCTTCAGCGACCAGGGACTTAACGGTGAACGACACCACCGCGCCACCACTGCCCGACTGCTGCGCCATCGCCAGCTCGTGCTGCGGGTGCGACTTCAGCCCGGGGTAATACGCGCGCTCGACTTGAGGCTGGGCTTCAAGCCATTGGCTAAGCATCAACGCGCGCGCGCTCTGCGCCTGCATGCGGATCGACAAAGTCTCCAACCCTTTCAACACCACCCACGCGTTGAACGGCGAAAGCGACATGCCGGCGCTGCGCATTACGGGCACGAACTTGTCGTTGACGAGCTGCTCGCTGGCGCACAAAGCACCGGCGATCACACGACCCTGCCCGTCGAGATACTTGGTGCCGGAATGAATGACGATGTCAGCGCCATACTTGATCGGCCGCTGCAACGCTGGCGAACAGAAGCAGTTGTCGACCGCGAGCCACGCGCCGGCATTCTTTGCAATCACTGACAGCGCACCGATGTCGCACACCTCTGTCAGCGGGTTCGTCGGCGACTCTGCAAACAGCAGCTTCGTGTTTGGCTTGATGGCAAGCTGCCACTCGCGCGCGTCAGTCTGCGAAACGAACGTGGTCTCGACGCCGAACTTCGCGAACTCGCGCCCGAAAAGCATGATGGTCGAGCCGAACACGCTGCGCGAACAGATCACGTGGTCGCCGGCTCTGAGCAAACCCATGCCCAACAACAAGATCGCACTCATGCCACTCGCCGTGGCGATGCAAGCTTCGGTCCCTTCGAGCGCGGCGAGCCGGCGCTCCATCATCATCACTGTCGGGTTTGTGAAGCGCGAATACGTGAAGGCTTCTTCTTCGTTCGCAAAGCGTGCCGCGGCCGTGGCCGCATCGGGCTGTACAAAGCTGCTGGTTAGGAAGAGCGCTTCGGAGTTCTCGTTCCACGCACTCGGCGGCAGGCCTTCGCGCACCGCCAGCGTGTCGGGGCGCACATCGGTCGGCAGCCTCACGCGCGGAATCCTTTTGTTGTTCATCAACCCAGCTCCGTGGCGCTTTGCAACGCGAGGCGCGGCCGGTCGCCGCTCTCTTCTTCTTCACCTTGCGCTAAGCGCTGCGCCGCCATTGCGTCGAGTTCCGCTGCGCTCACGTCGCCCGTGATGTACACACCGTCAAAACACGAGGCCTCGAAGCTTTTTATGGCTGGGTTGAGTGCTCCCACCACACGTTTCATCGCGTTAACGTCCTGATAGATCAGCGCGTCAGCGCCGATGAACGCGCGAATCTCCTCGATGCTGCGGTTGTGTGCAATCAGCTCTTCGCTGGTCGGCATGTCAATGCCGTACACGTTGGGGTAACGCACTGGCGGCGCGGCAGAGGCCATATAGACCTTTCGCGCGCCGGCTTCGCGCGCCATCTGCACGATCTCTTTCGAGGTGTTGCCGCGCACGATTGAATCGTCGACCAGCAACACGTTGCGGCCCTTGAACTCGACGCCGATCGCATTGAGCTTCTGGCGTACCGATTTCTTGCGCACGCCCTGCCCCGGCATGATGAAAGTGCGGCCGACGTAGCGGTTCTTCACGAAACCTTCGCGGTAAGGCTTTCCGATGCGCTGGGCGAGCTGCATTGCCGAAGGCCGGCTTGACTCGGGGATCGGGATAACCACATCGATCTCGTTCGGCGGTATGGTGGAGATGAGGCGCTGTGCCAGCGTTTCACCCATGTTCAGGCGCGCCTGATAAACCGAGACGCCGTCCATGACTGAATCGGGCCGCGCCAGGTACACGTACTCAAACATGCACGGGTTCAGGCTCGCGTTTTCGGCGCATTGGCGCGCGTGCATATGGCCTTGCAGGTCGATGAACAGCGCTTCGCCGGGGGCCACGTCGCGCGTGACTTTGTGGCCGGTGCCTTCGATTGCAACCGATTCGCTCGCCACCATGACCTCGCCGCCATCGGGGCCGGTGCCCTCGCCGAAACACAACGGTCGAATGCCGAAGGGGTCACGGAACGCGAGCAAGCCATGGCCGGCGATCAGGGCAACAACCGCATACGAACCCCGGATCCGCTTATGAACCGCAGAGACTGCGGTGAAAACCTCGTCTGGCGAGAGGGGCCGGCCGCGCGCCGCCAGCGCAAGCTCGTGAGCCACCACGTTGATCAGAACTTCCGTGTCGCTGGTGGTGTTGATGTGGCGGCGGTCCACGTTGATCAGCTCCTGTTTGAGCGCTTGAGCGTTGGTCAGGTTGCCGTTGTGCACCAGCACAATGCCGAACGGCGCGTTCACGTAAAAAGGCTGCGCTTCTTCTTCGCTGTAGGCGTTGCCGGCAGTCGGGTAACGCACCTGACCCAGGCCCACAGTACCCAGCAAGCCGCGCATGTTTTGGGTGCGGAAAACGTCGCGCACCATGCCCCGCGCCTTGTGCATGAAGCACTTGGTTCCCTGCATAGTGACGATGCCGGCCGCATCTTGCCCGCGGTGCTGCAACAGCAACAAAGCGTCGTAAATCAGCTGGTTGACTGGTGCCTTCGAGATGACGCCCACGATGCCGCACATGCTTTCCGCCTTGGTTCAATCCGGCGCGCGCTTCACGCCGACGAGGGTTGAGAAAATTTGATTGGCAACCAAGGCATGGTGTCCTTGGTCAACATATTCAGCCAAGCCACGCCTTGCGAACGTTGCATTGACGGCCACTTCACGAGCGGCGTGAATCCGAGCACCAGCGCCAGAACGAGCAGCAACAGTACACCACGCACGAGACCAAAGCAGGCGCCGAGCAAGCGGTCGACCGAGCTGAGCGGCGTGGCCCGAATCAACACTCGCACCAGCCGCGCGCCCAGACCCCACAGCAACAACGAAACGAAGAACACAGCGGCGAACGCCGCCACGTGGTTCAGGGCAGAGCCCGGCGAGCCGATCAAGGTATACGGCTGAACGAGCGGCGTGAAAAACTGTGCGGCCCAGTACGCCACCAACCAGCCGGCCAGCGCAAGAATCTCGAACACGACCCCGCGCATGAGACCGACCACGATCGACAGCGCCATGAACAGCAGCAGCCCGATGTCGACCCAGCCCATGTCCGCGGTCATGGTTCACCTTCACAGCGCGAGAACAACGCCGCCAAGCCCGGCGCTGCGCGCCTTCGCAAGCGCCTTGTCGGCCGCTTCACGCGAAGCGAACGGCCCCACGCGCACCCTGATACGGGTGCCCGCGGGCGTGTCGGCAACCTGGGTGTAGCTCTTCAGGCCGAGCTTCTCGACCTTGAGGCGAGTTTCGCGCGCAGCACTGGCTTCAGCAAACGCTCCCACTTGCAACACGAAACGTGCGCCAATCACCGTGGCCGACTCGGCACCGTCGAGCAATTCCTTGGCGCGAACGGCTTCATGCGCCTTAACGGCCGGTTTGGCTTCGGCCAAAGTCTTGGACGCCGGCTCAGTAGCGGCGGGCTTCGGAGTTGGGTTGGCGGCAGCCTTATTGGCCACATCAGGCGACGAGGGAGCTGGTGCGGCAGCTGGCGCTTGTTTGACGAGTTCCTTGCCGACCTGGTCACGGCTTTCCGTGATCACTTCGTCTGGAGGGCTGACCAAGGCGGGCGCCGACACAGCGGACGGCGCGCTGCGCACAACCGCCGCTGGCTCGCTAACGGCCGACCGCGCGGGCGGCATCGCCAAAGCCGGGGCACCCTCCTTGCGCGGGATCACGATCGGGATGTCGACAGGTATCGGCCGCGGCTGCGTCTCGAACACGAGCGGGAAACCGACCACGCCGATCACGACCAATACGACAGCACCGATCAGACGCTGACGAGCACGGGTGCGGGCGTTGAGCACCGCGTCCGCAGGCTCCTGGAAGGCTCCGGCGCTGGAAGCGGCGCCTTTCTTTCGGCTGAGATTGGACAGCAAACCCATGCGGTGCGAGTTCCAGAATTGCGGGTGGCGGCACAGTGCCATGGCGCCTGCGCGCCCGCCCTTCGACTCGTCGGCGCGGGGCGCTCAGACGGCGTGTTTGCCTGTCAATCGGGGCAGGCCGTCTTTCAATACGCCGCCCACGGTTTGGAAGGATCCGAGAACCACGATTCTATCAGCCGGGTCCGCTCCGCCCAGCGCTGCGTAGAGGGCCTGGCGCGGGTCACTGTGGCATGCCACAGTGACAGGCCCGGGGCCTTTGAGCTGCAGTGCCGCGTGCCGCTGTACCAGCTCTTGCGCGCGCGCTGCCCGCGGTGTGGGCAGGTCGGTGAAGTGCCAGTGATCGACGACAGGCCCCAACCGTGTGAGGATAGCGTCGATGTCTTTGTCGGTCATAACGCCGAACACGACGTGGGTACGCGGGAAATACGCCATCTGGTCGAGGTTCTGTACCAGCGTGGCCACTGCGTGCGGGTTGTGCGCCACGTCGAGCACCAGTGTCGGTTGCCCCGCGACGATCTGGAATCGCCCCGGCAACTCGACCAACGCCAGCCCGCTGCGCGCCGCCTGCGCCGTGATCGGCAAGCGCCCGCGCAAAGCTTCGAACGCTGCCAGCGCGCCCGATGCGTTGAGCAGTTGGTTGGCCCCACGCAGCGCCGGGTAGGCCAACGCGTTGAAGCGCTTCGCGCGCCCAGCCCAATTCCATTGCAGCTTGTCGCCAGCGTAATTGAAATCACGCCCAAAGCGCCACAGGTCTGCACCGACCTTTTGCGCATGATCGACGATGCTCTGTGGTGGCAACGGGTCGCTCACGATCACCGGCTTGCAAGGGCGCATGATGCCGGCCTTTTCGAAGCCAATGGCATCACGCGTGGAGCCCAGGTATTCGGTGTGATCGATGTCGATGCTGGTGATCACTGCGCAATCGGCATCCACCACGTTGACGGCATCGAGCCGCCCACCCAAGCCCACTTCGAGAATCACGAGATCGAGCGGCGCCATCGACAGCAGCCGAGTTATCACGAGCGTAGTGAATTCGAAGTAGGTCAGGTTCACGTCGCCGCGCGCGTGCTCCACCGCTTCAAAGTGCGGCAACAACTCAGCAGCCTTTACCTGCTCACCGTTGACGCGGCAGCGCTCTTCGAAATGCACGAGGTGCGGCTTGGAATACAAACCTACGCGGTAGCCCGCCTGCAGGGCGATGGCTTCGAGCATCGCGCAGGTGGAGCCTTTGCCGTTGGTACCAGAAACCGACACCACTGGAGCTTCGAACGCAAGGCCCAGCCGACCGGCCACACTGAGCACGCGGTCAAGCGTCAGGTCAATCTCTTTCGGGTGCAGGCGTTCGCAGCGCGCCAGCCAGTCGGCCAGCGTCTGGGGCAAACGCGAAGGGAGCAGCGACGGGTCAGACGACGGCATCGGCGCTCTGGCGCTGCAAGATGGTGATCACGCGCGCCAGGCAGGCACGCATCTCGCGCCGGTCAATGATCATATCGATCGCACCCGTGGTGAGTAAAAACTCGGCTCGCTGAAACCCTTCGGGCAACTTCTCGCGCACGGTATTTTCGATCACGCGCGGGCCGGCGAAGCCGATCAGAGCCTTCGGTTCGGCGACAACCACGTCACCCACGAACGCGAAGCTGGCAGAAACGCCACCCATGGTCGGGTCAGTCAGAACGCTGACGTACGGCAGACGCGCTTTAGCCAAATGCGTCAGCGCGGCGTTGGTCTTTGCCATCTGCATCAGGCTCAGCAACCCTTCTTGCATGCGCGCTCCACCGGTCGCGGTGAAGCTGACGAACGGCGTCTTCTGCTCAATGGCGGCCTCGACGCCCCGCACGAAGCGCTCGCCGACCACCGAGCCCATTGAGCCGCCCATGAAGTCAAACTCAAAACAAGCAGCCACGACCGGCACTGAATGCACCGCGCCACCCATCACGACGAGCGCGTCGGTTTCCCCGGTGGATTCGAGGGCGTCTTTCAGCCGCTCGGTGTACTTTTTGCTGTCCTTGAACTTCAGCGCATCGACGGGCAGCACTTCCTGGCCGATCTCATAGCGGCCTTCCGGATCGAGGAACGCGTCGAGCCGCGCGCGTGCGCCGATGCGGTGGTGGTGGCTGCACTTCGGGCAAACGTAGATGTTTTGCTCGAGGTCGGTCTTGTAGAGCACCGTTTCGCACGATGGGCACTTGATCCACAGGCCCTCGGGCACCGTGCGTCGCTCGCCGCGTTCGTTCGGCTGGATCTTCGGCGGCAGCAGTTTTTCGAGCCAACTCATGCGATGGACCTTTCAGGAGTCGAGTGCCTTGCGGATGCCGGCAATGAACTCGCCGGCTGCAGCGGCCACATTGTCGCGCGTGCGCGTTTCGAGCAATTCGACCAGTGCTGTGCCGATAACGACGGCATCGGAAACAGCGGCCACGGCCCGCGCGGTCGCCGCGTCACGTATGCCGAAGCCCACGCCGACCGGCAGCTTCACGAAGGTCTTGATGCGCGGGATCATGGCCGCCACAGCGGCCGTGTCGAGGTGGCCGGCACCGGTGACGCCCTTGAGCGACACGTAATAAACGTACCCGCTCGCGATGCGCCCCACCTGCTGCATACGGGCTTCAGTCGAAGTGGGTGCCAGCAGGAAAATTGGGTCGATGTCGTTGACTTTCAACGTGGCAGCGAAAGCTTGGCACTCTTCGGGCGGGTAGTCCACCACGAGCACGCCGTCGACACCAGACGCCTTGGCGTCAGACACGAAACGGTCGACGCCGTAACGCTCGATCGGATTCGCGTAGCCCATCAGCACCACCGGTGTGTGGTCGTTCTTCAGCCGAAAGCCGCGCACGAAACCCAGAACCTGCGGCATGCCGATGCCACGGGCCAACGCGCGCTCGCCGGCTTTTTGTATCACCGGGCCATCGGCCATTGGGTCGGAAAAAGGCACGCCGAGTTCGATCACGTCGGCGCCCGCCTCGGCCATCGCCTGCATGATGTCGACAGTGGAGTCGGCATACGGGTCGCCCGAGGTCACGTACGGGATCAGAGCCTTGCGGCCACTCGCTGCAAGCGCGGAGAAGGTGGCAGCGATGCGGCTCATCGCGGCCCCTTCATTGTTGCAACGGTGGCGTTGGACGAGGCCGCGCCCTTCACGTTTTGACCTCGACACGACGGGCGGCAATAGAAGTCAGCTCCCGAGAGGTCAGCCACGGTACCGATATCTTTGTCTCCTCGACCCGAGAGGTTGACGAGCAAGTGCTGGTCCGAGCGCATCGCGGCGGCGAGCTTCATCGCGTAGGCCACCGCATGCGACGACTCCAGCGCCGGGATGATGCCTTCGGTGCGGCAGAGGCGATGGAAAGCCAGCAAGGCCTCGTCATCGGTGATCCCTACATACTCGGCGCGGCCGATGTCCTTCAGGTAAGCGTGCTCGGGTCCGACGCCGGGGTAGTCGAGCCCGGCAGAGATCGAGTGCGTCTCGGTAATTTGCCCGTTCGCGTCCTGCAGCAGATAAGTGCGGTTGCCATGCAGTACACCGGGCGAACCCTTGATAAGCGATGCCGAATGCTGACCGCTCTCCAGGCCACGCCCGGCCGCCTCGACGCCGATCAGGCGCGTTCCCGGGTGGTCGATGTACGGATAGAACATGCCCATCGCGTTGCTACCGCCACCCACGCACGCAATCACGGCATCGGGCTGGCGACCGACCATCTCGGGCATCTGCACCAAGCACTCATCGCCGATCACGCGCTGGAAGTCGCGCACCATCGTAGGGTACGGGTGCGGGCCCGCCACTGTGCCGATGATGTAGAAGGTGCTCTCAACGTTGGTGACCCAGTCGCGCAGCGCTTCGTTGAGCGCATCTTTTAGCGTCTTCGAGCCGCTTTCGACCGGAACGACCGTGGCACCCAGCAGGTTCATGCGGTAAACGTTTGGCGACTGGCGCTTGACGTCTTCGCTTCCCATGTACACCACGCATTCCAGGCCGTAGCGTGCGCAGATCGTGGCCGTGGCCACGCCGTGCTGGCCGGCGCCAGTTTCAGCGATAACGCGCGGCTTGCCCATTCGGCGCGCGAGCATCGCCTGGCCAATGGTGTTGTTGATCTTGTGCGCGCCGGTGTGGTTTAGATCTTCGCGCTTGAGGAAGATTTGCGCCCCGCCTAGTTCACGGCTCATCCGCGCGGCGTGGTAAATCGGACTCGGACGACCGACAAAGTGCTTCAGCTCGGACCGATATTCGGCCATGAAGGCGACATCTTCTTGCGCCTCGGCATAGGCGAGCTGTAGCTCGTCAAGCGCGTGCACGAGCGTTTCGGCAACGAAGCGGCCGCCATACGGCCCGAAGTGACCACGTTCATCGGGTTGTTGATAGTTCGACATGATGTTGGGAGATTCCGTCAGGCAACCTGTGCAGCGGTGAGGGCATCGGCCTCGCGAACTGCACTGCAAAACCGGCGGATTGCCGGGGCATCCTTGATGCCCCTGGACGACTCAACGCCGGAGCTCACGTCAACGGCCCAAGGCCGGACAA
Organism: Burkholderiales bacterium; assembly: GCA_038227445.1. GTDB lineage: Bacteria > Pseudomonadota > Gammaproteobacteria > Burkholderiales > Burkholderiaceae_C > LMDS01. Next base: position 31,794 of record JBBRPV010000026.1, on the reverse strand, counting down.
GCCGAATGCCAGGAATCACATTTTCTGCATGCAACCCACCAGACAAAACGACCGGAAGGGGCACGTTGTAAGGAATGATGGACCAATCAAAAACCTTTCCACCGCCACCGTAACCTTCGACATGAGCGTCGAGCAAGAGTGCCTGGGCGTCTAAAAATTCATTGGCAAAGTTTAACAAATCGAAGCCTGGCGCCATGCGAGCTGCACGCAGGTACGGGCGCCCGGGCCGCCTGCAAATATCTGGCGTTTCGTCTCCATGAAATTGCAGAAGCAATTGCGGAATGGCCTGCACGGCGGCGTCGAGCGCTGATTCGCTTGCGTTGACGAACAAGCCAACAGGCATCACGAACGCGGGAAGCCGGAGCGCGAGTTCGGTGGCACGTTGCAGGCTGACGTGGCGATGGCTCTTCTCGTACAGAACGAACCCGATCGCGTCGGCACCAGCCTCGACCGCGGCATCGACATCGGCCTCACGGGTCAGGCCGCAGATCTTGATGCGAGTGCGCTGGTTCATTGGGAGAGCCGCTCAAAACATCTGAATGGATTCGACTCAACCGAACGGGCGACCCAAGCCAAAGCTACTGAGGCGCGATCCACCGCGGTAGCTCTGACTACGCGGAGCATTTGCAACGACGAATGGCACCGCTTGGGCTGACCATGCAGTTGTGTCGGATTCGTTCGCAGACTCTCACGGCAACCAGTCAATGGCCACGGGTTGGTTAGGAATTGCATGTGCCGGATCGTAGTACGGCCCGACAAAGTACAGGCCGTCGGCCGGGAAAGTTGCCGCGGCGAGCCGTCGATCCTTCGACTGCAGCACCTCAAGCAGCCAGCTTTCCGTGCGCGCGCCCGAACCCACCGCCAACAAACAGCCCATCAGGTTGCGCACCATGTGATGAAGGAAGGCGTTAGCGTCGAACTCGAACCGCCAGTAAGCGCCGCGCCTCATGATCGTGATCGAGCGCATGGTCTTGACCGGCGAAACCGCTTGGCATTCGGCCGACCGAAACGCGCTGTAGTCATGCTCGCCCAGCAGTAAACCTGCAGCGGTTCGCATAGCTGACGCGTCAAGCGCGCGCGAGCTCCATCCCACAGACCCGACCTCGACGGCCGGTCGAACCGGCGACTCCAGCAGCACATAGACATAACGGCGGCCTTGCGCGCTGAAACGAGCGTGGAACGCCTCCGGCATCTTCTGCGCCCACTGCACTGCGATGTCGGACGGCAAATAGCGGTTCGTGCCGCGCACCCAGGAAAAGCACTTGCGTTCAATGGTGGTATCGAGGTGCACCACCTGGTTGAGCGCGTGTACGCCGGTATCCGTGCGGCCCGCGCACATGACCCGCACCGAGTCGTCAGCAAACCTAGACAGTGCCAGTTCAAGCATGTCTTGGACCGTGTTACCGCCAGGCTGGCTTTGCCAACCCTGGTAGGCCTGCCCGCGATAGCTGACTCCCAGCGCGACCCTCATGTTGTGCATCTGCCGAAGATCGACAGAGCGTCGCGCCGGAGTTGGGGAATCACCCCAGGTCGGCCAGCATGCTTTGCGCCTTCGACTTCAGGGTGCCAGTGGCCTTTGCAACGACTTCATTCAGAAGGTCGCGCGCTCCATCCTTGTCGCCAATTTGGCGGAATTCTTCGGCGAGTTCGATCTTTCGCGCCAGAGGGTCGTCGTTCGCGTCGTCGTCGAGCGAAGGCATATTGCTGTCGTCAAACTTGGCATGTGACTTTCCGGTATGCGCAACGGTCCTCTCCTCGTCAACATCGGCCGGCAGATCGAGGTCGAGCGAGATACCCGACATGTCGAAGGGCTCGGGTTCGTCCAGCTTCGCGCTCGCTGGCTCGCTATGCCGAGGAGTCGACTTAGCGGGCGTGAAATCGAGCGACATCGGGTCGTCAGCGGTCCGGCGTGTCGAGGGCGGCGCAAACGACGGCGCCGATTCAAATGGGGCCGGAAATGTAGCCACACCCGACTCTCCCAGGTCGAGGTCGAGGTCGCCACCGCTTTCAAGTGTCGGCATGCCGCTGACAGCTGCACCGTACTGCGAAGGGGACGGGAGCACCGATTGCGGCATCGTACTCGCGCCCAGCGGCTCGACGATCTCACCGCCGTGCCCGGTGACCACCACCGGAGTTCCACCTGGATGGAACAGCGGATTTTCCGGGTCAATCTCGGCACCGAGTTCCTGGGCTCTGGCCCAATCTTCGCCTGTACCACGCGTCAAGGCGAACAATTGCGTCGCCAGCAGCTCGAAGCCCTTAGTGTCGCGGCGTTTGGCATACACCTCGAGGAGCTTGGTGCGGATCGCCATGCGTTCCGGGCTGCTACGCATCGCCTCCTTGAGAATTTCTTCGGCCTGCAGGTCGCGGCCGTAAGCAAGGTACACATCGGCCTCCGCCACCGGATCCACGTCGCCAATCGCGTCAAGCTGGCTCAGCGAATAGCTCATCGACGACGAAGCACCGGCAGCATCCCGCGTGTCTATGCGCTGACCACCGCTGGCACCGAAAAAGGAATCGGGCTGCAGGCGACTTTCGAGGAATGATGTTTCGCCGCTGTCTTTCTTGCCGCGCCTGCGGTATGCGTAGAAGCCAAGGCCGCCGAGAAGTAACGCCAACGCACCGCCGCCAAGCGCCAGCGGGTTCTCGAGCAGGGTATCAAGAAAGCCGGGCTCGGCGACTTGAGCCGGGGCCGGAGCGGTCTCGACCGGGCGCGAGGCCGCAGCGGGTGCCGGGCGGGCCACGGCACTCGCGGTCGATGCCGGATCTGCCGCAGCGACCGCCGGGGCCGACGCCGGCACGGCAGAGGCCAAGGCCGGCGCAACCACCGCGTTGGAAGACGCGGAAGCCACGAGCGGCGGCAACAACACCGGAGCGGGAGCAGGCACCACGGCAGGCGCAGGCGCAGGCTTTGGCACGGGCACGGGCACGGGCACGGGCACGGGCACAGGAATCGGCGCAGCGGCCACCACAGCCGGCCTCGGCACGCCGGCAGCCGGCTTGGATGCCACGGCCCCGGTAGCGGCGCCCGATAGCTTCGTCAGTTCGTCAACGTTCTTCGAGAGTTCGGCAACGCGAGCGTCAGCGGCCTTTTTCTCCCGGTCTTTGGAGATCTGAGTTTCTGCGCTGGCTGCTGCACCGGCCGGCGTGGCGCCCTTGCTCAGCGTAAGCTTGTCTGGCGCTGGCGCGGCGCTGCGCTTACCGTCTTCGACGGAAGCCTGCACCTTGCCGCTGGCCTGACGCGAACTACCTTCAGGCCTGATCGCCGGAGCTGCACCTGCCAAGCGTTGGCGATAGGCGCCAAAATCGGCGCTCTGCGCTTGAATCACCTGGCGGGCATCGGCAGGCGTCGTGGCCTTTGCCGTTTCTGCACTCGGAACCGACAGAACGACACCCGCTTTAAGCCGGTTCATGTTGTTGTCGCGGAATGCCTGCGGGTTGCCGCGGTACAGCGACACCAACATCTGGTCAAGCGATACCCCGCCGCGCTGCGTGCGCGCTGCAATCTTCGACAGCGTGTCGCCTGCCTTCACGCGGTATTCGCCCGCGCCTTCGTTGCCAACACTAGCAGGCGCCGCTGCTGTGCGTGGCGCGCGAGACGCAGAGGGCTCGGCGTCTGATTTGGCGGGAGCCGGCTTGCGCTCTCCTGAGGCGGCGGTAGCAGAAGCCGGTTCGGCCGGAGCGGACATTATTGTGGGCGCTACGGCCGGTGCCGGAGCCCGTGCAGCGACCGTCGGCGGGTCGAGCAGCAGCGTGTATTCACGCACCAGTCGCCCTGTCGACCAGGTGATCTCGAGGATCACATCGACGAAAGGCTCCTGAACGCCGCGGTCACTTGTTATGCGCAAATACGGCCGGCCGTCGGCGCGGCGTTGCAACGCGACCTGAGTGCTCGGCAGCACCGGGTTGTACTCAACGCCCGCCGCCCTGTACGACTCGGGCGGAGCCACGCGAACGCGCAGGTTCGATGCTTCTTCGGCAGACAGACTGGTCACGTCGATCTCGGCCCGCAAAGCCTCGCCCAGAGACGACTGCACCTGCAGCTTCCCCAGACCCAACGCCCATGCGGCGGGGGCCACCAGGCAAATTGCGGCAGCTGCCACTCCGGTCAGGGCGGAACGGCCCGAGAACGTCGATTTTCTTTTCAAGGCGTCTCCCAATTAGACGAATTAGGCGCTCGAACACGCCCAGAAGTCTTGTAACTGTCTCTGACGTGAATCACGCAAATTTTCAGCAAATTATCAGAAATCACAATAGCATCAACGAGATACACTGACAAGCTCATGCGATGGCTGACATTGCCTCGCATATTCAAACCGCGGGTTTTGCATAGGCGCATGTTGCAATCCGGCAACGAACTGCATCACCCAGCCAACTGGATCAGGCTTCGATCAGGATCCGCAACATCCTGCGCAGCGGCTCCGCAGCGCCCCAGAGCAACTGATCACCAATCGTGAAGGCGCCAAGATACCCCGGCCCCATCGCCATTTTGCGTAAACGCCCGACTGGAATCGACATGGTTCCGGTTACAGCCACCGGCGTCAGATCACGCACGGTCGCTTCGCGCGTGTTCGGCACCACCTTCACCCACTCGTTATCGTTTGCGATCATGGCTTCGATGTCAGCGAGCGGGACGTCCCGCGTCAGCTTGAACATCAGCGCCTGGCTGTGGCAACGCATTGCACCGACTCTGACGCAGTAACCATCGACCGGCACGGCGGCCATCGGGAAGCCGGCTCCCCGGCCGAGGATCTTGTTGGTCTCGGCTCCGCCTTTCCACTCTTCCTTGCTGATCCCGTCGCCCAGATCCTTGTCTATCCAAGGGATCAGGCTGCCGCCAAGAGGCGTGCCGAAGTTCGCGATTTCTGCTTCGCTCAAGCCACGCTGCTTGGCGGTGAGCAGGCGGTCAATCTCAAGGATCGCGCTCTTCGGGTCGCCGAGCAAACGCTTCACTTCGGCGTTGAGCGTTCCAAACTGCGTGAGCAGCTCACGCATATGCGCAGCGCCCCCGCCTGATGCGGCCTGGTAGGTCATGGTGCTCATCCACTCGACCAGACCAGCTTTGTAAAGTGCACCGACACCCATCAACATGCAGCTCACGGTGCAATTGCCGCCGATCCAGTTGCGGCCGCCTGCGCCCAGCGAATTCTTGATGGCCTCCATGTTGACCGGGTCGAGCGCGATCACGGCGTCGCTCTGCATGCGCAGAGTCGACGCGGCGTCGATCCAGTGGCCTTGCCAGCCAGCAGCTCTTAGGCGCGGAAAGACGTCGCTCGTGTAGTCGCCACCCTGTGCGGTGATGATGATGTCGCACCGCTTGAGTGCGCTGATGTCGTAGGCGTCGTACAGCTTCGTTTCGTTCTTCGCCAACAACGGCGCGCTGCCACCGGTGTTGCTGGTGCTGAAGAATATTGGCTCGATATGATCGAAGTCGCCTTCGGCCTGCATGCGATCCATCAGCACGGAGCCGACCATGCCGCGCCATCCAACCAAACCAGTGAGTCTCATCAAACGCCCTCGTCGAAAAGTTTTCGAATGCCATTACCGCCCGGCTCGCTGACCCGGCGCGGGGACACGACGAACCGAGCGTTCTAACCCTTGATCGTCGCCTTGGCGAAGCTGCCCGAAAGCGCAGAAACGACGGCGTCGCCCATCTCGCGGGTGCCAACTTTCTTCGTGCCTTCGGACCAGATGTCCGGAGTGCGCAAGCCCGCGACGAGTACCTGCTGCACCGCTGATTCAATGCGATCAGCGGCGGCTGGCTGACTTAGGGAGTATCGAAGCATCATGGCCACCGACAAGATTGTAGCCAACGGGTTGGCAAGATCCCTGCCGGCGATGTCGGGGGCGCTGCCGTGGCTGGGCTCGTACAAGCCCTTGTCCACCGCGTTGAGCGAGGCAGAGGGCAGCATGCCGATCGAGCCAGTGAGCATGGCCGCCTCGTCGGACAGGATGTCACCGAAGAGGTTGCCGGTGACGATCACGTCAAACCTCTTCGGCGCGCGCACGAGTTGCATCGCTGCGTTGTCTACGTACATGTGGTCGAGAGCAACGTCGGGGTACTGCGCGTGCACCTCCGTCACGATATCTTTCCAGAATTGGAAAGTCTCTAGGACGTTGGCCTTGTCTACGCTGGTGAGGCGCTTGCTGCGCTTGCGCGCCGCCTGGAACGCGACGTGCGCAATGCGCTCGATCTCGGGACGAGAGTAGCGCATCGTGTCGAAAGCTTCGTCGGCACCAGCGAAAGCGCCGTCTGGCGATTCGCGCCGACCGCGCGGCTGGCCGAAATAGACGTCGCCAGTGAGTTCACGAATGATCAAAATGTCCAGGCCCGCCACCAGCTCGGGCTTCAGGCTCGACGCGTGCGTGAGCTGTTCGTAACAGATGGCCGGCCGGAAGTTGGCGAAGAGACCAAGACTCTTTCGCAGGCCGAGAATTGCCTGCTCCGGGCGCAAGGCGCGCTCGAGTGTGTCGTACTTCCAGTCGCCAACCGCTCCGAAGAGTACGGCATCAGCAGCCTGCGCTAACCGCAAGGTCGCCTCCGGCAGCGGGTGCCCAAAAGCCTCGTAGGCAGCACCACCGACGAGCGCCTCTTCGGTTTCGAACTTCAGGTCGAGCACCCCCAGCACGCGCACGGCTTGCGCCACGATTTCGGTGCCTATGCCGTCACCCGGCAGGATCGCGATCTTCACGAATCAGTTCCTTCTCTTTTTTTGGACAAGCGGTCTACCAACACCTTTTCGCACAGCTTGAAGACAACGTAACAAGCCGCCGAAAAATAGCCCGACACCACGATCTCCAACAGCTGCCTGAAGCCACCTTCACGCAGCGCCTCGAAGCCGTAGGACCCCAGGAACTCGAGGTTGGCTCTAAGCATGTGCAGCAGGTTAAGTGTGATCAGCCCAAACAGCACGAAACTTACGCCGAGCAGTACAAACGCGGCCCACCAATGCCTGGCGAGGAACTCATATAAGCGGCCGGACGAAGCGTCTGCCATGTTTCAGATGCGACGCGCCAGCCAGGGCTTGCTCAGCAGGCGCTCAGTCTCAAACGCACGAATCTTGTCGGCGTGGCGCAGCGTCAAGCCGATGTCGTCGAAGCCGCCGAGGAGGCAGAACTTACGAAACGGTTGCACCTCGAACGCAAGCGTGCTGCCGTCTGGCTTGATCACGATCTGGCGCTCCAGATCGATGGTCAGCGAGTAACCCACGAAGCCCGCGACTTCGTCGAATAGTCTGGCCACTTCAGGCTCGGGCAACATGATCGGCAGCAGCCCGTTCTTGAAGCAGTTGTTGTAGAAAATGTCGGCGTAGCTGGTTGCAATCAAGGCCCGAAAACCGAACTGGTCGAGGGCCCAAGGCGCGTGCTCGCGCGACGACCCACAGCCAAAATTTGTGCGCGCCAGCAGCACCGAAGCACCCTTGAAGCGCTGTTGGTTAAGAACGAAATCGGGGTTGGGCTGGCGGGTGGCCGGATCCTGGCCCGGCTCGCCATGATCGAGGTAACGCCATTCGTCGAACAAATTGGGGCCGAAGCCCGACTTCTTAATCGACTTCAAGAACTGCTTGGGAATGATCGCGTCGGTGTCGACGTTCTCGCGGTCCATGGGCGCGACCAAGCCTGCGTGAATACGAAAAGGTGTCATGTTGTGCTCAGAATCTGGAGCGACCGAACGGGTGTGCTGAATTTGTTCACAGGCTCTCCGCGGTAGCGTCAGACTAGCCGGCGCACGTCGACAAAGTGACCTTCGATGGCAGCGGCTGCCGCCATCGCGGGGCTGACGAGATGGGTGCGACCCCCCGCCCCTTGCCGGCCCTCGAAATTTCGGTTGCTGGTAGAGGCACAGCGCTCGCCTGGCTCCAGCCGGTCGGCGTTCATTGCCAGGCACATCGAACATCCCGGCTCGCGCCACTCGAAGCCCGCGGCCTTGAAGATCTTGTCGAGCCCTTCTCTCTCAGCCTGCTCTTTGACCAGACCAGAACCGGGAACGACCATCGCAAGCTTCACGTTAGACGCAACCTTGCGGCCGATGTGCCGCACCACGGCAGCAGCTTCGCGCAGGTCTTCGATGCGCGAGTTGGTGCACGAACCGATGAAAACTTTGTCGATCAAGATGTCAGTGATCGGCTTGTTGGGCTCCAGGGCCATGTACGCCAGGGCACGCTCGATAGCGTCGCGCTTGTTCGCGTCTTTCTCGCGGTCGGGGTCAGGCACGCGGTCTTCGATCGACAGCACCATCTCGGGTGAGGTGCCCCATGTGACCTGCGGGCGAACCTGCGCCGCATCGAGCTCAACCACCAGGTCGAACTGCGCACCGGCATCGGTGTGCAGCGTGCTCCAGTAACGAACGGCCTGGTCCCACTCCAGACCCGGAGCAGGCGAGAACGGACGGCCCTTGACGTAGGCAATTGTTGTTTCGTCCACACCCACGAGTCCGGCGCGCGCGCCAGCCTCGATTGCCATGTTGCAGACCGTCATGCGCCCTTCCATGCTGAGGGCGCGAACCGCCGAACCCCCGAATTCGATCGTGTAGCCGGTGCCACCAGCGGTGCCAATCTTGCCGATGATGGCAAGCACCAAATCTTTCGCGCTGCAGCCCGCGCTCAACTTACCTTCGACGCGGACCAGCAGGTTCTTCGCCTTCTTCGCGAGGAGCGTCTGCGTGGCGAGCACGTGCTCGACCTCGCTCGTTCCGATGCCGTGAGCCAGCGCGCCAAAGGCGCCGTGCGTGGAAGTGTGCGAGTCGCCGCAGACGACGGTCATCCCCGGCAGCGTGGCGCCTTGTTCCGGGCCAATCACGTGCACGATGCCCTGGCGCCGATCATTCATTTTGAACTGCGTTATGCCCAGCCGATCGCAGTTGGCGTCGAGCGTATCGACCTGCAAACGCGAGACAGGGTCGGCGATGCCTTGCGACCGGTCGGTCGTTGGCACGTTGTGGTCGCTCACCGCAAGGTTGGCCGACAGGCGCCAGACCTTGCGATCAGCGAGTGTCAGGCCGTCGAAGGCCTGTGGGCTGGTCACTTCATGGACCAAATGGCGGTCGATGTAAAGCACGGTCGTGCCATCTTCCTCGGTGTGGACGACATGTTCGTCCCAGATCTTGTCGTACAGCGTGCGTTGCATCGTGTGAACCGGTCAGTGTTCGGCGGAGTGCCGAGTTTATTGCCTGCCGCGCCGCCAGCTCGCCCATACGCACAAAAAGGGCCTGCACCGGCCGCGCGCTTCACGCCCGGAACAATCTCGCTCGACGCCGCACAGCGCATCGCAACCGATCAAGTCGAGCGCCAGCCGCCTGGGACTGAATGGAAGAAGCGCCCGCACAAGCCATCAATTTGGCGGGATGACTTCTTTGGCATGCACCCTCGCAGTGCTCGGCGGGCGCTACAAGCGCTGAATCTGCGCCAGCGTGGCATCCAACACCAGCAGGTCGCCTACACGACGAACGCTGCCGTTGATCCGAACCGGGTCTGCCACCAAGCTCAACAGGCCCGGGCCATGCGCGCGCCCGCCCGCGGTCATGAGCATCAGAGCGCCCTGCCCGTTGCTGCCGCGCGCAAAGAAAGCCGGTGGAATACCGCCGCGAATACACAGGGATGCACACGCCTTATGCACCTTGCCATCGGCCGGCCGCATGGCGCCGAACCAGCACTTTGAATCGAGAATCTCGCCGCTCAGACTCACTTCGCCCAAAAGTTGACCAGCCGCAAAGTCCAGTGCGGCATCGACCGCAGCATGGCTGTCCGGGCGGATCCAATCGTCGACCTCGTCGACAGCGATCATCGAATGGGTGCCACGCTGGATCAGACTGCCCTTGACGACAACGGGCTGCCCCGCCAGCGAGCCGACGCGCGCTGCAACGCCGCATTTCCCCAGGCACGACAGCAGTGCTGTGCGGGGGCCACCGCCCAGGTCGTTGGTGCGCAACATGGCATAGGGCTCGGCACTGACGATGCCGCGCCATTCGCGCACCTCGTCGGGGTCCCAGCGGCCCGTACCGGGTGGGCGCTGCAGCGCGGCCATGCCGAAACCTAGCATTGCCGCTGAGGCGGTCAGGCCGATGCCTGCGCGCAAAATGAATCGGCGGTCGGCCGGCGGGGTGTCGGCCCAGCCGATGAACATCGGTTCGTCGTCGCGGGGTGCTTTCATACGGATGCGGGCTCGATGCGCGAAGGCGCCACTTGTGTGCCCGGCGGCAGCGGCACGGGGTGCACATAGATCACGCCCTTGACGATGCGCGTGCGGTAGGTGGCAATGCTTTCGGTGAATGGCGGCGGTGAACAGCCGTCGTCAGGCCGGTACTGGTAGCCGTGCCAGGGACAGGTAATGCAGCCGTCGATCACGCGCCCCTCGCCCAGCGGACCAGCTTGGTGCCGGCAGACATTGGACACGGCAGCCACATTGCCGTCGTAGCGGAAGACGGCAATGCGCTCGGCACCCGCAGGCTCGACCACACGGGCGCGCTTCTCGGGAATGTCCTCAACCATGCCAACACGGAGCCAGTCGGCCCCCGCTTCCGTGCTCTGGTCAGGCCCGGATGCGACCACCGCGGCCAGCACCTGAAGTCCAACGACCACCGCGACGCCTGCCAGCACGAGTGCTACCAGCGCGGGATGGGTCGGGGACTGCAACGCCCCCAGCACCACATGGGCAACCAGCAGGCCGTAAGCCGGGTAGACCAACATATGGATGGCCTTCCACAAACCCGGGCCGAGGTTCGCGTTCCAGAAGTCATGGCTGGTCGCGGCCAGCAGGAACAGCATCAACAACGCCACGAGACCCAGAGATTCGAACGGGAACCCGCCCAGCGCGTCGTAGCGCGAGTTGGAAACCAGCAGCGACACCAGCGGATTCAGCGTGCCGAATGCGTGGTACCAAACGGTCACGAGCACAGCATGCGCAAGTGCAACAACGAAGGTGCCCACACCCAGATGGCGGCGGTTATACAAAAAGGGCTTGAAGCGCGGCGTCAACCTAGCCAACGGCCCGATACAAAGCAAAAAGCTCAGCTGGAGGAAGGCCAGGCTGCCGGTGGCGCGAATCAGCACCTGCACCGGCGTGAAACTCTGATCGGCTGGAAGCACCAGAGTGCTGCCAAGCACGAAGGCCAGAAGATACGTGGCCATACCTGACAGCATCCACGCATCGAAGCTGCGTTTGAAGGGCGTCCAATTGACCGCGCGGTAGCCGTGCGACATCAGCGCCCCCCGGCTTCAGAGCCGTGAATAAGCTCGGGAGGAAGTACTGGATTGTCCGGCGGCACCTCGTGCGTGTATCCGAGCAACGCCAGCGTCCACACAAGGACCGGCAGCAGCAGCCACCCAATGCGCCGATGCGCTCGCCGATGTGCTCGCTTCATGCCACGGGCGGCTGCTGCCGGCACAGCCACTTCACGAGCAACAGTGGCCAAAGCGCTGTGGCGCCGGGCAGGACCAGCAGGCGCGCTGATACGGGCATGCCTCTGGCAGCGGGGTCAATCACCTGCGCACCCCATACCGCGAACGCCGCGCCAAAGCCGACGCCAATCGCAAAATAAACGCCCATCACCGTGAGCAGGGCATCAGCTAGCGCAATCATGGGCGTCCTTCACGGTCGGTGTCGAAAAATCAAAGAGAGCATTCAGAGACCTTGAGGCACCTGAGCCAGCGCCCATCCTTGGCGAACAAGGCGTTCTTCGCGTCGTCCATGCTTTGCTCATTCAGCGGCTCGATATGCACTTCGCGCACGCGTTTGCAGATGACGTCGATGATCTTAAGACAAAGCGAACGCGGCGCATCGCGCGGCCGGGCCGGGCCGGGCCTGGCCTGACACCGCATTTGCCGGCAGGAGATGGGCCGTAAGACAGGGGCATGGTCGCGCGACGTACCATCAGCCTGACGTCGCCCGCGCCCACTCCGAGATACTCATGCCCGAGACGCCCATGAATGTCAGTACACCAAAAAAGCCTGCGGTACGGCGTTTTGCGCTGCGCCACCGCGCCCACGCCGAGTCCCGCGGCCGCCTCTGGAGCGCCATCAGTGTGGTGCTGGCTGCCGCGGGCTGCGCGCCACCGGGACCAGCGGCCTCTGAGGTGGCAACAGACGCTTTGCGAGCTGAGATCGCTGTGGATTCGCCGCTTTTCGCAACGGTGAGCTACCTGCGCGCCGGTGACAGCCGCGGCATGCGAGTCATCTTGGTGCACGGCACACCGGGCTCGGCCACAGCGTGGTCGGACTACGTCATGTCCCCGCCGCCCGGAGCGGAAGTGGTGGCCCTCGACCGCCCCGGCTTTGGTCGCAGCGGACCGGCTGGAGCAAAGACCAGCTTGGCCGACCAGGCCGCGGCCGTGCTGGCCCTGATGCCCACCGACGGCCGGCCGGTGCTGTTGCTTGGGCATTCTCTGGGCGGACCCATCGTCGCCCGAGTGGCGGCCGATCACCCAGATCGTGTGGCCGGCCTGGTGCTGCTGGCGGCTTCGCTCGACCCCAGCCTGGAAGTGATCCACCCAATGCAATACGTCGGCGCTTGGGGCCTGGTGAAGCCGCTACTGCCGCGCACGATTCGCAACGCCAACGCCGAGTTGATGTCGCTGAAGCCGGAACTGCAAGCGCTGGCCCAGGCGCTGCCTCGCATCACCGCCAAGGTGGTGATCGTGCACGGCACGAAGGACGATCTTGTGCCGGTGGCCAACGTGGCCTTCATGCAAGCACACCTGACCGGCGCACGCTGCGTGAAGACCGTGTTGCTGGAAGGCCAGAACCACTTTTTGCCCTGGAACTCCGAAGCCACGGTGCGCGAGGCCATCCGAATGGCGATGGAGCCCTCATGCTGAGTGATCTCGTGGCCAGCTGGACCGTGGCGTCGCAATGGACGCAGGCCGTGCTGTCGGGCATGGGCACGCCAGCCGTGATTGCACTGGTGCTGGCGCTCACAACGCTGCTCTTGGAAGACTTGGCCATCGCGGCCGGTGTTGCGCTGGCCACGCAAGGTGCCATTTCCTGGGGTTTGTCTGTGGGCGCGGTCGGCGGCGGCATTGCCATTGGCGACCTGGGGCTCTACGGGCTGGGTCTGGCAGCCACGCGAGTGCCCTGGCTGCGGCACCGCTACGTGGGCCAGAAATCTGACTGGGCTCGCAGACAGATCGTGGGCCGCCTGAGCAGCGCCGTACTTTTGGCACGTGTGATCCCGGGCCTGCGGCTGGCAACCTACACCACCTGTGGATTCGTGCGCGCTCCCCTGCTGCCGTTCACCGCTTGGGTGCTGGTCGCGGTCTCTCTGTGGACCGTTGGTCTGTACGCTCTGAGTGTCGCCATCGGACAGACGCTTGCCCAGACCCTGGGCGTGCCTGCGGCCATCGCCGTGGCCATTCCTATCGTTGCCCTTGCGCTGTCGGTGCCCCTGGTGCGCATGGCACGTCAACGATTTCAACGCATCACACCGTAACTGCCATGCCACGAACACTGCCTGCATTGCGCCTTGTTGGCGCCAACGACGGGACACCTCCCGAGACCCCAGCGCCCCCAAGCGTTCGGCCCCACCAAGGCATGCCGCCGCTCGAGACGGGCGGGCCGGCGCTGAGCTATTTCGAGTTCTGGCCGATGTGGGCCTTCTACCCGCCGGTCATGCTTTACGCAGCGTGGTTGATGCTGCGCTATCGCGGCACCTTGCTGCCAACGGTTGCCAATCCTTCGTTTCCGGGGGGCGGGTTCTATGGCGAGTCCAAGGCCGAAATCTTGGCGCTGGCGATCCGGCATGTGCCCGAATGGGTTGCACCTTTCATCCTTGTTCAGCGTCCCAACGCACTGTCGGCTGACGCGGCATCGGAGCGCGATGCGGCGCTCGCTGCATTGGCCGCCGCGAAGCTGTCACTTCCGGTTGTGGCCAAGCCTGATCTGGGCTGTCGCGGGGCGGGCGTCAAGCTCATTCGCACGCCAAGCGACTTGCTGGCCTACATCGACGCGTTTCCGCGCGGCGCGGCCTTCCTGCTGCAGCGCCTGGTTCCGCATGAAGGCGAAGCGGGCATCTTCTATTGCCGGCGGCCGGGCGAGCGGCACGGGCGAATCGTTTCGGTCACGCTCAAATACTTCCCCCATGTCAAGGGCGACGGGCGCAGCACCCTTCGCGAGCTGATCTTGGCCGACCCGCGAGCCGGAAAACTGGCGCACCTGTACCTTCGGCGGCACACCGCGCGGCTCGACGAGGTGCTGCGCTCCGGCCAAACGGTTCGGCTTGCCTTTGCCGGCAGCCACAGCCGCGGCGCCATCTTCCGCAACGGAACCCACCTTGTCACACCCGCGATGGAAGCCCGATTCGACGCCATTGCGCAGGCCATGCCAGAGTTCCACTTCGGCCGCTTCGACGTGCGCTTCGAGGACTTTGAACAGGTCCAGCGCGGCGAGGGCTTCACGATCCTCGAGGTCAATGGCGCCGGGGCCGAGAGCACGCACATCTGGGACCGTCGCACGGGGCTGCTGCAGGCCTGGCGCGACCTGGCGCGGCAGTACCGCTGGCTGTTCGAAATCGGGGCGGCAAACCGGGCGCGCGGATTCAAACCCATGAGCCTGGCCGCGTTCGTGCGCGACTACCGGCGCGAGAAGCTGCTGACGCCGCAATATCCCGCCACCGATTGAACGGAGCCGTAATTTCCCCGCGTCGCGGCCGACTATGAAACAGCACCAACCCCACCCAACAATGTCCCCTTACCCAGAGCCCACCACGCAACGCCTGCTTCAATTCAGCATCGACGTCCTGGAGCAAGCGCTTGCCCTGGTCGCCTCGCATGAGCTCCCCGCTGCGCCCGCCTATGAGTCGCCGGTCGGAACCCATCTGCGCCACGTGATCGAACACTACGAGGCACTGCTGTACCCAGCTGAGCTTGGTCACGTGGACTACGACCAGCGGCCCCGTGATCGGCAACTCGAGAGCCAGCCTGCCATGGCGCGCGCCCGGCTCGAAGCGCTTCAGGCTCGATTGCGTCAGTGGACCGATGTTCAGCTCGCCGCACCGCTGCAGGTGCGCGGGTTAGGCGGTCTGGCGGGCGAATTCAGCTTTGCGGTGGAGTCCAGCACTGGCCGCGAACTCGTCTTTGTGGCAAGCCACGCCATTCACCACTTCGCCTTGCTGCAAGCTCACTGCAAGCAGAACGGCATCCCCGTCAACGCCCAGTTCGGCCGTGCTCCCGCTACGGTGGCGCACGAACACTTGGCGCAGGCTGCCCCTCAAATCACTTCATCAAAGGAAACCCCATGCACCACTTGACTTCCCCACGCTTGAGCCGCCGTGGCGTGCTTGCCCTTGGCGTTACTGCATTCGTCTTCAGTGGCGTCGCGCGCGCCTCCGAGCCACCCATCAACACGCTGAAAAACAGCGTTTTTGGCGGGCGAACCGACTCCGCGATCAACGGGTATGACCCGGTGGCCTACTTCACCGTGGGCAAACCGCTCAAAGGGCAAGACAACTTCAGCACCGAATGGATGGGCGCGAAGTGGAAGTTCGCGTCGCAAGCCAATCTTGATCTTTTCAAATCCAACCCCGAGAAGTACGCCCCACAGTACGGCGGCTACTGCGCCTACGGCGTCACGAAGGGAACCCTGGTCAAGATCGAGCCAGATCAATTCACCGTGCGCGACGGCAAGCTCTACCTCAACTACGACGCCGACGTGCAGGCCAAATGGCTCAAGGACCCGGCGGGGTACATCAAGGATGCCGATGCCAAGTTCCAGGCGCTGCTCAAGAAGTGAGACGCCATGAATTCCTTCACCCTGACGCCCTGAAAGGTCGCCCATGAACTGGTTACGTCGTCACGGCCACTGGCTCCTCACGCTGTTTGTGGCTTTCGTCTTTATCCAGTCCCTGTTCTTCAAGTTCACCGGCTCGCCAGAGACGGTGTACATCTTCCAGGGCAAGCTCGATCCCTGGGCTGCGTCGCTGGGCTTCCCAGGTGTGTTTGCGCCGGGCGGCATCTTCTCGGCCAAGGTCGTCGGCACGTTCGAACTGATCGCATCCATGTTGCTGCTGGCCGGCGCGGCGATGTCGCGTCAGAGGGCGGTACAGGTGCTGGGCGCGGCCATGGGCTTGGGCGTGATCAGTGGTGCCATCTTTTTCCACCTGTTCACGCCGCTGGGCGTGGCGGTGGTCAACACCGACGGCAGCAGCGACGGGGGTGAGCTCTTCACGCTGGCCTGCGGGGTGTGGGTATCGTGCGCGCTTTTGCTGTGGCTGCGTCGCGATGTCTGGCTGGGTTGGTTGGCGCGGTTCATGGGCCGCTAACTGCGGCGGCGAGCAGAAACAAGAGGTGGGCGCAGCCGGTGCGACAGGCTCGACAGGCTCGACAGGCGCAACCGGCAGCGCTATCGCCAGCCTCATGAGCACCGTGGCCGAGCCCGCTGCGAGCAACTGCACCACCGGCGGCAACAAAATCACCTCGGGTCCCGACAGCAACGCCAACAGCGTGCTCGATGCCAGCGAAGTCGCGGCCACCAGCTATGTGTGCAATGGCGCCACCGGGGCGCAGGGCGCCAGCCTGAACTGGGTCGATGTGACCGAGGGTAATCGCGGTTGGGGTGCACTGGCCTCTTCGAACGACGGCAACCAGCTGGTAGCTGTTGACGACAACCCCGGCCAAATTTACATCTCTAGCGACAGCGGCGTGACCTGGACGGCGCGTGAGAGTGATCGCTTTTGGTACGGCGTGGCCTCGTCGGCCGATGGCAGCAAGCTGGTGGCGTGTGAAGAACCGACCGCTTCAACGTGCTCAGCCATGAGGGCACGTTGCAGGTGCGGTAGTGGGCAAGCGCGGACCTGCTTGACCAGCACGGCGCCCGACGGCCGCCAAGCCTGTGTGATCGCGGGCTCGGACCCGCACAACCCAGGTGGGGCGCATGGGCACCGCGCCTCACCGGCGGCCGCACCAGAAATTAGCCCCACCGGCAGGCCCACCTGCCGCGAACGTGATCGTGATCGTGATCCTGGACTAAGAACTCGGCCGGCACGATGTCGAGCTTCTCGGTGATGGCCTCACCGCCGTGGGACGCGTGGTCAGCAACAGTGGGCAGACGGTGCTGCACCTCGCGCCGATGCAAACCGAGGTGGGCTTGATCAAATCGAGGCCCGCCAATGTGCGTGTGGCCACCGCGCATGTAAGAGCCGTCGAGGAGCACTTGCGCTCACTCGACCGCTGGGCCACGCTGCTGGCCTGCATCTGCCGGGAAAGCGTCGGCCCAATCAGCCTGGCCGCCCCGCCTCCGGCGCTCGCCGGGGTCGGGCAGCTGCTGTTTTTAGGAAGACGGCCCATGTGACTGCAAACGCGAACGCAAGCGCTCGATCTCAGCCAGCAGGTCCATCACGAGCGCCGCTCCGGTCAAACTCAGCTCGAAGTCTCGCGCCAAGCGCAGCGCAGTGCGCGCGCGCGGCAGCGCGTTGCCGCTGAACTGCCAGTCGTCGGGGCTCGCGCTGGTGGCACCTGGCGTCCCTGCAGCCGGGGTGGGCTCGATCACGCCCTCGCCAACCATCGCTTGCAATTGAGCTGCGTCAGCACCGCTGGCGCGGCACAACGCGGTGAACGTGAACACCACATGCTCTTCGACGATGTAGCCTTGCAGTAGGGGGCGATGGGCTTCAGCCATGGTGTCCTCCAAGCTCCAGAGACGCGCGCGGGTTGTAGTCGGCAAAGGACTGCGCCAGCGCTTGATAGGCCGCTTGCTGCGGCTCGGACGCTGCCGGCGGCAACGCGACGGTCAGCACCGCGTAGAGGTCGCCCGGCGGCAGCCCCGGCAGACCCTTGCCTTTGAGCCGCAGCTTGCGGCCCTGCGTCGAACCCGCGGGCACGCTCAACTGCACGGGCCCGTCTGGTGTGGGCGCAGTCACGGTGACGCCGAGCGTCGCTTCCCACGGCGAGACCGGCAAATCGAAGATCACGTCGCGCCCGTCCAGGCGGTACAGCGGGTGCGGCAAGAACTGGATCTCGAGGTACAGATCGCCAGCAGCGCCACCGCCGTAGCCCGCCGCGCCCTGCCCGACCAGCCGAAGGTGCTGGCCTTCGCGCACGCCCTTCGGGATCGTCACTTCAAGCTGGCGCTCCTGCAGCGTAGCGCGCCCTTGCGGGCCCTCAACCGGCATGCGCAGCGACATCGTTCGCCGCGCACCTTGGTACGAGTCATGAAGCTCGATGCTGACCTTGGCGTGGTGGTCGCCGCCCTGCACCGGGCCCGCACTGCCACCGGCGCGCCGCAGGCCTTCAGAGCCGCTGCGGCCAGCGCGATCACCGCCGCGGCCGCGCCCGAACAGCGATTCGAAGAAGTCGCTGAAGTCTGCGTCGCCAGCGTTCGCCCGGCCTTCGCTGCCACGGCCGCTGAACTCGAATCCGCTGTCCCAACCGGGTGGCGGCTCGAAGGCTTGCCCGCTGGCCTGCCGCTTCGCGATGTCGTCGTAGGCGGCACGCCGCTCAGGGTCGATCAAGGCTTCGTGCGCTTCGGCAACTTCCTTGAATTTCGCCTCGGCATTGGGCTCCTTGCTGACGTCGGGGTGGTACTTGCGGGCCAGCTTCCGGTAGGCGCGCTTCACCTCGTCTTGCGTGGCACTGCGTTCGACGCCGAGCGCGGCGTAGTAGTCCTTGAATTCCATGGCGTGCTCCTTTGGCCTATTGCCAGCCAAAGCGCCGAATGTAGACGCGCTTCATCAAAGTGGTCAGCAAGCAGTAGCTGATGAGGATCGCCACCAGCCAGCCGAAGCAGGCCGGTGGCAGCGCTTGCAACCTGAAGTAGCTGGCCAGCGGCCCCAACGGCAACCACAGGCCCAGCGTCGTGATGGCCAGCGTCATCACCATCAGGGGCGCTGCAGCACGGCTGCGCACAAAGGGCAGCTTGGGTGTGGGCCTCTGCGGGCGGCCGACTTCGGCATCAGCGTGGACAGCGCGGTCGGCATCGCCAGGGAAGCCGCCGACATCATCCTGCTGGACAAGAGCCTGCTGCTGGACGAGGGCGTCGTACAGGGCCGCACCACATTTTGCAACATGCTGAAGTACATCCGCATGACGGCCAGCTCCAACTTCGGCAATGTGCTGCGTGTGCTGGTGGCAAGCGCATTCTTGCCCTTCCTGCCGATGGCCGGAGCGTCGTTGATGCCGTCGCCCATGAAGCCCACCACCTGGCCGTTGGCGCGCAAGGCGCGAACGCTGCGTTCTTTGTGCAGGGTCATGAGGTTGGCGAAGATGCCATGCGCCACGGCGCCGACGTTCAGTGCTTCGTCGTCGAGCGATTCCACCTGCGAACCCAACATCACCTTGTCACCCACGGTCCTGGGCAAGCCCACCCAAGCCCTTATCGCTTTGTCGGCAGGTCATCGTCGCCGCATTGGGCCGCCCAGACAGTGCGGTAGCGCACCCAGGCTGGCCCAACATCAAATATGCGGTCGAGAAAAATGTCGTCGAAGTGTTTGATCGGCTTGCTGCAATCGAGCCCGCCGCTTCCCCAACGTGCGGATGCCCGCTCGAATGAGATGTTTGACTTCATGCCGCTGATGGTCGAGCTGCTGCTGACGAGCCGCAAACCGACCACGGTGTGTAGCCGCGTGCGGCTGGCTGGCGCTGCGCTGGACGACGAGCCGGCCCGCGCAATTCAAGACCCAGGCCTAGGTGCGCATCCCTGCGGGGCCCTTTAAACGCATCAGCTTCAAGGCCTAGCCCCGACTGACAAACGCTTGGCGTCAGCCACTACGGCATCAACATCGGCCCCGTACTTTTGCCTCGCCCGCTCATAAACGGGTTCGGTTGCCGCGCGAAACAGCGCCACATTGGGCGTTGTGACCAGCGCTCCCTTGGCTCTCATCTCGTCAAGCTGCCGCAATTCGCTCTGCCGGACAAACTCGCGAGAAAACACAGCGGCCTCTCGCGCTGCGCGCACCATCGCCTCACGATCATTCACAGACAGTCGCTGCCACAGTTTCTCAGACCCAACAAATTGCAATGGGCTGTAGACATGCTGGGTCAAGGTGATGTTGGGCGAGACCTCGAAGAACCGGCTCGCCTGAATCGTGTCGATCGGATTCTCCTGGCCTTCGACCCGACCTTGTTTGATCGCCACATAAACATCGTTCAGGGGCATGACGACCGGCTCATACCCAAGGCTTTGCATGATCCACCCCAACATCTCGTTGGCGTAGATGCGTATCTTCTTGCCCTTGGCGTCGGCGGGAGTCACGAGCGGGGCCTTGGTTGAGAAGCTGCGAAAGCCAGCCTCCCAGACCGCGAGATTGCGAATGCCCTTGGCCGGCAGCTCCGCAAACTGGCGCGCGATCCAGGGCGATTCGTCATAGAGCCGCCAGCCGTGCTCGTAGCCCGAGACAAGGTACGGCAGAAGTGTCAGATTCAAGGTCGGGACCAGCGACGCAAAATTGCCGGGAGCACTGACGGTGAAATCGAGATCCCCGCTCACAACCTGCGCCACGTTCGCAACATCGGCACCGAGCTGTGCCGAATGAAAGACCAGCACGCGATACCGCCCCTCGGTGTACTGGGCTACTTTGCGCGCAAACAGCTCGGACGCCAGGTGCCGCGAATCCGACGGGCTTGACGAGTGGCAAAGCTTTAGCGGGATTCCCCGCGCATGTGCTGCGGGAGCAACGCCGGCCGCGGCGAGCAAAGCCGCGTTGACGTAGCCGCGGCGTTCAAGATTGAAGGGCGCGCTCATTGCCTTACCTTTCCATTGCCAGAGATCACGGAAAGGTCCACGTAGTGAGAGCCCTCGCGCTGATTTGGCCCAAAGTTCACTGTGAAACCACCAAGATCAAAATTACGCATGCCTTGGAGTGCAAGAGCGACCTGCTCCGGTCGCGGTGCGGGCTTGCAACGCTTGAGGGCCTCAATGACAACGCTCGCAGTGATGTAGCCCTCGAGCGAGGCAAAATTGGCCCGCTCGGCCGCGATACCCAACAACTTCATTCGGTTTCGCATCGCCATGGCAACCGGTACGGTCGCTTTGTACGGATTGGGAACCGCCTGCGCAAGTGAAACCCCCTGCGCCAGTTCGTTGCCGAGCAGCTTGACCAAATGCTCGGCCTCCACCGTAGACGGGGCCAACATGTAGGTGCCCGACCGGCGCTGGCGAAACGGCTTGATGAATGCCGCAGCAACCGTGGTGTTTGTGAAGAGAAGAACAGCCTGGGGTTGCGCCGCGACCAGCTGATCAACAGCGGCAGCAACGTCAAGGCTGTCACGTCGAACAAGAGCCACCGAAACAAGTTCCATTTTGCGGGAGAGCAACCCCTCTCGTGCAGTGACCAGCGCTTCACGGGCAAACGGCTCGTCTTCATGCACAACCGCGACCCGCGAGACGCCCATGGTGGACACCTGCTCGATCATTCGTGCCACCTCGTCGCGATGGCTGGCGCGCACGTGGAACAGCAACGGGTGCTTGCGCAGCGATGCGTCGCCGGATCGAACGCCAACCACAGGCAGCCCCGTTTTATCGAGCGCCTTGGCGGTGATCAGTGCCTGCGCGCTGTTGGCTCCCCACAGCCCGATCAATGCGACTGGATCCTCGCTATCAACCAACGCAACAACGTGCCGCACCGTGTCTTCGGGCCGATAGCCATCATCGCGAGACACGAGCCGCAGAAGTTGACCTTTGACGCCCCCCGACTCGTTGACCTCGTCGAACGCGATATAGGCGCCCAAGTTGAAGTCACGACCGGCCACTGCCAGGCTCCCGCCAAAGGGCGCGACCTGCGCAACAACCAACTCTCCCGCCATGGCAGCAGCGTTGAAAAACAAGAGGCCGGTCAGCACGAAGCATCTGGCTATGTAAATCATGGGGTTCGCATTCGTTAAATGTCGACTAACACGTCGGCAACAAATTTCTTCAGGAAGTTCCAACGTTGCCTGCTTCCACGCTCAGAACCAAGCTGGTGGGAACGAGGCCTGCGCAAGATGACAGAAGCTATTGACGAAGAGTTTGCCATCACGGCTTTGTTTTCGGCAGGCGGCGCGGCGACAAAAGTCCAAATGTGAAGCTCTTTTCGGGCTTTTTTTCATGCCGTCGCCGGAAAAGGGCGAGATCTTTGCCGAGAGAAGGGGCTTTCGAACTGTCCAGGACAGCTCCTCGCAGACCCGTAGAACTAGGCGCTTGCTTGATGAGGTGGGGCGACCCGATGGCACGCTGTCCTACGCGGTTTGGTGGAACATTCTGATCGTCCTCACGCTGGCGGCGGACGAATATTCATCCAGTTTTACGAATACGTCGCTTCATGACTTGCTCTCCAAATCAGTTCGCGCAACGGCACGTCGCGCATGCGGTTCGCGAAGGTTCATTTCCTTCCAAAGGCTCCGTGGTGCGGTTCAACACCCTGAATGTTGAAGTCCGGTTCTGGCCGAGCGTCACTGCGGCAACACGTAGCCAAGCCGCGAACCGACGTGTGGGAGCGCACCGATGCCCCTCTTTTCCATACGCACGGACTTCACCGTTGCGCTGCCGTGTGGTCGCGCCATCTCCGACGCCACGTGTGACCTTCCCTAAGGAGTTCCCATGAACCTTGCCACCACCGTATCCACCGAAGACCTCAACCGTCCACGAGCCGCCACCGGCGCCTTGGTCGGGAACCCTCGATCACTGGCCGGAGCTGTGTCGTGGGGTGCCATAGCAGCAGGCGCAGCTGCTGCCGCTTCCCTGTCCTTGATCCTGCTGATGCTGGGCATGGGTCTGGGTCTTTCGTCCGTCTCTCCATGGGCACGTGACGGCATCAGCGCTGGCACGTTTGGTGTCTCCGCGATCTTGTGGTTGACGCTGACGCAGTTGCTCGCGTCGGCAATGGGTGGCTACCTCGCGGGCCGGCTTCGAACAAAGTGGACTGAGCTTCATCCCGACGAGGTCTACTTCCGGGACACCGCGCATGGCTTCATCGCCTGGGCTGTGGCAACGCTTGCGACAGCGGCGTTGCTGACCTCGGTTATCGGCTCGATTCTGAGCGGCGGCGCTCAAGCCGGTGCTGCCGTGGCCGGTGGCGCCATCAGCGGCGCGACATCGATGGTGAGCACTGCTGCTGGCGCAGCCCGCACATCCCAAGGCGGCGACGGTGGGCCAATGGCCTACTTCGTTGATTCGCTGTTCCGTCGCGACCCGGCCGTTACGGCTGCTGCGAATTCGGGCACGACCGGGACCGTCGAGTTTGCGGAACGCTCGTCCAACAGAGATGCGGCAGAGATCGGCCGGATCTTTATGAACGTAAGGCGTACCGAGCCGCTACCGCCTGAAGACATCCGCTACGTGGGTCAGATCGTGGCCCAGCGCACCGGGCTGTCTCAGCAGGACGCAGAAAGGCGTGTCGGAGATGTCTATACGCGCGCCCAGACCAAGCTGAGGGATGCGGAACTCGCCGCACGCGACGCCGCAGACAAAGCACGCAAGGCGTCAGCCTACGCCGCACTCTGGCTCTTTGTGTCTTTGCTGATCGGCGCATTCGTCGCCAGCCTTTCAGCCACGTTCGGGGGTCGGCGTCGAGACGCCTGATCCCTGCATCGCCGCTCACTCACCACAACTTTCAGGAGGCTGCCATGCGATCACTGTTGCTGCTGTTTCTCGGCATTCCCATCCCGATCATTATCTTGATCGCGCTGTTCGTGCATTGACTGCACGCCACTGACCCAACCCACTGGAGGACGCTCAATGAACACCACCAAGACTGCAGCCGTACCGAAGACCTCTGCTGTTGCCAAGGACGCGATTGCGATGCTCAAGGCTGACCATGAGGCTGTCAGTCAGCTGTTCACCGAATACGGCAAGACCGTCTCGGCCGCCAACAAGAAGGCTCTTGTCGCCGAGATCTGCAGCGCGCTCAGCGTACACGCACAGGTCGAGGAAGAGATCTTCTACCCGGCCGTAAAGTCAGCGCTGAAGGACAAGCTGCTTGTGCCGGAGGCCATGGTCGAGCAATCGGGCATGAAGGATCTGATCGCGCAACTCGAAGGCGTCGAGCCCAACGGTGAGATGTACGACGCGAAGGTCAAGGTGCTTTCAGAATACGTAAAGCATCACGTCAAAGAAGAACAGACCGAGATGTTCCCGAAGGCCAAGGCCACGTCACTCGACCTCCACGAACTCGGCGCACGTATGGCTGCGCGCAAGGGCCAGTTGCAGACCAAGAGGCCATGAGCGCGGCTGAGTCGGCAAAGTCAGACAGCAAGAACACCGCGGACGGTCACACGCTCAACACCATTGGCCTGACCGCGCAAACAAACCACCACAGTCTTAGAAAGGAAACGCCATGAGCAATCCCTGGTTGAAGAAGAATCCATTCATGAGCATGTGGCTCAGCGGTGCGAACAAGGTAATGAGCAGCGCACGTGGGCAGGCCAGTGCCGCGGTAAAGCGCGAAGCCAACAAGGCGAGTGCAGCAATGACCGAAACCGCGGCTGAGCAGGTTCGGGACTTCTGGACCAACACACTCACCAAACCGCCAGCACCTGCGCGCAAACGCCGTACACCGCGCTGACATCCACCCCGCCCCCGCGGCGGGTCAACCCACCCCAAGGAAATCTCAATGACATCAATTCACCACCACGTTTCGCGCTTCGCTCTCGCCGCGACCATCGTATTCGCCGGCGTCTCGGCGTGCGCAGTGATGCCACACGGGATCAAGCTGACCGGCGCGCAGGAAGTGCCCCCGACCAGCACTTCTGGCACTGGAACGGGATCGATCACTGTCTCGGACGAAGGAATGATCAGCGGCAGCATCAAGACCACCGGTGTTCCAGGCACGGCAGCGCATGTGCACACGGGTGCGGCGGGCGTGAATGGGCCGGTCATCGTCCCGCTGACCAAGACTGCGGATGGCGTCTGGTCGGTGCCGGCCGGCTCCAAGTTGACTGCCGAGCAGCTCAAGGCCTATCGGGCGGGTGAGCTTTACGTCAACGTCCACACCGAGGCGAACAAGGCCGGCGAGATTCGCGCGCAATTGGCACCTTGAGCCAGCCGACCGCCATTGACCACCTGACCCGGCACATTCGCCGGGTTAGACCCACCAGGACATCCGCGTGAACAAACCCAAGTCAAGCCCCGCGGCAAAACCTGTTTCGAGCCGTCATCTCCCCGATGTTGGCGCAGTCCCTCCGAGGGCCGGGGGAGAGTTGCACGAGCAAGCGCACGGCGCGCACCCACCGCTCACGACGCAGCAGGGCCTCATCGTCTCCGACAACCAGAACTCGTTGCGGGTCGGCCCGCGCGGGCCGACCTTGCTTGAAGACTTCATCCTGCGCGAGAAGATTACGCACTTCGACCACGAGCGCATCCCCGAACGCATCGTGCACGCGCGCGGCACCGGCGCGCACGGTCACTTCGAGCTGACGCACTCGCTTGCTTCCTACACCACAGCGAAAGTGCTTACCGAGGTCGGCGTGAAAACACCTGTGTTCAGCCGCATCTCTACCGTGGCCGGCGGCTCGGGCTCGTCCGACACGCCACGCGACGTGCGCGGTTTCGCGATCAAGTTCTACACCCCCCAGGGCAATTGGGATCTGGTCGGCAACAACATTCCTGTGTTCTTCATTCAAGACGCGATCAAGTTCCCCGACTTGATCCACGCCGTAAAAATGGAGCCTGACCGGGGCTTTCCGCAAGCCGCCACGGCGCACGACACTTTCTGGGACTTCATTTCCCTGACGCCCGAAGCCATGCACATGGTGATGTGGATCATGTCGGACCGCACGCTGCCCCGGTCGTTGCGCATGATCGAGGGTTTCGGCATCCACAGCTTTAGGCTGGTCAACGCTGCTGGCGAGTCCACCTTCGTCAAGTTCCATTGGAGACCCAAGCTCGGTCTTCAATCGACGATCTGGGACGAAACTGTGAAGATCGCCGGCGCCGACCCGGACTTCCACCGCCGCGAACTTTTTGAAGCGATCAGTGCCGGTGAGACCGCCGAGTGGGAGTTCGCTGTCCAATTGTTCACCCAGGAAGTTGCCGACAGCTTCCCCTTCGATCACCTCGACGCCACCAAGCTGATACCCGAAGAACTGGTGCCGCTGACCGTGATCGGCCGGCTCGTGCTGGACCGCTGGCCCAGCAACTTCTTCGCCGAAACCGAGCAAGTTGCCTTCTGCCCCTCGCATCTGGTGCCAGGGATCGACTTCTCGAACGATCCGCTGCTTCAGGGGCGGTTGTTCTCCTATCTCGACACGCAGCTGTCGCGGCTGGGCTCGCCGAACTTCAGCCAGTTGCCAATCAACGCACCCAAGTGTCCGTTTGCCAATCAGCAGCGTGATGGGCATATGCAGATGAATCAGCCGTCGGGGCGTGTGGCCTACGAGCCCAGCTCCCTGGCGCCTGCCTCGCCGCGCGAATCAACCGCGACCGGCTTTGCTACCGCTTCGGTGGCCGACAGCGGTAGCAAGGGGCGCATTCGCGCAGAGAGCTTCGCCGACCACTACAGCCAGGCTCGGCAGTTCTGGTGCAGCCAGACCGGCCACGAGCAGGCGCACATCGCCTCGGCGCTGGTGTTCGAGCTTTCGAAGGTGGTAACGGCGCATGTAAGGGAGGCCATGGTGGCTCACTTGCGCCACATCGATGACGGGCTGGCGCAACGCGTGGCGGATGGGCTCGGGTTGCCATCGCTGCCAACAGCACCGCGGTCTGCTCGGCCGGTTCAGAACTTTCCACCGTCTACGGCGCTCCAAATTATTGGCAAGATGAAGGACACCCTGGCCGGGCGAGCTGTCGGCATCCTCGTCGCTGACGGGTCTGATGGCAAAGCCATCGTCGCTTTAAAGAAGGCGGTACTGGCAGCTGGCGCCACCGTGAAGATCGTCGCGCCCAAAGTCGGCGGCGTTAAGCTGGCAGATGGTTCCATGCAGGCTGCTGACGCGCAACTCGCCGGCACGCCGTCGGTGATGTTCGACGCCGTTGCCATCGTGATCTCAGCGCAAGCTGCAAAGGCGCTGGCGGCCGATTCGGCGGCGGTGGACTTCGTGCGCGATGCCTATGGCCACCTCAAGGCCTTGGCCGTCGATTCGGGCGGGCAAGATCTCTTGAAGTCGTGCGGCGTCAAGCCAAGCGCAGGGGTGATGGCCGCCACCGAGGTTGCCGACTTCATCGTGGCGGCGAAGACCCGGCAATGGGACAGGGAGCGTACGGTGCGCAGCCTGGCCTGAGCGGGTGAGCGGGTGGGCGGGTGAGCCGTTGAGCCGTTGAGCGGGTGAGAGTTTTCTCCGGACTGGCTTGGTGACTGGCATGAAGACACCGGTTGAGCAAGACGCGGAAGAACGGAAACTGAGCCAGTTCAAGGACCCTGATTGGCTGAAGGACGTATCCGCACCAACTGCACTGGCCGGATTGACCGTTTGGCCTCCATCTTTTCAGGCGAGCGCCACGATCTCTCTCGCCATGCGCTGCGCTGCGCCCCGGTGCTGCCCCGAAAACGCCAGCGCGCTCGTCACGCAGCCGTCGAGCCGGGCGCGTTGCTGCAGCAAGGCCAACGCTTCTTGAACGGCCGCAGCCATGTCGGGCGCACGCATCGCGGCCCCAGCGGTGATCGACATCTCTGCCGCTTCAGCAAAGTTGAAGGTGTGCGGGCCCATCACCACCGGGCAGCCGCAAGCCGCGGCTTCAATCAGGTTTTGCCCGCCGAGCGGGGCGAAGCTGCCACCGAGCAGCGCCACATGTGCCGCGCCGTAGTACAGCGCCATCTCACGCATGGAGTCGCCAAGCCACACCTGCGCATTGATCGCCTCGGTCGACGGTGAATCACCCCAGCTGCCGCGCCGCGCGAGTGTGAAGCCAGCGCCAATCACCAGTGCCGCCACCTCGTCGAAACGCTGCGGGTGGCGCGGCACGATCAGCAGCAGCGGGCGCGGCTCGGGCTGCTGCTGCCAGGCCGAGAGCAGCATCGCTTCTTCGCCTTCGCGCGTGACGGCGGCCAGCACCACGTCACGCGTCAAACAGGCCCGCCAGACGCGGCCGAGCGCCAACAGCGCCGGGTCGGGCGCCATGTCGAACTTCAGGTTGCCGCTGACCAGCACATGAGCCGCACCCGCGTCGCGCAAACGCGCCGCATCGGCTTCGGTCTGCGCCAGCACCAGGCGCAGGCTTTGTGCAGCCGGCCGCATCAGCGCGGCCAGGCGCTGGCCCTGGCGGTGACTCTTCACGCTCAGGCGCGCGTTGGCCAGCACCATCGGCAGCACCCGAGCTTGCGCAGCGCGCAACAGGTTGGGCCAGACCTCGGTTTCCATCAACACGCCGAGAGCGGGGCTGAAATGATCGAGAAAACGTTCTGCGATGGCCGGCGTGTCGTAAGGCAGCCAGGCCTGCATGTCGCCCTCACGCAGCGCCTCAAGGCCGGCTTCGCGGCCGGTGGCCGTGCTGTGAGTGAGGAGCAGGCGCATGTCCGGGCGCAGCACACGCAGCGCATCGATCAGCGCCGCCGCGGCGCGGGTTTCGCCGAGCGAGACAGCGTGCAGCCAGACCCAACCGGAACTCGGTGCGCCTTCGTACACACCGAGCCGCTCGTCGATGGCGTGGTGGTAAAGCGGCTCGGCGCGCCCGCGCCGCCTCAAGCGCGCCACGTACAACGGTTGCAGCAAACGCAGAAGCAGCGAATACGCAGCGCGCGCCATGCGCTGCGCGATTGAACTCATTTCGGCGCAGCCGCAGCCGCGCGCTCCCACGCTGCCCACACCGCTTCCAGCGTCGGAATCGACTGGCCTTCGACCGACACCTGGTGCCGGTGGCCATGCTCGGCCTGCGGGCCGGTGCGCCACGCGGTCGGGAAGTTGTAGAGCTGCACGTGCGCAAGGTCGAGTGCCACGGCGATGTGACTCAGGCCGCTGTCAACGCCGATCACGCCTTGCGTGGCGGCCAGGCGGTCAACCACCATGTCAAGGGAGAGCGAGGGCCACACGTCAACACGCATCACCTGGTCAAACTGCCAAGCGGCGGCGATCATTTCTGCGCGCGCTTGCTCGGCTTCGTTGCCCTGTGGCAGCGCAATAGACCAGCCGGCCGCAAGGAAGCGCTTGCCGAGCTGAATCCAGTTCGCCTGCGGCCAGAGTTTGTCGTCGCGCGAGCTGCCGTGCACGAACGCAATCGTCGGCGCGGCGCCGGGTCGCCTGGCTGCAGCACTGGCTTGCAAGCCATAGCGGGGCGCGCCGGCCGGTTCGTAACGCAAGGCAGCGCCGGCCAGCACCCGCGCGCGGTCCATGGCGTGGATGCGCGGCGGCACCGAGATGGCGTGATCGACCAGCCAGCGCGCGGGCCACTCGTGACTCGCGCCCTCCGTCTGGTTGGCCAGGCCATAGCTCGCACCGCGCGCCAGGCGCGCGATCACGGCTGACTTGCTCAGGCCTTGAAGGTCGATCACGGCGTCGTAGTGGTGCAGCTGCAGACCAATGCGAAACGCACGCCACTCGGCGCGAACCGGCTGCGTCCACCAGGCCTTGCTCCAGCGTCGCAGGGCACATTCGATCACGGTGCCAATGCCTTGTACTCGGCGCAGCAGCGGTGCAAAGGCCGGCTCGACGACCCAGTCGATCACGGCGCCCGGGTGCGCCACCAGAATGTCGTGCACGACCGGCATGGAGTGAACCACGTCGCCCAGCGACGAGAGCTTGACGATCAGGATTCGCAAGGAGCGGCCGGATTCAATGCGCGGCCGCGGCGATCTGCGCGTCGGGCTTGACCACCCGCAGTGCCGCCATGAACTCGGTTTCAATGCGCTTCAACGCCGCCGGCGTATGGCCTTCGAAGCGCATCACCAGCACAGGCGTGGTGTTCGAAGATCGGATCAGGCCGAAACCGTCGTCGTACTCGGCGCGCAGTCCATCAATGGTGATGATCTCGTGCGCGCCGGGAAACTTCGCGGTTGAGAGCAGTTGCTGCACGACACGCGGCGCCTCGCCCTCGGCACAGCGCACGTTCAGCTCTGGCGTGCTGAAGCTCGTGGGCAACGCGTTGAGCACCGCGCTCGGGTTTTTGCTGCGCGAAAGAATCTCAAGCAAGCGCGCTGCCGTGTAGGTGGCGTCGTCGAATCCGTACCAGCGCTCGGCGAAGAAGATGTGCCCGCTCATCTCGCCAGCGATTGGCGCCTTGGTTTCGCGCAGCTTGGCCTTGACAAGCGAGTGTCCGGTCTTCCACATCAGAGGCACCCCGCCAGCCTTGCGAATCAGCGGGCCCAGGCGCTGCGTGCACTTCACGTCGAAGATGATGCTGGCGCCGGCGTTGCGCTTCAAGATGTCGGTTGCGAACAGCATCAGCTGCCGGTCGGGGTAGATGATTTGTCCGTCGTTCGTGACCACGCCGAGGCGGTCGCCGTCGCCATCAAAGGCCAGACCCAGCTCGGCGCCGGTCGCCTTCACTGTACGGATCAGCTCGGCCAGGTTCGCAGGCTGGCTCGGGTCGGGGTGGTGATTTGGGAATGTGCCGTCAACCTCGGAATACAGCTCGGTGACGTGGCAGCCCAGCGCACGCAAGATGCCGGGCGCCGACGCGCCGGGAATGCCGTTGCCTGAGTCGACCACGATCTTCATCGGCCGTGCCAGCTTGCAGTCGCCGGTGATGCGGGCGGCATATTCCGCCACCATGTTCATTGGCGCCGAACGGCCCGGCCCGCGCAGGTAGTCTTCAGACTCGATGCGCCTGCGCAGGCCCTGGATCTCTTCGCCGTAGATGGCCTTTCCGGCAAGCACCATCTTGAAGCCGTTGTAGTCCTTCGGGTTGTGACTGCCCGTGACTTCGATGCCGCTGCTGCAGCCATGTTTCGCACGCGTGGCGGCCACGTAGTACAGCATGGGCGTGGTCACCGCGCCAAGATCGACCACGTCGAGCCCAGTCGATACGAGGCCCCGCACCAGCGCCGCCGCAAGTGCCGGCCCGGAAACCCGGCCATCGCGCCCCACGGCCACCGCCCGCTCGCCCAGGCGCAGCGCCTCGCTGCCGAAGGCCCGGCCGAGGTGTTCGGCGAAGGCCTCGTCGATCTCGCGGCCGACCACGCCGCGAATGTCGTATGCCTTGAAGCTGGAAGCGCTGACCTGCATTGAAACCCCGCTGGAAAATAGTCCGGCGATTGTAGGGATCGCCATGCCGCCCATGGCACCGCCCCAAGCGCCGACTTGTCGGCCCGGATGTCGAAGTGGCGCAGCAAGGCGCGCGCGCCGCCCTGGCCTGGTTGCAAACCATGTGGCCACTGCTGTGGCGTGCCGTCATCGCGGTCGACTTCGCGGGCGTCGGCCTCTCGGTCGTCAGATTGGTGTTGTCCACGGCGAAACGTGAAGGCTTCACGTTTCCAAAAAACAAGGAATGCGCCATGTTCGCGTAGTCGATCACATGTTGCTGGACTACCGCATGACACAACGTCGTCACACCTTTCTGAGGCGGTTATCTTCTCGTCACTCGCCAGCAGCCAAGCCGGCGGTTGCGAACGAGACCGAAGAGACTGCCCCTGCCTTCGAGAGCGGCAAGCGCATAACGAGCCGATGGCAAACACAACCCGAGAGTAACGAAGACCTCATCAAAGATGGACGTCAAGAAAAATCAGGCCCCGCCGATTCACGACCCGTTCGCGACCACCATTGCCGCGGCGCTCGATGAACCCCGTGAGCGTGACGTACCACACCGGTTCGGGCGCCAAGAAGCCCGAACCGAATCGACGGCGCCGACAGCGACCGTTGCCGCGCCGACACCGACCGTTGCCGCGCCGACACCGACCGTTGCCGCGCCGACACCGACCGTTGCCGCGCCGACGCCGACCGTTGCCGCGCCGACACCGACCGTTGCCGCGCCGACGCCGACCGTTGCCGCGCCGACACCGACCGTTGCCGCGCCGACGCCGACCGTTGCCGCG
>JBBRPV010000025.1:0-46979 GCA_038227445.1 Burkholderiales bacterium | reverse complement strand
TACAACCGGGCCCGGTTGCACTCGACGCTGGCATACGTCAGCCCGATGAAGTTCGAGCAAGACTGGCTTGCCAATCAACCAAGGCAAGTCAATTCGTGACTCGGTTATGGGGTACGGATTCCAGGGGCAAGGTCAGTCGGACTCGGCGCCAATGCCCTTGAGCCGCTCTTGCTGCTCGACGATTTCGTGGCGCTTTTGCGTCAGCTGCTCGCGCAGCACGGTTGTGGTTTGCCGCAGTTTGGCCTGGCGCGCAGTGAATGACTCACCCTCGTTGCGAACCTCGGCGGAGTCGGCGTCTTGGCCGGCGGGAGGGCTGAAGCGCGCTTCGCCCTCAGCCTCGGCGCGAAGGCGGGAAATGCGTGCCTGCAGACCCCCTAAGCGCTCGCGCTTTTCACCCCGCGTGGAGTTGGCCATGAGGTCAGACACCGTGACCAACTTGGCCCCACTGGCAACGATGTCGCCCTCGCGAACATGCACCGAAGACACGATGCCGCCCTCAAGGTGCTGCACCAACTGAGGCTTGCCCGAGGGCACGATCCTGCCCTGCGTGCGCACCACGCGGTCTACCGTTGACAGGCCGGCCCAGGCAACCAGCAGGGCCGCTGTGACCACCGTTGAATACACCACCGCCCGGGGCCGGCGCAGCCGACGCGCTGCGCCCAGCGTGCCGTCGAATGGCTCAAGCACAAGCTCGAGGGCCCGAGCGCGTTGAAGTCTGCGCTGCGCGGCGTCGCTTAAAACAGGCGGGATCATGGCGCTGGCTCCACTGCAATGCTCACGGTGGCGCGTGAGGTACGGGTCTCGGTGTCGATCTGCGACACGATTCGCTCGGAAGTGATGCCCTGTTCGATCAGAACATTGCGTACCGCCATCACGCGAATGTAGGCAGCGCGCCGGCTTTCAGTGAGCTCCATTGCGGGCCCTTTGGCAACCAGGCGCACCACGGAGCCAGGTGGGAGTTGCGAGAGTTGTTTCTTGACTTCGGCCAACGAGGACACGAGCAGTGCTGCGGCCGGCTCGTCAAGCGTGAGCGCGGTAGGCTCATAGTTGAGCGACAAGAAGCGTGGCGTGGCCTTGATCTTTCCGCCTGTTGATGTGGTGTTTTTCTCATTGCCATGAACGTCAATGACCACCGCGCCGGGAACGCGTGAGTCGGTTCGCGCTGATTGCGGCCCTGCGTCGGCCCCCGATTTGCTCTCGCTGGCCGGTGGGCTATCAGGCCTTGCGGGCGTTTTGCCCTCACCTGCGCTTTGCAACTCAGCGATTTTTGCGGACATGCGCTGCGCCAGCAGCTGCGCCGAGAACGACAGCGCAATGGCAAGCACCACGATCACAAAGACCATCGCAATGACCACGTTGGTCAGGGCGTCGACAAAGCCTGGCCAGTAGTTTGCGTCTTTGCCTGTGCCGCCTGACATATGAGAGTCTCTGGTTCGAGCCCGTGGGCATCAAGGTTGCTGAACTGGCGGGGCAGCAGCACTGCTGGCCGCTTCGGTGAGGGTGCCGGTGAGGTGTGCAATGCGAAGCTGGTTTTGCAGATTTGTGATCAGGATCTGCGACAAATCGACACGGCTTTGATACAGGCGCTGGTAGGCATCAAGCACATCAAGCAGCGGCCGATTCGAGCCTTTAAGCTGGGCGTTGAACGCATCGACCACCTTACGGTTAGCGTCGAGTTCGTCGCGCACCGAGGCGAAGCGGGCGGCTGCGGCGTCGAGATTGGCGTAAGCGGTCTCGATCTCCAGCGTTAGCTTGCGGTCGGCGGCGCGCCAGCGTGCGTCGAGCTCTTCACGCCGCGCGTTCGCGGCGCGCACCTGGGCGAGGTCGCTGCCGCCATGCAGCAACGGTACCGTCAACAACAGCATGGCCTTGGAGTCACGGGTGTAAGCCAAGGTGCCGCCCGCATTGGTGGAGCGCGCGTGCGTGACTTCCAGCTCAAGCCGTGGGAGGTGTTTGGACTGCTGCACGTCACGATCAGCGCCGGCGGCTTCAGCCTCTGCGCGTGCAGCAAGCAGCTCGGCGTTGGATGCCCGGCCCTTGGCGATGGCTGCATCCAGGTCCATAAGGGCCGGCAGCAGCGCCGCGCCGTCGAGTCTCAGGGCGCCTGACTTGCGGTCGGTGAGGCGCTCGAGGTTTCGCAGTGCCGCTATCAAATTGGAGCGGGCGTCGGCCAGACTGGAGCGCACGTTGGCCACGCGGGCCCGAACGCGCTCGCGGTCAGCGGCGCTGGCGCCGCCCCCGGCTGCGCGCTCAGTCTGGTAGCGAAGCAGTTCATCGAGCAAGGCTTGGTAAGCAGCGCTCAGCTCGATCACCACGCGCGCCTGCAAGGCCGTCAGGTAGGCCAGCCCGCCGTCGAGCAGAGCTTGAGACACGGCACCGTCGTACTGGCGCTCGGCAGAGCGAAGCAGGGCAGCCTGATGCTGCCACTCGCGCCGTGCCGGCTCGTTGAAGATTGCTTGGCGCAGCACGAGCGAGCTGTCGCGCCGGTCAAGGGTGAGCTGTGGGTCTACGCTTTCGAGGCGGCCGCGGCCGGAGCTGAACCGCAGGTCGACTTGCGGTAGCAGGGCGCCACGTGCCGCATCGCGCGCATAGCCGAACGACTCTGCCCGGCGCTGCGCCGCCTCAACTTCGGGGCTCCATAGGCGTGCGGCGCGTTGGGACTCAGGCAGTGAGAGCGGCTCGCCGCTCGATCCGTCGACCGGCAGCATCACTGGCACCTGCAGCAAGCTGCCCAGTTCCAAGAGGTCTGGTGCCAACGGCGCTGCCACTGAGGTCGCGCACAGCACCATGAGCGCTGCGATGGAGCCTGCGCGAGCCCGGCGCGACGGCTCCCATGGACCTGTTCGCCGGCTCATGCCGATTGCCTCACGGCAGAAGCAGGGCCAAGCAGCTGGGAGGGCGTCGAGTCGGCAACGAGCCGGCCACGATCGAGCACCAGCACCCGGTCGGCGCGCTGAATCAGCTCGGTGGTGTGGGTGGCCACCACCAGGCATCGACCCGCCTTGAGCAATACCAGCTCACGCAGTAACCCGTCTTGGGCCAGGCGGTCGAGGCCGAGCGTGGGTTCGTCCATGACCACCAGCTCTGCCGGCGCATAAAGCACGCGGGCCAGCGCAAGCATTTGCCGCTGACCACCCGACAGCCCAACGCCGTTGGTGCCCACCAGGCTCGACAGGCCGAGCTCGCCGCGGTCGAGCACGGGCCCGAGGCCGGCAGCGCGCAACGCGGCCACCAGCCTGGCCTCATCGGGTGCTTCAACGCCGGGGGCGAGGACCTGCGCCACTGTGCCGCCGAGAAAGGCCATGTCTTGTGCCTTGTAGGCCACACGCCGCGCCAGCTGGCGCCGGGCCGGCTCTGAGTCGATCACGTGGCCGGCGCAAACGAGCTGCCCGGCGGTGTGTGCCAATTGCCCAGCGAGCACGCGCAGCAGCGTTGTCTTGCCGCACCCGGAAGAGCCGACCACCGCCACCAGTTGATCACTGTTGAGCTGCAGCTTCAGTTCGTCGAGCACGCGGCGGTCATTGCCCGGATACGCAAAGCTCAGCGCATCGAGCCGAACCCCTTCTGTGGAAAACGCGTTTTTGGCCGCAGGTGATGTCACGGCGAGGTGTGGCTCAGAGGGTGATGCCGCTGCCAGGTCTACCGCCTGGCCGAGGCTGCTCAGTGCATGGGCAAATTCGCGCCAGCGGGTGACCAGCGGCGCCAGCGTGCACATGTTGGCGATCAGCCGCCCGCCGAGCATCGTGCACGAGATCAGCCCCCCCACCGAGAGCGCTTGCGCCTCGACCTGGTAGACACCTGCCACCAGCAACACGACTGTGGCGGCACTCATCCCCAACGGTATGGCCTGCTGCGCCATCTGAGCCCACCAGCGTGCCTGTGCCGAGGCGCGTGCGCCTTCTGCAGCCGGGCCCTTGAAACCCTGCAAAGCCATGTGTGCAGCGCCCGCGCCGGCGAGGCTTTCGCGCGCCAGCAGCACATCGACCAGCAGCGTCAGCTTGCGGCTGTGCGCCGCATTGGCGCTTCGCTGCCGCACCTGAGAGGCGTGCTGCAGGGCGCCGCTGGTCAACACCAATAAGCCTCCAACGCCTAGCGGGATCAGCACCATGGTGCCGGAGATCAGTGCCAACGCCGCCACGTAGATCAGCGCAAACGGCAGGTCGGCCAGTGGCAAAAGATACTGGGCGGAGAGAAAGTCGCGCGTCATCGACGTCTCACGGTAGCGCGAAAGCACATCGCCGACAGCCAGGGGCCGCGAAAGCGGCGCGGCCAGTACACCGTAGATCAGCTTTTCATCGAGCCGCGAGTCCCAGCGGGCGCCGGCGTGCTCGATCAGCGTGATGCGCGCCACGCGCAGACACAGCTCCAGCATCAGCAGCAGACCCATACCCCCAGCCAGGGCCCAGAGCGTGTCATGGATCTCATTGCCCACGGCCTTGTCGTAGACCAGCATCGAAAACAGCGGCAGCGCCAGCACGAAGACGTTGACCACCAGGCTGGCCAGCAGCAATTCCGCCACGTAGCGACGGTTCGCTCGAAGAAAAATGATCAACGAATACAACATGGCCGCTCAATACGTCGCGTCACCTAGAAAAATTCAGGTGGGACACGCGATGATATTTTTGGGTCCCAGCGCTCAGTCTGGCGACAAGCGGCTGAAAAACCAGCTACTTGCTTGCTGGCTGATAGAGGCTGATGCAGAGGATTTGCAATGACGAGCCAGCCTGGGGCAAGGCAGCTCTGACTGCGCTGATGGGCATCGATCTCACCAAGGCTCGGAGCGAGCGGGCCGGCGGCCGGGCAGCGAGGCATTGCTGCCGGCGGCCTTCAGCCGCATATGCATGACGCGGTGCAGGACCAGCGCGATGAAGCAGATGAGAGCATGGGCGCGAAAGTGATCGGGCAGCCGATGGGGCATCGGGGCGATCTCGAGTTCGACTTCTTTGGGTTCACGCACATCTGTGCAACCAAGTGGGCGAACGGTCGATTCACCGTGAAGCCACTGACCATAGCCCGAGCGAATGCGCGCCACCCTCAAGGCGCTGCGACAGACGCTGAACCGATCGGAAGCACGAGCTGATCGGTCGCTCGATGCCTTAGATGCGCAAGGCCTCTTGCCGCACCGTCATGCGCTTGCCTTCGCGCGGATGCTGCCAGGCCGCCTGACACGCTCGATCATCGGCGGCACGAAGTCGAACAATGCGCTTGCACGCGCGTTCATGCGCTGGCGCAACGTTGGGCTCGACGGCAACAACCCAATGCCCAGCGCTTGTTTGTAGAACGCATCGCCGCGGTCATTCTCAATCGCGGCGGCGGCGGCGGCGTCGCTTAAGCGCACCACACTAAATCTAAATGCGGGCGGATGCGTTCAGCGCGGCAAGCTGCTTGCGGGCACGCACGGTCGCGCGCTCCATCAGGTAGCTGCTCTCGACCGCGCGCATCCGACCGGTCTCGCACATCCGCGCCAGCATGCGCGAGGTCATCGACATTGTTTCCTGATGCTTCGAGCCGCGCGTGAAAACAAAGAAACTGCGGCCCGCACTGACGTGGGCCAGGCGCACCTTCTGCCACTCGTCTTTTAAATGCATCTGGTACGCAAAGCCGAGCTTGATATGGTCGATCAGCTGCGGCCCACGCGTGGGCTCGGCCGGCTCGCTGCTGGACAGGTCGAGATCGAGGCCCAAGGCGAGCATCGACGACAACGGGGCTGCCTTGGATTGAGCTTCGGCCTCTGCCTCGTCCTGCGCTTCGGTTTCGGCGCCGAGGTCAATGTCGACCGTGTCCGA
Organism: Burkholderiales bacterium; assembly: GCA_038227445.1. Classification (GTDB taxonomy): domain Bacteria; phylum Pseudomonadota; class Gammaproteobacteria; order Burkholderiales; family Burkholderiaceae_C; genus LMDS01. The sequence continues at coordinate 41,193 of JBBRPV010000025.1, read as the reverse complement.
CCAATTGACCGCGCTCTCTTGCACAAGTCCGACCTGCCGCGCTTCTGCGGGCGTGAACTGCTGGGCGATGACGGCCGGTTCGACTTCGGGCAGCGGGTCGCTCGGCGAGAGCATTTCCGCTCTTGGCACGGGCGCGTTGAACGCGGCCTCGAGCTGCTTGCTCATCATGTTGTAGTCGAGCTCTGAGAGCGACTGGCCTGTCAGAGACTCGGTGTGCGCCGGCAGCAACTGGCCGAAGAACTCACGCTGCGCCGATTCCGACCAGCCCACCAGTTGCATGCCCTCGTTCAGGTCTTTCATCAGCGGCGGCAGCTGCATCAGGAACTTCTTGCGCAGCACCGGCAATGCCTTGGGCTGCACGCTCATTACAAGGTCGCATCCAACGCGTCGGAACCGGGCGGCACGGTCAGAATCCGGCCCGCCGCGGGCGTTGGCTAAAACCAGCGCCTGACTCCAGACCTGGGACAAAAAGTCACGGAGGTAGGCCGGCATCGACAACGGCGCGAGTGCGGCCTGCAACTGCAACATGTAGCGCTGCTGCAACCGCAGTTCCGACTCTTTTGTTGCCAGCGTGTTGGCTGCGGCGGAGGGCTGGATTTCGCCGTGCGTTTCTTCGGCGATGAACGCTTCGAGCACCGCGAGTTTTGCTGTGTAGGTCGCGATCTGGTCGAAGTCGCCGTCTACGATCTCCTGCACCAAGCTGCTGACTCGGGCCAGAAACAGCTTGCCCGGCCCGGCGTCGAAGTCGTCGAAAGCGCAGGCGAGCGACGCGATGCGGTTAACAAAGCGCCGCACCGGGTAGCGCCGCGACGAGAAGAAGCTGGAGTCGTTCAGCGCCATGCGCAACACTGGCAGCTGCAGGCGCGCGATCTGGCGTGCCATTTGCGGCGGCACGCGGGTGTCGGAGAGGATTTGGTCGAACAGGCTGCCGACGACGTCGATCACCATGTGGTCAAGCTTGCCGGTCGCGGCTTGCACCAGTTCTTCGCGGTGGGCCCGGATCAGGTTCACCGCCATCATGCCGGCAAGATCTTCGTTGTAGGCCGGGTCCGACCGTGACGCCGCGGCGCTCGTGTCGACTCTCGTCGCACCACCAAGGGCGCCGCCGCTGCCGCTCGGAGATCCACTCGCATACCCACTCGGGTGGCTGCCGGCGCCGCTGATCGTGGCGTGGCTCGATCGGCCAGCATGGCGCGAGGGAGCCACGTCTAATTCGCCTGGGCCACTGACCATTGAGGTGAGGCGGCGCAGCAAATCCATCAGTTGCGCGTCGGCCTGTGACGAGGCGGTGTCGGCGTGTCCCGTGGGCCTTCCTGAAGTCAGTGCGATACGCCGCGACGGGCCGCCGGGCGAAGGCGGCCTGGGCGCCGGCAGCGCAGCGTGCATGGAACGGCTCGAGCGTGCGTCAAAATCGGTACCCAAGCGGCTGTCGAGTTCAGCTCTTTGGCTGAGGGTCTCGCTCAGCGTGGCATAGCCCGAGTTAGAGCCCATCAGGCGGTTTCCCGGGCCTTGGACGGTACGGCCGGTCAGCGCCGCGGGTCGCACGCCGAGAGCTCGCAAGCCTTCCAGAATCTGCTCGTAACAGGCCGGCATGGCCTTGGCCGCGGCCTGCCCGAGTTCGCGCGCCAGCAACTTGCGCGATTCTGGTTCAGCCGAAGCCGCTTCAACGGCGCGGTAGATCGCGAAGCCGAGCGTTTCGGCGCGCAACGGGTTGCTTTCCAGGTCGACGCGCCCGGTCTGGTAGAGCGAGCCCATGTAGGCCGCCAGTTCCCGCAGCTCGCCGTCGCAAGCGTGGCCAATCATTTGGGCGATACGGTCGGCGCTCATTCGCTCTTCGACCTCGTCGTCGTCGACCAGGCTGAGCGACTGCCAGTCAGAGTCAGTCAACGTGCGTCTCCCTGCTTCTCTGGGCGCGAGCTGGTTGTTGACCTGCTCGCTTAGCGCTTCACCGACCACGCTGTGGAAGATGCCGATGTTGCGGCGCAGATCGAACTGCGCTGCGGTCAATACCTCGCGCTCGGCTACGCGGATCGCAGACACCGCTTGCACGCCCAACGCGCCCGAAACCCGATCAACGACCAAAGTGATGGTCGCCTTGATTTGGTTCATTGCCGCCTCCAGGGCGGCTTGCGTTCGGGGATCGTTCAGGGCCATCTCAAGCGGTGCGTTACAGCGCGCGGCGCGGGCCGCAAATTTAACCCGAGGGTAACGCCAACGCTTGACCCGCGCACGCGCTAGCTAGGGGCCAGCGGCGCCGATTTCCCGGTACTTCAGCACGCAGTGGCCCACTGGCTGAGCCGCACTGCGGTTCTTGGTGATGCTCTCACCGCGATTTCAGCGCGTCGCGAATTTCACGCAACAGCACCACGTCCTCTGCCGCAGCGGCCATGGGGGCGGGCGGTGCGTCTTTTTTTAGGCGGTTGATTTGCTTCACCATCGTGAAAATGATGAACGCCAGAATGATGAAATTGATCGTCACCGTGATGAAGTTGCCGTAGGCGACGAGCGGCACGCCGGCCTTCGTGAGCGCGTCGTAGGTCATCGCGCCTTTGTAGTCGGCGGGCGGGTTCGACAGCATGATGAAGTAGCTGGAAAAATCGAGGCCGCCAAAGATCTTTCCGGCGATCGGCATGATCAGGTCTTTCACGATGGAATCGACGATTTTGCTGAATGCGGCACCGATGATGACGCCGACAGCGAGGTCGACGACATTGCCTTTCATCGCAAATTCCTTGAACTCTGACGCGAAACTCATCGGGCTTACTCCTTTGATGGTTCTTTCTGTCAAGGCGCGCGGAGCGGCGACCTCGGGGCGGCAGTATTGCCGAGTCGGCGCGCAAAGCAAACCCAGGTGGGCTGGCCGGGTCGCGTTTCGGTGTCCCTGCGATGCTGATTCGCGCATTGGCACCTCCCGCCCCAAGGGGCTCGGCGGTCGAATCAAAAAATTTAACGCGTCCGCTAGAATCTCGGGTTGTCCCTGATTTGAAGTTTTGTTCGAGGATCCTCATGAGTGACCAGCAAATCGACACCGGCAAACGCACCTGGATCATTGCTTCCAGTTGTGCCGGTGTTGCAGGGACAGGCCTTGCAGCCGTGCCGTTTGTCAGTAGCTTCCAGCCTTCCGAGCGCGCCCGCGCTGCCGGTGCGGCCGTGGAAGTTGATATCAGTGCGCTGAAATCTGGCGAAAAAATGACCGTCGAGTGGCGCGGTAAGCCGGTATGGATCGTCAAACGCACGCCCGAGCAGCTGGCCTCGCTCCCCAAGGTCGATAGCTTGCTCGCCGACCCGACATCGGCGCGCAACCAAACTGAGCTGACGCCCGAGTACGCGCGTAACGAGAACCGGTCGCGCAAGCCCGAGTACCTCGTGGTGGTGGGCATCTGTTCGCACCTAGGCTGCTCGCCGTCAGACAAGTTCACCCCGGGCGCGCAGGCCTCGCTGCCCGACGACTGGGCTGGAGGTTTCCTCTGTCCGTGCCACGGTTCCACATTCGACATGGCGGGCCGCGTCTACAAAAACAAGCCCGCGCCCGACAACCTGGAAGTGCCGCCGCACATGTATTTGTCGGACACGCGGTTGATCATTGGCGAAGACAAGAAGGCCTGAGCTCCGCCCACCTCAGGTATCAAGCAGGCATTCCCGGAGTAAGAGAATCATGGCTGTTTACAAGGAAGCGCCCGCCAACGCCACGGCGCCGCAAAAGCTGCTGAACTGGGTCGACAACCGGTTCCCGCTTTCCAAGCTCTACAACGAGCACGTTGGTGAGTACTACGCACCGAAGAATTTCAACTTTTTCTACATCTTCGGCTCGCTGGCGATGTTGGTGCTGGTGATTCAGATCGTCACCGGTATTTTCCTCGTGATGCATTACAAGCCCGATGCCAGCTTGGCGTTCGCGTCAGTCGAATACATCATGCGCGACGTGCCGGGCGGCTGGATCATCCGTTACATGCACTCAACCGGAGCGAGTGCGTTTTTCATCGTCATCTACCTTCACATGTTTCGAGGGTTGCTCTACGGGAGCTACCGCAAGCCGCGCGAACTGGTCTGGATCTTTGGTTGCGGCATCTTCCTGTGCCTGATGGCGGAAGCCTTTATGGGCTACCTGCTTCCCTGGGGCCAGATGAGCTATTGGGGTGCACAGGTGATCGTTAATTTGTTCGCGGCGGTGCCCTTCATCGGCCCCGATCTGGCGCTTCTGATCCGTGGTGACTACGTGGTCGGTGATGCCACGCTGAACCGCTTCTTTAGCTTCCACGTGATTGCTGTGCCGCTGGTCTTGCTGGGCTTGGTGGCGGCGCACATCATCGCGTTGCACGAGGTTGGCTCGAACAACCCCGACGGCGTTGAGATCAAGGCCAAGAAAGACGCTAAGGGCGTTCCGCTCGACGGAATTCCTTTTCACCCTTACTACACGGTGCACGACATCTATGCCGCCAGCATCTTCCTGATGCTGTTTAGTTTGGTCGTGTTCTTCGCGCCCGAGGGTGGCGGCTATTTCCTTGAATACAACAACTTCATCGAAGCCAACCCCCTGAAAACGCCAGCCCACATTGCGCCGGTTTGGTACTTCACGCCGTATTACTCGATGCTGCGTGCCACCAACGACCTGATGATCAACGTGCTGTCGGTGATTCTGGCGCTCGGTGCCGTGCTTGGCATCGTGCGCGGGGGTTTCGGCTCGGCCGGCAAGATTGGATTGGCCGTCGGCGCGCTCGTAGCCGTCGCGTTGCTCAAAACCTTCGATGCGAAATTTTGGGGAGTGGTCGTGATGGGTGGCGCTGTCATCGTTATGTTTTTCCTGCCTTGGCTTGATCGCAGTTTGGCCAAGTCGATTCGCTACCGCCCCGAATGGCACAAATACGTGTACGGGGTGTTCGTATTTTTCTTTCTTGTGCTCGGTTACCTCGGCGTGCAGCCTCCGTCTGACGTCGGTAACTACGTGTCGCAGATCGGTACCCTGCTGTACTTTGGCTTCTTTCTGCTGATGCCGTGGTGGAGCCGCCTGGGTAGCTTCAAGCCGGTTCCTGATCGCGTGACCTTCGCCGCCCACTGACACGCATGCCGGAGCACCCACACAATGAAAAAACTACTCTTCGCCCTGCTGGTTTCTCTGGGTTGCATTTCGGTTGTTTCCGCCAACGAAGGCGGTTACCCATGGGACAAGTTCCCGGCTGAAAAGTTGAATGACGTCGCCGCGCTACAGAACGGCGCCAAAGTCTTCGTCAACTACTGCTTGAACTGCCACTCGGCGGCCTACATGCGCTACAACCGCCTGACAGACATCGGCCTGAGCGAAGCGCAGATCAAGAGCAACTTGCTGTTCGCGTCCGACAAGGTGGGCGACACGATGAAGATCTCTCTTGACCCGAAGCAGGCCAAGGAATATTTCGGTGCGCAGCCGCCTGACCTCTCGGTGATTGCACGCTCGCGCGCCAGCCCCGGCATGGGCAGCGGAGCCGACTACCTTTATACCTACCTGCGCACTTACTACCGCGACGAGACCAAGGCAACCGGCTGGAACAACCTCGCGTTCCCCGGGGTGGCAATGCCGCACGTGCTGTGGGAGCTGCAGGGCCAGCGCGCTGCGGTGTTCGTTGAAGAAAAGGATTTGCACCAACAGGGCAAGAGCACCCACCGCTTCGACCGGTTCGAGCAGCTCACTCCCGGCAAGCTCAACGAGCAGCAATACAAGGAAACGGTGGGCGACCTGGTGGCCTACCTGCAGTGGATGGGCGAGCCCTCGCAGGGCATGCGCGTGCAGATTGGCGTGGGGGTTCTGCTCTTCTTGGGCGTGCTCGTCCTCTTCACCTGGCGCCTCAACGCTTCTTACTGGAAAGACGTGAAGTGAGCTCGTCACGGCCCGCTGTCTGAATCACCTCAGGCCGCGGGCACCGCGCGCAGTGGAGTGCCTCACCGGCCAACACTGCGTTTTGTTTTTTGTGAACCGTGGTGTTGACACGCCACGATCTGCCCCCGAAAGGAGCCGCCATCATGATGGTGCTTTACTCCGGAACGACCTGCCCTTACTCGCACCGTTGCCGCTTCGTTTTGTTCGAAAAAGGCATGGACTTCGAGATCCGGGATGTGGACCTGTTCGCCAAGCCCGAAGACATCGCGCTGATGAACCCGTACAACGAAGTGCCGATCCTGGTTGAACGCGACCTGATCCTGTACGAGTCGCACATCATCAACGAGTACATCGACGAGCGCTTCCCGCACCCGCAGCTGATGCCGGGTGATCCGGTGGCGCGAGCGCGTGTGCGTCTGTTTCTGTTTAACTTCGAGAAAGAGCTGTTCGCCCACGTGAATATGCTCGAATCGCGCGGCATGAAGGGCACTGACAAACAGCTTGAAAAAGCGCGCTCTCAGATCAGGGATCGCCTCACGCAGCTCGCACCGATCTTCCTGAAGAACAAGTACATGCTGGGCGACGACTTCTCGATGCTCGACGTGGCGATCGCGCCCCTGCTGTGGCGACTTGACTACTACGGCATTGATATGTCCAAGAATGCCGTTCCACTGCTTAAATACGCCGAGCGCATCTTCTCGCGCCCGGCTTACATCGAAGCGTTAACGCCTTCAGAGAAGGTGATGCGCAAGTAAAGGCGTTCAGCATATGAGCATGCCTCCCATTGCGCCTGCCACGGCGGGCACGCCCACCCGCCCGTACTTGATTCGGGCGCTGCACGATTGGTGTACCGATAACGGTTTCACGCCGTACGTTGCGGTATTTGTCGACGCCAGCGTACAGGTGCCAACCGAGTACGTGAAGAACAACGAGATCGTGCTCAACGTCGGTTTCGAGGCTACGAGTGCGCTCAAGCTCGGCAACGAGACCATCGAGTTCAAGGCGCGTTTCGGCGGCAGCTCGCGCGATATCTTGGTGCCAATCAGTCACGTTATCGCGATTTATGCGCGAGAGAACGGACAAGGCATGGCGTTCCCCATGCCCAGCGACAGCCAGAAGCCGGCCGCGGGGAAAGACGGCGAAACTGTGGCGCCTGCGAGCAACATACGGGGTCCGCGTCTAACGCTCACCGAGCCGCCCAACACCAAGGACGAAAACACCAGTGAGGTAGGCGACGGGTCTACGCCGCCGCCCGAGCCACCGGCCGGTGGCCGCCCGTCGCTGAAACGCGTCAAGTAGGCGCAGCTTCCGCGGGACATATACTTTCTTCTTGCGAAGTTTCGGCCTGCTCAAGCCGATTTCGCAGCGCCGGCTTAGCTCAGTTGGTAGAGCACCCGCCTTGTAAGCGGAAGGTCGTCAGTTCGATTCCGACAGCCGGCACCATTGTCAAGGCCTGTGAATGCCATGCGCGTCACCCTTGCTTCACCGTAGTCTTCGCAGGCCCTGGTTCAGTACACTTGCTTTCACAGTGGTCGGCGACTGGCTCTCAGTCTGATTGAACCTTCACCCTGACTGCGTTAATCTGCCAACCGCCCTGTTGAAGGGCCTCTTCGAGGCGCGGCTGAAGTTGCCGAAGCTTGGCCGCCACCGAGGCATTGGCTGCCAACAAGGACCAGCCCGTGTCGTCTACTGGCCCCGGCTTCACGTGCTGGGCCAACGCGGCTGGCAGGCAAGGCTTGATTGCAGCGAAGCGGGCATTCGAGTCCTGCATCAGTTGCGCCAGACGCGCCAGCGGCGCACTGCGTTGCAGTGCCTCTTCGATGCGCAGCGCGTTGGGCGTGACCGGAGTTGGCTTTGGGTTCACCTGAAGGAGTGTAGCGATGCAGATTTTGATCACCGAAGGCACACTGGGGCGAACCCGCGTGCTGCAGTTCAACCGCTGGCAGCTCGGAGGGGCACTGGCCGCGCTCGTTGTCCTTCTGACCTTGCTGTCGGGCACTGTCTACCACTTTGTCTTCCTCAAGGCTGCACGCGAGGGCTGGCCAGTGGTCAGCCCACTGGTGCGCTTGGTGGTGCGTGACGAGTTCGCCCAGCGTGACCGCTTTATGCGCGAAAACCTTGATGCCATCGCGCAGAAGGTCGGTGAAGTGCAGGCCAAGATGATCAAGCTCGAGGCGATGGGCGAGCGCGTTTCTGGCATCGTCGGCATCAAACCCGACGAGCTCAGGCAACTCGCACCAAAAGCCGCCTCTGGGGGACCGTTTGTGCCCTTCACGGCGGGTTCCAGCGTGTCGGTGGACCAGTTGAAAGGCGCTCTGGGCTCGCTTGACGTCGAGGCCGATCAGCGCACCGACCTGTTCACCCTGGTTGAGTCCCGTCTGTTGGAAAAGCGCCTGGGCGAGCTCATGGTGCCCAACAGCCGGCCGGTCGAGGGGCCGATCGGTTCGGGGTTTGGCTTTCGGGCCGACCCCTTCTCAGGGCGCGCAGCACTTCACACCGGCCTCGACTTCCCAGCGGAATTAGGAACACGAGTTTTCGCCTCTGCCGGTGGTTTGGTGCGCCTGAGCGAGTACCACCCTGAATACGGCAACCTGATCGAACTCGACCACGGCAACGGCCTGGTGACACGCTATGCACACAACTTGAAGGCGCTCGTGAAGAGCGGCGATTTAATCAAGCGTGGCCAGGCGATCTCCGAGGTTGGTACCTCGGGGCGTTCGACCGGCCCGCACTTGCATTTCGAGGTGCTGCTCGATGGCGTGCCGCAAGACCCTGCGAAGTTCTTTGCTGGTGGCGAAGCGGTTGCGCTCGCCACTGCCAAACCTGGGCGGGCACGCCGCTGACCTGGCATCCAAAAGCGAGGAATCAGGCACTGCCGAATGCTAAAATTCGCAGCCACGGAACGCCGGCTTCGCCGATTGCCCGCCTTTTAATTGCGGAATCTGCCCGCAAATTCTGCCTTTCGCCGCTTCGTACTTCAGCCCTGCCTCTGCCCGGTTGAGTAGCGGTCTCCGCCCCGCGCCTCCAACCCCGTACGCCGCATGTTGCCTAAGATTCTCACTTCGATTTTTGGTAGCCGAAACGACCGGCTGCTCAAGCAGTACCGCCAGACGGTGAGCCAGATCAATGCTCTGGAATCGCAGTTCGAAGGTCTCGATGATGCGGCGTTGGTTGCCAAGACCGCAGAATTTCGCGCCCGCTTCGCGGCCGGTGAGACGTGCGATCAGCTGCTGCCCGAAGCTTTTGCCACGGTGCGCGAGGGCAGCAAGCGCGTGTTGAAGATGCGCCACTTCGATGTGCAGCTGATCGGCGGCATGGTGCTCAACAACGGCAAGATCGCCGAGATGCGCACCGGCGAAGGCAAGACGCTGATGGCTACGCTGCCGGTTTACCTGAACGCGATCACCGGCAAGGGCGTTCATGTCGTCACGGTCAACGACTACCTGGCGCGCCGCGACGCCGAATGGATGGGGCGGCTCTACACGTTTCTCGGCCTCACCGTTGGCGTGAACCTCCCGCAGATGCAGCGCGAGGCGAAGCAGGCCGCCTACGCCGCAGACGTGACCTACGGCACCAACAACGAATTTGGCTTCGACTACCTTCGCGACAACATGGTGCAAGACGTGGCGGACCGCGTCGCCCGCGGTCTAAGTTACGCCATCGTCGACGAGGTCGACTCGATCCTGATTGACGAAGCTCGCACGCCGCTCATCATCAGCGGCCAGGCAGAAGACCATACTGAGATGTATGTGCGCATCAACGCAGTTGTGCCTCGCCTGAAGAAGCAAATTGGCGAGCTCGACCTGCGAACCGGCGAAGGCGTGATCGAGCCGGGCGACTTCACTGTCGACGAAAAAAGCCACCAGGTCTTTTTGACCGAAGACGGGCACGAACACGCGGAGTTGATCCTGGGCCAGGCTGGCCTGCTGGCCGAAGGTGCGAGCCTTTACGACCCTGCCAACATCACGCTGATGCACCACGTTTACGCGGCGCTGCGTGCCAAGCACCTCTACAACCGTGACCAGCATTACGTGGTTCAAGAGGGCGAAGTGATCATCGTCGACGAGTTCACTGGTCGCCTGATGACGGGCCGGCGTTGGTCCGATGGCTTGCACCAAGCCGTGGAAGCCAAGGAGCGCGTCCAGATCCAAAACGAAAACCAGACGCTCGCGTCGATCACGTTCCAGAACTACTTTCGCATGTACGGAAAGCTCTCGGGCATGACAGGCACGGCCGATACCGAAGCCTACGAATTTCAGGAAATCTACGGTCTGGAGACGGTGGTGATCCCGCCGAACAAGCCGACGGTCCGCAAGGACGAGCTCGACCTCGTCTACAAGACCACGCGCGAGAAGTTCGAAGCGGTGATCGAAGACATCCGCGACTGCCACCAGCGTGGCCAGCCGGTGCTGGTCGGCACGACCTCGATCGAAAATTCCGAACTGATCTCGGGTCTGCTGCAAAAAGCCAGTCTGCCGCACAACGTTTTAAATGCGAAGCAGCACGCGCGTGAGGCCGAGATCGTGGCGCAGGCCGGGCGGCCGGGCGTGATCACCATCGCGACCAACATGGCTGGTCGCGGCACAGACATCGTGCTCGGGGGCAACGTCGAGAACCAGATCAAGGTCTTTGAGGCCGATGAATCGGTCACTGAGGGCGACAAAGTTTCCCGCGCAAAACAACTGCACGACGAATGGCAAAGCCTGCACGACAACGTCAAGGACCAGGGCGGCTTGCGCATCATCGCGACCGAACGCCACGAGTCGCGCCGCATCGACAACCAGCTGCGCGGCCGATCGGGTCGCCAGGGCGACCCGGGCTCATCGCGGTTCTACCTCTCGCTCGACGACTCGCTGATGCGCATCTTCGCTGGCGACCGCGTGCGGGCGATCATGGAGCGGCTGAAAATGCCCGATGGCGAGGCGATCGAAGCCGGGATCGTCACGCGCAGCATTGAGGGCGCGCAGCGCAAGGTCGAAGCCCGCAACTTCGACGTGCGCAAGCAGCTTCTCGAATACGACGACGTCAGCAACGACCAGCGCAAGGTCATCTACCAACAGCGCAACGACATCCTCGAAGCGCCCAGCCTGTCGGCCCAAATCGACAACCTTCGTGAAGGCACAATGACCGACGTGGTGCGCACCTTCGTGCCCGCCGACAGTGTCGAAGAGCAGTGGGACCTTCCGGGCCTTGAGAAGACGCTGCGAGATGAATGGCAGCTCGATGTGGCGCTTGCCAGCGAAGTCGACAAGAGCGCGTCCATCACCGACGAAGACGTGACCGAGCGTGTCGTTAAGGCTGCCGATGCGTCGTTCAACACCAAGGTCGAGCGTGTCGGGTTGGAGCAGTTCACGCCCTTTATGCGCATGATCTTGCTGCAGTCGATCGATTCGCACTGGCGCGAACACCTCGCCGCACTCGACTATTTGCGTCAGGGCATTCACCTGCGTGGCTACGCGCAGAAGAATCCCAAGCAGGAATACAAGCGCGAGGCCTTCGATCTCTTCTCGCAATTGCTCGACGTTGTCAAGATGGACGTGACCCGCACGCTGATGACGGTGCGCATTCAGTCGCAGGAAGAGGCGGCGCGGGCCGCCGAGGCGATAGAAGAGCGCGCCGAACGGATCAGCAACGTGACCTACACGCACCCGAACGAAGACGGCAGCGTGTCCGAAGACCCCAGTTTGGCCGCTCTGGCCGACGACCTGCCGAAGGTGGGCCGCAACGACCCGTGCCCCTGCGGAAGCGGCAAGAAATACAAGCAGTGTCACGGTCGGCTGGCTTGAAGCGCGCTTCGCTCGGGCGCCCGGCTTTGCCCGGCGCTTCGCTGCGTTGACTCTGAGGCCTGAGTGAATTGGTTGACCACCATGTGCCACTTTTCGGTGCTCTACGGTGTACCGTTCGCATATGGCTGTTGAGCACTTAGTCGAAACGGGCGTTAGGCGCGAACTGCTGCGGCTCGCGCTTCATAACTCCGCGCGCAGCGTGCTGCTGCAGTTGGCTGCAGTGGCCGTGATCGTGGCCATGGGGGTGACCTGTCAGCGTCTCGACGTGGCCATCGTCGCCGGCCTGCTAGGCATGGCGGTGGCGGTCTGGCGTCTCCTGATATCGATTCGTTATGCCCGCGAGGCCGAGATCTCCGAAGAGATGGGCCAGCGCTGGCAGCGGGAGCTCGAAGGAAATGCCGCATTGGCCGGCCTGATGTGGGCAGTGGGAACGCTAGGCATCTATCCGGCCTTGACCGGAACCATCGCTACCACCTATGTCGCGATGGTGTTCGGCTCGATCACGGTGGCTGCGTTCTTCATGACCTTGGTGGGGCGTTCGTTCGCTATTTTGGCCGGTATTCAGCTCGGCGCACTCATCGTGGCGAGCTTGGTCATTCCCTCGGTGCGCTCAATGCCGCTCGCGGTGCTCGCACTGATCTTCGGCGCCACTGTGTACCGCGCCTCACGCGAGTTCATGTTGACCGCTTCACGTGCCATCCTGCACAGCCATGAGGCAGACGTGGCCTCGGTTTCGCTGCAGCGTGCAAAGGAATCGGCCGAAACAGCCAATCTCGCGAAGTCGCAGTTCCTGGCAACGATGAGCCACGAGATTCGCACTCCGATGAATGGCGTGCTGGGTGCTCTCGACTTGCTCCGCCGCTCGCAGCTCGACGTCGACCAGCGCCGGCTGTTGCGCACCGCGGCGTCATCGGGCGCTTCGCTGATGTCGATTCTCAACGATGTGCTTGACCACTCGAAGATCGAAGCCGGCAAGCTGAGCCTGCAATACCAGCCGACCTCGCTCAGCGCGATGGCGCTGTCGGTGATCGCGCTGTTTCGCGCCAATGCCGAGAGCAAAGGGCTCTCGCTGCGGCTCGATCTGGCCCCCGAGGTTGATGACTGGGTGATCTGCGACGCACAGCGCTTGAAGCAGGTGCTGCTCAACCTGGTGGGCAATGCCATCAAGTTCACCGAGCGAGGCGGTGTCACGCTCAAGCTCAGCCCGCAGCGTTCGCCCGAGGGCTGGGCATGCGTGCTGTTCGAAGTGGGCGACACGGGCATCGGCATCGAAGCTGATGCGCTGCCCAACCTGTTCCAGCCCTTTCACCAGGTCGACGGCGCTCGCGGCCGCAGACGTGGTGGAACCGGCTTGGGCCTGGCGATCAGCCAGCGCATCGTCGAGGCCATGGGCAGCCACATCGAAGTCGAGACTCAGGCCGGAAGCGGTTCGCGCTTTTGTTTTGCGCTCTCGCTCGAACTCGACCGCTCTTCCGATCACCCGCCGCAGGCCGATTCCGCGGTGGGTGGGCTCGATGGCGCTGCCCCACTTCTCGGCCGCGTGCTGGTCGTCGAAGATAACGATGTGAACCGCATGATTGCTAGCGAGGTGCTGCAGTCCCTGGGCCTGACCGTGTTCGAAGCAAGCGATGGCGCTCAGGCGCTCGAACTGCTGGAGCTGCAACCCGTCGATCTGGTGTTGATGGACTGCCAGATGCCGGTGATGGATGGTTATGCCGCCACGCAAGAGATCCGTAAACGCGAAGCTCGGCTCGGCCTGCCGCGCCTGCCGGTGCTGGCGCTCACCGCCAATGCTTTCGGGGAAGACGCGGTGCGCTCACGCGAGTCAGGCATGGACGCGCACCTGGCCAAGCCCTACACCCGAGATCAGCTCCATGAGCTGCTTCGGTGCTGGTTGTGACCAGATCGGCCGCCTCAAACGGCTCCAGTGATCGTTGCAAATGCTTGCCGTAGCGCGATCTGCGGCGAGCAATTTGCGCTCGACCTGCCTCCGCTTGCCTCGTCGACTCGGGTGCGCCCGATTCGTTCACGCCGTTTGAGATTCAGGCCAGCGCGGACCACTCGGTGGACCCGGTGCGCTCTTCGTCCCAGGCTGTGTCGAGCTCGATCTTCTTAATGGCTTCGACAGCGCCTTCTTCGGCGCCGCCAGCTTTGCGCACCTGCGCACGTGCGAGCCGCTCCATCAGGCGGAGGTCGCGGTCGGTGAGGGTTATTGCACTTTCGGTCCACTGCTCAACGATTTGCATCAGCGCGGCGTAGGTGATGGGCGCTGCAACTCGCCGTGCTTCGAGCGCGGCGAGCGTGCCACGCAGCCGCGGGTGTACCGAATTCACCACGGCCGAGAGCGCAGCCTCGCCGTCGCCGTCTTCGACGACCAAGTCGGCCAGGTGGCGGCGAAAAAGCTGGTCGGCGGTGTAGAGCCGGCCCGACAGAATCATTTCGTTGGCGACCGAAAATCCGGCCTTTCGGATCGTGAAGTTCCACGCGCCCATGCCCGGGAATAGGTTAAATAGCACCTCGGGAAAGCCGGCTTGCGCGCTGCGCTCGAAGATGACTTTGTGAAACGGCAATACCGACTCGAGCCCGCCACCGAGCGTGTCGCCCTGCACCAGCACGGTCGTGTGCACGCCGAGCTGCGAGGCGTTCTCCATCCACCACACAAGGTCGACACAACGCCGGCCGTACATGCGCAGTGAGTCGAGGTCGCGGGCCCGGATCAGCAGCACGAACAGTGAGAGGTCGCCGCCAAAGTTGAAGACGCCGGGCACGTCGGACGTCATCACAAAATGCTTCACGATGTCGGCGGCTTCCGTGATGTCGGAAAACACCCTTTGCAGCTCGCCCATCGCGGCCAGGCTGTAACACTGAATCGGCTTCACGCAGGTGCGCACGCGCAGCGCGGCGAGTTCAGCGTTCCATTCAAGCTTGATGTAGCGGTACGGCCGGCTCAGCATCGCATTGAGGGCAGAGGGCGATGCGGGGTTCATACAGCTTCGAACAGGCGGGTGAAATGGTGGAAATTGACGAGCGTGGACTCGGCAATCGCGTCGCGGGCCTCGTCGTCTGTGATGGTGTTGAGCAGCAAACGCAGATCGACCATATGTTCGGTGTCCATCGTGGCGTGTGAGCTGATGAACGACACGCCGCGCTCGCCTTCAAGCAGCAGCGACTCGCGTATGGCCGACGAGAACGGGCCGCCATACACCGAGGCGATGACCTCTAGTGCGTACATCATGCCGAGCACCGAACACGGGTGGCGTCGGTCGGCCGACCAGTAGTTGTAGCCGTTGAGCGCCAGGGTGTGCGTACCGGCCAGGTGCGCGCGTGTGGCAGCATGGGCCACGCCCACGGCCTCCAGGTCGTTCATCACCCACTCTTCGTGGCCTGACTCTTCATGCATGTGCTCGTACAGGAAGTAGCGCACCTGGCGGTGGCTGTCGGGCACCCGGCTGGCGGCAGCGGCACACACCGGGTTGAAGTGCCAGACCACGTGGTACAGCTCGAGCAAAAGCTTGCGATAACGTTCGACGGACATGCCGCTGGCTACGGCTTCCAGAACGACAGGGTTGGTCTCGAACTCGCGCCGGGCTTCATCAGTGCGCATCACCAGGTCAGGAAAGAAAGGCAACATTCAGCGTCCTGGAAACAAGGTTCGAACCGCGATTCGTCCATATCTTAGGGATTGACGCATGCGTGCACTTCTTTTTTTTAGCATGACAACTCTAATGCAGAGACAGGGCGTTGCCCAGTGTGGAACGCCATACAGGTCGTCGCTTGTTTCGAGTACGTGTAGGTTCGTCGCCCACCGTCGGCTGCTCGTAGGCTAACTTGTGCAAAAGCGCTTCCCACAGCAAGTCGCGTTCATACAATGCTGCTTACCCTTTTCACTTTGCGCCTACTGCCATGCCGGTCAACCTGCAAGCCCCCGACCCTCAGCGCCTGTTCCCTGTGCAGGGCGTTGCTCTCGGCATCACGATGGCCGGCGTGCGCAAGGCCAACCGGCGTGACCTGACGGTGGTCACGATCGCCGAGGGTTCGAGCGTGGCCGGCGTGTTCACCGCCAACCGTTTCTGTGCGGCGCCGGTGCAACTGTGCCGTAGCCACCTCGCCGGTGCTCTGGCGCCGCGCGCGATCGTCGTGAACACCGGCAACGCCAACGCCGGTACCGGCGAAGACGGTCTTGCGCGTGCGCGTGGTACGTGCGCGGCGCTGGCGGAGCATTTGAAGATCGAGCCGGAGCAGGTGCTGCCGTTTTCCACCGGCGTGATCATGGAAAGCTTGCCGGTAGAGCGCATCGTGGCCGGCCTGCCTGCGGCCATTGCCGACCTGGCCGCCGACCATTGGGGGCAGGCGGCCGAGGCCATCATGACGACAGACACACTGCCTAAGGCCGCCTCGGCGCAGCTGCAGATCGGCGGCAGGATCGTCACGATCACCGGCATCAGTAAAGGTGCCGGCATGATTCGGCCGAACATGGCGACCATGCTGTCGTTCATCGCCACCGACGCCGTGATCGCACCGGCGCTGGTGCAGGCGCTGGTGCGCGATGCTGCCAACGAGTCCTTCAACCGCATCACGATCGATGGCGACACCTCGACCAACGACTCGTTTGTGCTGATCGCCACGCATCAAGCTGGCCACGCGCAAATCACGCAACTCGAGTCCGGTGACGGCCGGCGCTTGCGCGACGCGTTGGTGGCCGTGGCGCAGCAGTTGGCGCAGGCCATCGTGCGCGATGGCGAAGGCGCCACCAAGTTCATCAGTGTTTGCATCGAGGGTGGCAAGTCTGAAGACGAGTGCCGCCAGGTGGCCTATGCCATCGCCCACTCGCCGCTGGTGAAGACTGCGTTCTTCGCCAGCGACCCGAACCTCGGGCGCATCCTCGCCGCGGTGGGTTATGCAGGCATCAACGACCTCGACCAGACCAAGATCGATCTGTTCCTTGACGACGTCGCCGTGGTCAAGGGTGGCGGCCGTTTGCCGAGCTACCGCGAGGAAGACGGCCAGCGTGTGATGAAACAGAGCGAAATCACGGTGCGCGTGAACATGCATCGCGGCGCGGCCAGCACCACCGTGTGGACCTGCGACCTCAGCGAGGACTACGTAAAAATCAACGCCGACTACCGTTCCTGAGAGTCGGCGCGGAGAGACTCTCTGTGCCGGCCGGCAGCGCGCGGCACGGGAGCTTGCGAAGCTCCGAGCAAAAATTAAGGTGAGGCCATGAAACGGGTCTTTAGGAGGTGGCTCCGCGTTGCCCGTGCGAGCCTTGCGCCGCCGGCTGGCGATCTGCTCTTCGATGCGACCTACCGGCGCTTGTGGAGCTCCATCCTGATCAGCTCCTTCGGCGGCCAGGTGACAATTTTGGCGCTCCCGCTCACGGCCGCCGTGTTGCTGCATGCCAGCGCCACGCAGATGGGCTTGCTCACGGCGATGGAGATCCTGCCATTCGTGCTGTTCTCGCTGCCCACCGGCGTGTGGCTCGACCGCGTGCGCAAGTTGCCGATCTACGTCGTCGGCGAGACGCTATTGGCCGTGGTGGTGGCAGGCGTCCCGCTGGCTTGGTGGCTGGGTTGTCTGTCGATGCCGTGGCTGTACCTGACCGGCTTCGTGATCGGCACCATCGCCACCACGGCCGGCACGGCGGCGCAGATCGTGCTCACACAGGTGGTGGCGCGCGAGCGGCTCGTTGAAGCGCATGCCAAGAATGCGCTGGCCACCTCTGGCGCCGAGGTCGCCGGCCCTGGGCTGGCCGGAGCCTTGATCAAGCTGGTGGGCGCGCCGTTGGCATTGCTGGTCGACGCGCTGCTGCTGCTCATCTCGGCGGCGATTCTTCGCGGCATCATCGTCAACGAAGACCGCCGTCGCCGTGGACGCTCCGACGAACACTTCTTTCGCGACATGCGCGCCGGTGTGCACTTCGTGGCGCGCCACCGCTTGCTGGTGGCGCTGGCTTGCGCCGTTGGCTGCTGGCAGATGTGCCACAACGCGGCCCTGGTCGTGCAGATTTTGTTTGCCACGCGCACGCTCGGCCTGTCGGAGCAGGCGGTCGGCTTGAGCTACATGGGGATGGGCGGAGGCTCGATCGTGGCAAGCGTCTACGGCAACCGCATCAGCCGGCGCTACGGTCCGGGGCCTTGCCTCGTGCTGGGTTTTGCGGTGTGCGCAGCAGGCTGGTTGCTGCTGGCCGTGGCGCCAGCGAACGTATGGGGTGTGGCCGCTTTCGTCGCCATGCTGATGCTGTTCTCGATTGGCGCGGTTCTGATCTACATCAACTTCCTCGCAATGCGCCAGGCCGTCACACCCGAGCCGCTGCTCGGGCGCATGACAAGCACGATGCGTTGGTTGATCCTGATCCCGGCCGGGCCAGGCGCATTGTTGGGCGGCTGGCTCGGCGAATACGCGGGCCTGCGCTGGTCGCTCGCGTTTGCCGGCGGTGTAGCGTTGTTGCTCGCCGTGGTGGCATGGAGCACGCCGGTGATACGCAACGTGCGCGTGCTCCCAAAGCCAGAAGATCCCGACGCATGGATTGGCGGCGAGGCCGACGTGCGGCCCGCGCGTGAGAACACTTGAAGGACACATTCATGCTCGAGGCAGAGCGTTTGGGGCGAGGCCTCTGTATTTGCGCCACTTCACCGACCCAATTTCGACTTCCCGTTGACGTGTTTTCTGCCGCGAATGGCTTTTGTCAGGCGGCCAGGTCAAGTTGCAAAGGATGACGGGTCGGAGTTCGCACCGCCATCAAATTGCTGCCAAATCGGGCCATCACCTCAAGCCACTTCACAGGCGTTCAGGGCTGATCGATCACCAAGTGGCCCGGCGAAAACCTGTCTACAGCGTCGGTAATGATGCCGTCGATGCCAAGCGCCATCAGCCGTTGAGCTTCGCCCGGGTCGTTGACCGTGTAGACGAGCGCGCGCAACCCCGCGCCGCGCAACTTCGCAATGAGCGGGCCATCCATCAACGAAAACGCCGTCACCACGGCGACGCAGCTGAGCGATTGCGCTTGTTCGAACCAGCCTTCGCGCAGCGTGTTGAGCAGCAGCGCACGGGGCAAATGCGGTGCGGTGTGCTGCGCGCCCTGCAGCGCCTCAAGGCTGAACGAACTCAGCAGCGGCGGCATGGTGTGGCCAGCCCAGAGCCGCGTGGCCTCCAGGCCGACGGCGCGGCCGGTCGGTGTCTCCAGACCCGGTGTGGGCTTGATCTCGATGTTCAGCGCGAAACCATTTCGCTGGCAATAGCCAGCAACGCCCTGCAGGCTCGGCAGCGGCTCGCCGGCGAAGGCCCGGCTGTGCCAGCCTCCGGCATCGAGCAGCGACAGCGCGGCCCAAGTCTGCTGCGCAGCGGTGCCCGTGCCGGACGTTGTGCGCTCAAGCGTGGCGTCGTGCAAGAGAAACAGCACGCCGTCCGCGCTGAGCTTTACATCGCATTCAAAAGCGCGGTAGCCGTGCCCTGCGCCAACCCGAAAGGCGGCCAGCGTGTTCTCGGGCGCGAGCTTGCCGGCACCGCGGTGCGCGATCCACAAGGGGTAGGGCCAAGGTTTCATCGTTGTCAGGCAATGCGTTGGGTCGTTGCAGGGTCGAACCAGTGCAGCTGGTCGGGCGCCGCCTGCATCGTAACGATGTCGCCCACCTTCGGCGGCGCGAGCGTGGCTTCGACGCGCACCGTGAACAGCACGCTTCCGGCGTTGCAGTAAATGAGCCGCTCGGCGCCGAGCATCTCAAGCATGGCGACCCTCAGCTGCCAGCCCGAATTGCCGGCCGGGCTCAACGTGGCATGTTCCGGTCGCAGGCCGAATATCAGCTCCCCGGCGCGTGGCGCTGCGCTGGGCAAGGGCAGCGGCTGGCCATCGACACTGAAGCGCGAGCCGTCGGCCACACCCTGAATGAGGTTCATCGGAGGTGAGCCGATGAAGCCGGCCACAAAGGCCGTGGCCGGGCGGTGGTACACCTCGTCGGGCGTGCCGATCTGCTCGATCCGGCCGGCGTTCATCACGATCATTCGCTGTGCGAGCGTCATCGCCTCGACTTGGTCGTGCGTGACGAACAGCGACGTCACGCCAAGCTCGGCATGCAGCTTCTGAATTTCGAGCCGCGTCTGCGCGCGCAGCTTGGCGTCGAGGTTGGAAAGCGGCTCGTCGAACAGGAAAACCTGAGGCTGGCGCACGATCGCACGGCCCATGGCCACCCGCTGACGCTGCCCACCCGAGAGCTCGCGCGGTTTGCGCTGAAGGAAAGGTGCGAGCTCGAGGATCTTCGCAGCCTTGTCGACCCGCCGCTTGATTTCGTCGACCGGCACCTTCGCGATCTTCAGCCCGTAGGCCATGTTTTCAAAGACGCTCATGTGCGGATAGAGGGCGTAGTTCTGGAACACCATCGCGATGTCGCGTTCGCTTGGTTCGATGTCGTTGACCACACGGCCCGAGATCGCGATCACGCCACCCGAGACTTCTTCGAGTCCGGCCACCATGCGCAGCAGCGTGCTCTTGCCGCAGCCCGAAGGTCCGACGATCACAACAAACTCGCCGTCGGCAACGTCGGCGTTGACGCCGTGGATCACCGCGTTGGCTGAACGCCCGTGACCATAGCTTTTGACGACGTTGCGTATCGAGATGGCGCCCATGTTCCTGTTTTCTCAAAAGTTGTTATTTCTCAGTGTCCACAAGGCCTTTGACGAACCAGCGCTGCATCAAGATCACCACCAACGCAGGTGGGATCATCGCCAGCACCGCAGTGGCCATCACGATGTTCCAGTCGGTGCCAGCGTCACCGCCGCTGATCATGCGTTTGATGCCGATCACCACTGGGTACATGTTCTCGTTGGTCGTGACCAGCAGAGGCCACAAATACTGGTTCCAGCCGTAAATGAACTGGATGACGAACAGCGCGGCGATGGTGGTGGTCGACAGCGGCAGAAGAATGTCCTTGAAGAAGCGCATCGGACCGGCACCGTCGATGCGTGCAGCTTCCACCAGTTCGTCGGGTACGGTCAGAAAGAACTGCCTGAACAAAAATGTGGCGGTGGCAGAAGCGATCAGCGGCACCGTGAGGCCGGCGTAAGTGTTGAGCAACCCCAAGCTGGCAACCACCGCATAGGTGGGGCCGATGCGCACCTCGACCGGCAGCATCAGCGTGACGAAGATCGCCCAGAAAAAGAACATTCTGAACGGGAAACGGAAGTAGACGATCGCGAATGCCGAGAGCAGCGAGATCGCGATCTTGCCGAGCGCGATCACGAGCGCCGTGATCAGGCTGATCGTCATCATTCGGCCCACCGGCGCGTTCGACGCCTGCCCCATGCCAGAACCCTTCAGTGCGGCGCCGTAGTTCTCAAGCAGGTGCGAGCCAGGCAGCAAGGACATGGGCGCTCGCACGATCTCGGCGGCGGTCTGCGTCGATGCGACGAAGGTGACATAAAGAGGAAACGCGACGAGGAGCACACCCAAGATGAGCACGGCGTGGGCAAGGACGCCCAGGGTGGGGCGGCGTTCGACCATGTCAGTATTGAACCTTCTTCTCGATGAAGCGAAACTGCACGATGGTCAGCGCGATGACGATCACCATCAACACGACCGACTGCGCCGCCGAGCCGCCCAGGTCAAGCGCCTTGAAGCCGTCGTAATAGACCTTGTAGACGAGGATCGCGGTGTCCTTGCCTGGCCCTCCCTGCGTGGCGGCGTCGACGATTGCGAAGGTGTCGAAGAACGCATAGACCACGTTGATCACGAACAAGAAGAACGTGGTCGGCGACAGCAGCGGAAACTGGATCGTCCAGAAGCGCCGCCACGGGCGCGCGCCGTCGATGGCGGCAGCCTCAATGAGCGACTTCGGAATGCTCTGCAGGCCGGCCAGGAAGAACAGGAAGTTGTAGGAAATCTGCTTCCACACCGAGGCCATCACGATCAGCGTCATCGCGTGGGTTCCGTTGAGCAGGTGGTTCCAGTCGATGCCCACACTTCGCAGCGCGTAAGACACGATGCCGATCGACGGTGCGAACATGAACAGCCACAGCACCCCGGCCACGGCCGGCGCCACCGCATACGGCCAGATCAGCAGCGTGCGGTAGATGCGCGCGCCCTTGGTCACGCGGTCGGCGAACACCGCGAGCAGCATCGAGAGGCTCAGGCCCAGGCCGGCCACCAGCACCGAAAAGACGGCTGTGGTCTTGAACGAAGCGAGGTAGGTGCCGTCGCGCAGCAGGTTGGTAAAGTTCTGCAGCCCGACCCACTCGGTCGTGAGGCCGAACGCATCTGACTGTTGGAACGACTGCAGCAGCGCCTGTGCCGCTGGCCAAACGAAGAACACCGCGATGACGATGACTTGCGGTGCGAGCAGCACCCAGGGCAGCCAGCCCGAGCGGAAGACGACGCGTTTTTCCGACGCCACGGCGGCTCAGCCTGAAGTGCCTCGGCGCGTTCGTTGTGCAACGGCCGAGGGTGGCGGGGCCGCTGGGAAGCGGTTCAAAGCTTGTTCGCTTTCTCGAAGCGCTCCAGCAGCTCGTTGCCGCGGGTCACTGCGCTGTCGAGTGCTTCCTTCGCTGATTTTTTGCCGGACCACACCTGTTCGAGTTCTTCGTCTTCGATCGCGCGGATCTGCACGAAGTTGCCCAGCCGAATGCCACGCGACTTGTCGGTTGTCTTGCGGATCATCTGGCTCACCGCCACGTCGGTGCCTGGGTTCTGCTTGTAGAAGCCGGCTCTTTCGGTCAACTCGAATGAGGCGAGTGTGATCGGCAGATAGCCGGTGCGCTGGTGGCTCTTGGCCTGGGTTTCGGCGTTCGACAGGTAGTTGAAGAACGCAGCCACGCCTTTGTATTCGTTGGCCTTTTTGCCGCCCATTACCCAAAGAGAAGCTCCGCCGATCACAGTGTTCTGCGGCGCGCCCGGCACGTCGGGGTAGTAGGGCAGTGGCGCGATACCGAAGTCAAATTTGGCGTTTTTCTTGATGCTGGCGTAGGTGCTCGACGAGGCCGTGGCCATGGCGCATTCGCCGGAGTAAAACGGTGCATCGGCCGCGTTGCCGCGCCCGCGGTAGACGAACAGGCCTTGTTTGGCCATGTTGGCCAGGTTCTCGATGTGGCGCACGTGCAGCGGGCTGTTGAAGGCCAGCCGCGCTCCGGTGCCGCCAAATCCGTTGTTTTGGGTGGCGAACAAGGTGTTGTGCCAGGTCGAGAAGCTTTCGAGCTGGGTCCAGCCCTGCCAGCTGGTGGTGAAGGGGCAGCTCACCCCCGAGGCTTTCAGTTTGGCCGCGGCCAGAACCACTTCGGGCCAAGTGGTGGGCGGCTTGCTCGGGTCGAGCCCCGCCTTGCGGAACAGGTCTTTGTTGTAGTTGAAGATCGTGGTGGAGCTGTTGAGTGGGAAGCTCAGCATCTGCCCGCTCGGTGCGGTGTAGTAGCCCAACACTGCCGGGATGTAGGCCTTGGGGTCGAACTTATAGCCGGCGTCGGCCAGCACTTTTCCAACCGGAACCACCGCGCCCTTCGCAGTCATCATGGTGGCGGTGCCCACTTCGAACACTTGCAGGATATGCGGTGCTGTGCCGGCGCGAAAGGCGGCCACGGCGGCCGGCATGGTTTCGTCGTAGGTGCCTTTGTAGGTGGGCACGACCTTGTAGTCCTTCTGGCTGGCGTTGAAACCGTTCGACAGGTCGAGTACCCAGTCGTTCAGGCCGCCGGTCATCGAGTGCCACCACTGGATCTCGACCTGGGCATGTGCTGCGCTGGAAAGCGTGAGCGCGGCCAGGCCGGCGGCGAGCGCGAGGGATCTGATTTTCATGACGACTCCGTGAACGAGTGAAGGGCGGTTTGAGATCAAGCCAGCAGTCTGCGTTTGTTTTTTGACAGCCGCGTTTATCACCGCGAAGCTGCCATGCTGCAATCGGGGCAAGCCTCAGGGTCGGCCAGACCCAGACCCAGACCCAGACCCAGACCCAGACCAGCCCAGCCCAGACCCTTTGCTGCGCTGCCACAAGGCCTGCGGTACGATGGATTCCCAAGTGCCAGCACGGGGGGCTGCCATGCGCCCCGGGACTCCATGAACGCACCCCTCTCCCTGAGCCAGATCAGCGCCGCCACAGAAAGCGCGCCGCACGCGCCGCGCTTGCGCGAAATTCCCTACAACTACACCTCGTTCTCCGACCGTGAGATCGTGATCCGGCTGCTTGGGAGCCGCGCCTGGGAGCTGCTGAACCGCCTGCGTAGCGAGCGCCAGACTGGCCGATCATCGCGCATGTTGTACGAGGTTCTGGGCGACATCTGGGTCGTTCAGCGCAATCCGTACCTGCAAGACGACATGCTCGACAACCCGAGGCGGCGCAAGCTGCTGATCGAGGCATTGCGCCACCGGTTGGGCGAAGTGCAAAAGCGCCGTACGCCGGGCAGCGACGCAGAACGCGATGCGGTGGTCGGTGAACTCTTGCTGGCCGCCAGCGCGGCAGTTACTGCGTTCGCCGAGCAGTTCAATACGGTGGCCGAGCTGCGCCGGCGCTGCGCCAAAGTGCTGGGCCGCGTCACTGCGAAAGACAACATCAAGTTCGACGGCCTGAGCCGTGTTTCGCACGTGACCGACGCGACCGACTGGCGCGTCGAGTATCCGTTCGTCGTGCTCATGCCCGACACCGAAGCCGAGATGGCTTCGCTCGTGGCGGGCTGCGTCGAACTTGGCCTGACCATCATTCCACGTGGCGGCGGCACCGGGTACACCGGCGGTGCGGTTCCGCTGACCTGGAACAGCGCGGTCATCAACACAGAGAAGCTCGAAGCGATGACCGAGGTCGAGATGAAGACCTTGCCGGGCATGGACCGCGAGGTTGCCACTGTCTGGACCGAAGCTGGCGTCGTGACCCAGCGTGTTGCTGACGCGGCCGAGCGCGGCGGCTTTGTGTTCGCGGTCGACCCCACGTCGGCCGAAGCCTCGTGCATCGGCGGCAACATCGCCATGAACGCCGGCGGCAAGAAAGCCGTGTTGTGGGGCACTGCGCTCGACAACCTGGCCTCGTGGCGCATGGTCACGCCGCAAGCCAAGTGGCTCGAAGTGACGCGCTTGAACCACAACATGGGCAAGATCCACGACGCGGAGGTGGCCAGCTTCGAGCTGCGTTACTTCGACGCTTCTGGCAAACACCTTGAGCGCACCGAGCGGCTCGACATTCCCGGCAGCACCTTCCGCAAGGAAGGCCTGGGCAAAGATGTGACCGACAAGTTTCTCGCCGGCCTGCCCGGCATTCAAAAGGAAGGCTGTGACGGGCTCATCACCTCAGCACGATGGGTGGTGCACAAGATGCCGAAACACACGCGCACTGTGTGCCTTGAATTCTTTGGCAACGCCAAAGACGCGGTGCCGAGCATCGTCGACATCAAAGATTTCATGTTCAGTGAGGCCAAGGCGGGCGGAGCGGTTCTCGCGGGCCTGGAGCACCTCGACGACCGTTACCTGCGCGCGGTGGGCTATGCCACCAAGAGTAAGCGCGCAGGCCTGCCGAAGATGGTGCTGTTTGGTGACATCGCCGGTGACGACGCCGACGTGGTGGCCCGCGCCACCAGCGAAGTGGTTCGCTTGGCCAACAGCCGTGCCGGTGAAGGCTTCATCGCCGTTAGTGCCGACGCGCGCAAAAAGTTTTGGCTCGACCGCAAGCGCACCGCCGCGATCAGTAAGCACACCAATGCCTTCAAGGTCAATGAAGACGTGGTGATTCCGCTGCCGCGCATGGGCGAGTACACCGAAGGCATCGAGCGCATCAACATCGAGCTCAGCCTGCGCAACAAGCTGGCGCTGGTCGATGCACTCGAAGCGTTCTTCATGAAGGGAAATCTGCCCCTCGGCAAGAGCGACGATGCTGGCGAAATCGCTTCGGCCGAGTTGCTGGAAGATCGGGTGCAGCAGGCGCTGGCGCTGTTGCAAGGCGTTGGCAACCAGTGGCGCCAGTGGTTGGCGCAGCTCGACGTGGAGCAGGCCAACACTGGCCGCAGCTACTTTGTCGACCTGCAAGATCACACACTGCGCGCCTCGTGGAAGTTACAGATCAGGGAGAAGCTGCAAGGCATCTTCGCCGGCTCTGCGCTCAAACCCATCGTCGACGAGTGCCAGAAGATCCACGGCCAGGTGCTCAAGGGTCGCGTGTGGGTGGCACTTCACATGCATGCGGGTGACGGCAACGTGCACACCAACATCCCCGTCAACAGCGACAACTACGAGATGCTGCAAACCGCCCACGAAGCGGTGGCCCGCATCATGAAGCTGGCGCGCAGTCTCAACGGTGTGATCTCGGGCGAGCATGGCATCGGCATCACGAAGCTCGAGTTTTTGACTGTTGAAGAGATGGCCGACTTCACCGCCTACAAGCTGAAGGTCGACCCGCAAGGCCGCTTCAACAAGGGCAAGCTGCTGCGCGACCCGGCGCTCAAGGCCGACCTGACCAACGCCTACACACCGAGCTTCGGACTGATGGGCCACGAGTCGCTGATCATGCAGCGCAGCGACATCGGCGAGATCGCCAACTCGGTGAAAGACTGCCTGCGGTGCGGCAAGTGCAAGCCGGTGTGCGCCACCCACGTGCCGCGCGCCAACCTGCTCTACAGCCCGCGCAACAAGATTCTCGCGACCTCGCTGCTGGTCGAGGCCTTCCTTTACGAAGAGCAGACGCGCCGCGGCGTCAGCATCAAGCACTGGGAAGAGTTCGAAGACGTGGCAGACCACTGCACCGTTTGCCACAAGTGTCTGAGCCCGTGCCCGGTCGACATCGACTTCGGCGAGGTCTCTATGAACATGCGCAACCTGTTGACCAAGATGGGGAAGAAGAGTTTTCGCCCGGGCAGCAAGATGGCGATGATGTTCTTGAACGCCACCAACCCCGAGACCATCAAGCTGCTGCGTATGGGCATGGTCGATGTGGGCTTCAAAGTGCAGCGCATCGCCAACGACCTGCTGCGTGGCCTGGCCAACAGGCAGACGGCGGCACCACGGTCCACGGTCGGCACCGCGCCGATCAAGGAGCAGGTGATCCATTTCATCAACAAGAAGATGCCCGGCAACCTGCCGAAGAAAACGGCACGCGCCTTGCTCGACATCGAAGACAAAGACTACGTTCCGATCATCCGCGACCCGAAGACGACCACGGGCGAAACCGAAGCGGTCTTCTATTTCCCCGGCTGCGGCTCGGAGCGCCTGTTCTCTCAGGTGGGCCTGGCCACCCAAGCGATGCTCTGGCACGCCGGCGTGCAGACCGTGCTGCCGCCCGGCTACCTGTGCTGCGGCTACCCGCAGCGTGGTTCGGGTCAGTTCGACAAAGCCGACAAGATCATCACCGACAACCGCGTGCTGTTCCACCGCGTTGCCAACACGCTGAACTACCTCGACATCAAGACCGTGGTGGTGAGTTGCGGCACGTGCTACGACCAGCTTCAGGGCTACAAGTTTGAAGACATCTTCCCCGGCTGCCGCATCATCGACATCCACGAATACCTGCTGGAAAAAGGCATCACGTTGGGCGAGGCGTCGGGCGGCGGCTACCTCTACCACGACCCTTGCCACACGCCAATGAAGCTGCAGGAGCCGATGAAGACCGTGAAGGCGCTGGTCGGTCCGAACGTGATTGAGAGCAAGCGCTGCTGCGGCGAGAGTGGAACGCTCGGCGTGACCCGCCCAGACATCTCGACTCAGGTGCGCTTCCGAAAGGAAGAAGAGTTGCGCAAGGATGAAGTGGCGTTGCGCGCGACCGGGGCGGTGGCCGAGAAAGGCCCGATGAAGATCCTCACCTCGTGCCCCAGCTGTCTGCAGGGCTTGTCGCGCTACACCGGCGACCTGAACAACGGGCTGCTCGAAGCCGACTACATCGTCGTCGAGATGGCGAACAAGATTCTCGGGCTCGACTGGTTGCCCGAGTACGTAGAGCGCGCCAACGCAGGTGGCATCGAACGCGTGCTTGTTTGAGTGCGCAGCTGCCGCGCTTGTCGGCATCCGTAGAGACCCTGTGCCTGTTCGGTGCCACAAATTGGCTGCGATGCCGTTGCGCTTCCAGCGCGGTTGATTCCTACCGAGTGGCTCACGCAGCGCCTGGCGTTATCGGCGCGACTGTTGTCCGTTTCGCATTCGAAAATTGGGCTTGTTTTCAGCAGGGTTGGGCGTAGGATCCGAGGTCCGTTCTTAGTGCCTCGCCCCGCGGTGAGGCCGGGGGGAAATTCGCATGAAAAACGAGTCCGTCAGAAATGATGAGCGGGCCACTCGCGCGCACTCTTCTGCGCAAAGCGCCGAGTCCGACCTCGGTGTGATCGTCTACGTCTCCAAGGCATCACGAGCCGTGACGCAACGTGACCTCGCGCGCATTCGCAGCGGATCATTGCGCAGGAACTCCGAAGAGAGCGTCACCGGCGTGCTTCTCTATGCCGAAGGTTGCTTCATGCAATACATCGAAGGCCCCGTGATGGGGCTGTTGAGGGTCTACGACTTCATCAAGACCGACCCGCTTCACTACGGCCTCGTCGACTTGGTTCGTGAGCCCCTTCAGGTGAGACAGTTCGCTGAATGGTCGATGGCATGTCATGTTGTCGGCGCGACGCCCGACTCATCTTTGGCCGAAAACTATGCGCTGCTGTCGGCTCGCCTTGGGGAGGCTTTGCGGCCGAAGTCTGCTGCCTGCGAGCTTCTGTCGAGTTTCTGGTTCGCGGGGCGTGAGTCAGTCGCGCCCGCGTTGCTGAAATACAGTGAGGCTCGGTCTCGGCGCCTGCTGCCTGCCAGGGTCGGCGCTTACATGGCAGATTGAAGCCAAGCCTGGGTCTGTCGACCGCTGCGGCAGGGAAATCCGCAGCAGCGGAGCCGGATTGTTTTCCAGGTGCTCACTCCGCCGACAACTTCCGATCCCTGATCAGAGCGTGCCAGAACTTTGTCTCTGTACTGATGAATGCAGCCAGCGCTGGCCCGTCGGTGGGCACCACTTCAAGGCCAAAGTCTTCGAGCCTCGCGCGCACTTCGGGCACGTTGATGGCCTTGTTCATCTCGCTCGTCAGCTTCGCAACAAGCTCGGGCGGCGTGCCCTTCGGTGCGAACAATCCTTGCCACGCGGTGACCTCGAAGTCCTTCAGTCCATTGGCGCGGCCGATCTCGTCGAGGGTGGGCACATCAGGAAGGGAAGGAATGCGCTTCTTCGACAGCACCGCCAGCGCCTTGACCTTGCCTGACCTGATCTGCGGCAAGCCGGCGGCCGTGTCGAGCACCATCATTGGCACCTGGCCGCCGATCACGTCTTGCACGGCCATTGCCGTGCCTCGGTAGGGCACGTGCACGACGAAAGTCTTGGTGCGGTCTTTGAAGAGTTCCATCGCAAGGTGGTGCGGGCTGCCCACGCCGGGCGAGGCGTAGCTGTACTTGCCGGGGTTCTTCGTCAGCTCGTCGATCAGTTGCTCCGCGCTCGTGAAGCCGGAAGCCGGGTTGACCGCCAGGATCAGCGGAAAGCGCGCCATGAAACCGATCGGCACGAAGTCTTGCGGGTCGTAGGGCACCCGTTTGTACATGGCGCCGTGGAACACCATCGCGCCGTTGTCGCCGGTCACGATGGTGTAGCCATCGGGTGGCGACTTGGCTGCGTTGTCGGTGCCGATCATTCCGGCCGCTCCGGGGCGGTTGTCGATCACGATCGTTTGGCCAAGTTGCTTGCCAAGTTGCGGCGCGAGTTGGCGCGCGAGGAAGTCGGAACCGCCGCCGGCCGGGTAGGCCACGACCCAGCGCACAGGCTTGTTAGGCCAAGCCTGCGCCCGAACGGCGAAGGGCGCCAGTGCCGCCAGTGCCAGCAGGCTCACCAGGGCAGCGGTGGTGCGCAGCCGCGTGCGGCGGATCGCGTTGACGTTAGTCATGGAAGGGCTTTCGGCGATGAGACGTGCCATCTTAGCGAGCCGCGCCGCGGTGCCCCTTGGCCTGTGCCCTTAGGCAAAGCCCCAATCGGAATGAGGCGGGCCCCTTCGTTACACTGCGTCCGCCCCTTCGCTCAACTGACACCATGGCTGGTTTAACACCCCAAACACCGCAACCCACCGCAATCACCGTGCATCAACAATCGCGCGTGCTTGAAGTCGGGTTTTCTGATGGCCAGCAGTTCCGCATTCCGTTTGAGCTGATGCGTGTGTACTCGCCTTCGGCCGAAGTTCAAGGCCACGGGCCCGGGCAGGAAGTGCTGCAGACCGGCAAACGCGAGGTCGGCCTGAACAGCCTTGAGCAGGTCGGCAACTACGCCGTGCAACCGAGTTTTTCCGACGGCCACAACACCGGCATCTTCTCGTGGGACTACCTCTACTTCTTGGGCTCGCAGCAAGCCGAACTCTGGAGCAAGTACGAAGCGCGTTTGCTCGCAGCCGGCGCTGACCGTGACAGCGCCACTGCGCCCAAGGCCACTTCAGCTTGTGGCCACAAGCACTGACCGGGCCCGGAACATGAGCGACACCCACTTCGGTTTTCAGAAGGTCGACGAATCGCAGAAGGCTGGCCGCGTGCGCGGTGTGTTCGACTCCGTTGCGTCCAAGTACGACGTGATGAACGACCTGATGTCAATGGGCTTGCACCGAGCGTGGAAGGCCTACACCGTGGCGGTAGCCAACCTGCGCGAAGGCCAGAGCGTGCTCGACATCGCCGGTGGAACGGGCGACCTGGCGCGCGCCTTCGCCAAGAAAGTCGGACCGCGCGGCGCCGTGGTGCACACCGACATCAACGAGGCCATGCTGCGCCAAGGCCGCGACCGTTTACTCGACGAAGGCTTGATGCTCCCCACGGCGATTTGCGATGGCGAAAGCCTGCCGTTCGCGGCCGGCACCTTCGACCTCGTCAGCGTTGCTTTCGGTCTGCGCAACATGACACATAAAGACAAAGCGCTGGCCGAGATGAACCGCGTGCTCAAGCCCGGCGCGCGCTTGCTGGTGCTTGAATTTTCGAAGGTCGCGCAGCCGCTCGCCAAGGCCTACGACTGGTATTCGTTCAAGGTGCTGCCGCGCATCGGCGAGCTGGTAGCGCGAGATGGCGAGAGTTACCGCTACCTCGCCGAATCGATCCGAATGCACCCCGGTCAGGCCGAGCTGAAGACGATGATGAAAGCCGCCGGCTTCGGCCATGTGGACGTGCACAACCTCAGTGCGGGTGTGGTCGCGCTGCACGTTGGCATCAAGTGCTGAGCTGACTGAAGCCAGGGCCAAGATGACGCCGACGCTGTGCTGCGCTGCGCGCCGCTTAGGCGCATCGGGTGCGCTGTGTCTGTGTTCCCTGCTGGCGCTCGTCTGGCACCAGCAGGCTCATGCTGCCACCCTCGGCAGCATGAGCGGCTCGCTCGGATTGTTCGTACCACTCGCGGCGCTTCTGATGACCCAGGCGTTGCCAGCGCCGGTGTCGTCTTGGGGGAGTGCGTTGCCTGTGCTCGGCGGCACGCTTTTGGTCGGTCTGGCCGCGTTGCTGCTTTGGCGCCGGCGTTCTGCGTTTTTCGCGCTGGCTGTGCTCTCATCGTTCGCGCCCCGTGTGGCGCGGGCGCCTTGCACAGTGCGTGCCGTGGCGCCGTTGGTGGCGCTTCCCGATGGGTTCGATCGCGAACAGCTGCTGACTGACCTGCGGCTCCAATACGTGCGGCTGCAGGCCGCCTGGGACGCTCGCGAGCTTGATGTGCTGCATGCGCTCACCACGCCCGCGATGCTGGCTGAATTGTGCGCGCAGTTTCCTCAGGGCCAGGGCGAACCCAACTGCACCGAGGTGGTCACGCTGCAGGCCACGCTGCTCGGTTTTGATGAGCTAGCGTCTGGCTATTTGGCGAGCGTGGAGTTCTCTGGAATGATCCGCGAACGCGCCGACGCTGGCGCCGTGCCGTTCAGGGAGTTGTGGATGCTGGCGCGGCCCAAACAAGCCGGCGCCAATTGGCAGCTCGCACGCCAGCTCGACCTGCCGTCAATGCTCTAACGCTGCCCTGCCTCCCGGCAATTAGTAGACCTTGTCCCTCAGCAGACCTTGCAGGTACTGCCCATAGCCGTTCTTCAGCATTGGGCGTGCCAGCGCTTCGAGTTGTTCTGCTGTGATCCAGCCTGAGCGGTAAGCAATCTCTTCGGGGCAAGCCACTTTGAGGCCCTGGCGCTTTTCGAGCGTGGCGATGAACTGGCTCGCTTCGAGCAGGCTGTCGTGGGTGCCGGTGTCGAGCCAGGCAAAACCGCGACCCATGATCTCCACGCTGAGCTGGCCCTGGCGCAGGTACTGTGCGTTCACGTCGGTGATCTCGAGTTCACCGCGTGCCGAAGGCTTGATGGCGGCAGCCACATCACAGACCTGTTCGTCATAGAAGTACAGGCCCGTGACGGCGTAGTTGCTCTTGGGCAGCTTGGGCTTTTCTTCGATGCTGAGTGCGCGTTTGTGGTCGTCGAACTCCACCACGCCGTACCGCTCAGGGTCGTGCACGTGATAAGCGAACACCGATGCGCCGCTCTCGCGGCCAGCCGCGCTGGCCAACAGCTCCTGCAAGGCGTGACCGTGAAAGATGTTGTCACCGAGCACCAGCGCGCTTGGCTTGCCGCCAACGAAGTGCTTGCCGAGGATGAAAGCCTGCGCCAACCCGTCGGGGCTGGGCTGCACACAGTAGCTGATGTTCACGCCCCAGCGCGAGCCGTCACCCAGCAGCGCTTCAAAGCGCGGAATGTCATGCGGCGTGCTGATCAGCAAAATGTCTCGCATGCCGGCGAGCATGAGCGCGCTCAGTGGGTAGTAGACCATCGGCTTGTCGTACACCGGCAGCAGCTGCTTGCTCATCGCCAAGGTGGCCGGGTGCAGGCGCGTTCCGGAGCCGCCGGCCAAGATGATGCCTTTGCGTTTGGAGGTGATTGAAGTCATGTTGTCTCGGTTCATTCCAGCACTTCGGTGAGCATGCGGTCGACGCCAAACTGCCAGGCCGGCAGCACGAATCCGAAGGTGTCGCGCAGCTTGTTGGTGTTCAGGCGGGAATTGGCAGGCCGTTTTGCAGGTGTGGGGAAGGCGCTGGTTGGCACGGGCTCGATGGCCGAGGGTGCCACCTTGACAGGCCGCCCTGCGGCACGCGCAAACTCGATCACGTGGCGCGCGTAACCGTGCCAGGTGGTCTCGCCCTGCGCAACCGCGTGGTAGGTGCCTGCCACGTCAGGGCGTTGCAATGCAGCACGCAGCATGTGGGCGCTGAGGTCAGCGAGCAGATCGGCCCCGGTCGGCGCGCCGAACTGGTCGTTGATCACGGTCAGGCGCTCGCGCTCGGCAGCGAGCTTGAGCATGGTCTTCGCGAAGTTTCCACCGCGTGCAGCGTAGACCCAGCTCGTGCGCAAGATCAGGTGCCGGCAGCCGCTGGCGCGAATGGCCACTTCGCCTTGGAGCTTGGTCTGGCCGTAGATGTTGAGCGGGCCGGTGGGCGAGTTTTCTACCCAGGGCTCGTTGCCACTTCCGTCGAACACGTAGTCGGTGCTGTAGTGCAGCAGCCAGGCGCCCAGTTTTTGCGCCTCACGTGCGAGCACCGCTGGCGAGGTGGCGTTCAGCGCCCGCGCAACATCGGGTTCGCTTTCGCACTTGTCGACCGCCGTGTGGGCCGCTGCATTGACGATGATCTGTGGCGCTGTTTCGCGTACTGTGGCCGCGAGTGAATCTGGATTGGAGAAGTCGGCTTTCAGCGGACCCGGGCTGTCGAAGTCCAGCGCCACCACCTCGCCGAGCACGGCAAGCGAGCGTTGCAGTTCCCAACCGACCTGGCCGTTCTTGCCGAGCAGCAGAATCTTCATGAGCCGTATTGGGTTGAGACCCAGTCGCGGTAGGCGCCACTCTGCACCCGAGCCACCCAGTCGGCGTGGTCAAGGTACCAGCGCACGGTCTTGCGGATGCCGGTCTCAAAGGTCTCGGCCGGTTTCCAGCCAAGCTCGCGTTCGATTTTTCGGGCATCGATGGCGTAACGCCGATCATGACCGGGTCGGTCGGTAACAAACGTGATGAGCCGCGCGTGGCTGCCGGCGGGGTCTGGGCGCATCTCGTCAAGCAGCGCGCAGACTGTTTGCACGATCTCGATGTTGGGCTTCTCGTTCCAGCCGCCGATGTTGTAGGTCTCGCCCGGCAAACCCCTCGCCAGCACCGCGCGGATCGCCGCGCCGTGGTCTTTCACGTAGAGCCAATCGCGAATCTGCTGGCCGTCGCCGTACACCGGCAGCGGCTTGCCGGCCAGGGCGTTGACGATCATCAGCGGGATCAGCTTTTCGGGGAAGTGGTACGGCCCGTAGTTGTTCGAGCAGTTGGTGGTGAGCACCGGCAGACCGTAGGTGTGAAACCAGGCGCGCACCAGGTGGTCGCTGGCAGCCTTGCTGGCCGAGTAGGGGCTGTTCGGCTCGTAGGTGTGGGTTTCAGTGAAAGCCGCTTCGCCCTTGTTGAGCGAGCCGTAGACCTCGTCGGTGGAGACATGGTGAAAACGAAAGTTGGACTTGGCGTCGCCCTGCAAGGCGGACCAGTACGTGCGCGTCGCTTCGAGCAAGGTGAACGTGCCTTCGATGTTCGTCTTCACAAACGCGGCCGGGCCGTGAATGCTGCGGTCGACATGGCTTTCCGCGGCGAAGTGGATCACCGCCCGCGGCTGGTGCTGTGCCAGAAGGCGGTCGAGCAGTGTTCGGTCGGTGATGTCGCCGTGCACAAACAGGTGGCGGGTGTCGCCGTCGAGTGTGGCCAAGCTCTCGCGGTTGCCGGCGTAGGTGAGGGCGTCGAGGTTGAGCACGGGCTCGCTGCTCTGCTGAGCCCAGTCGAGAATGAAGTTCGCGCCAATGAAGCCGGCGCCGCCTGTGACAAGGATCATGAAAATTCGGGTGAGGTGAAGTGTCTTGATCGGGTCAGCCCGCAAACCCATTCGGGTTTAATTTTTGCCAGCGCCAGCTGTCGGCGCACATGGTCTGCAGGTCACGCGTGGCGTGCCATCCCAGTAAATGATTGGCACGTGTTGGGTCAGCGTAGCAGGCGTCGATGTCACCAGCGCGACGCGGTGCCATCTCGAATGGCACGCTTCGCCCGCTTGCCCGTTCGAACGCGCGCACCAGTTCGAGCACGCTGCTGCCGCGGCCCGTGCCCAGGTTGGCAACAATCGAGCCCTTGCCGCCGAGCAAGTGGCTTAGCGCAGCGACG
The DNA here is from genome assembly GCA_038227445.1 of Burkholderiales bacterium. Lineage (GTDB taxonomy): Bacteria > Pseudomonadota > Gammaproteobacteria > Burkholderiales > Burkholderiaceae_C > LMDS01. Next base: position 6,443 of record JBBRPV010000025.1, on the reverse strand, counting down.
TGGCCTTCTGCCAGGTCGCTCACGTGAATGAAGTCGCGCACGCCGGTGCCGTCGATGGTGTCGTAGTCGTTGCCGAAGATGTTCAGCCGCGCGCGCTTGCCCACCGCCACCTGGGTGATGAACGGCATCACATTGTTAGGGATGCCGCGCGGGTCTTCCCCGATCAGGCCGCTTTCGTGCGCCCCCACTGGGTTGAAGTAACGCAGGGTGGCGATGGCCCACGCTGAGTCGGCGGCTTGCAGGTCGCGCAGAACCGTCTCGCCCATCAGCTTGGTGGCGCCGTAGGGGTTGGTGGCGCAAAGTGCGGCCTCTTCGCGGATTGGCAGGCTTTCTGGCTTGCCGTAGACGGTGGCGCTGGAGCTGAACACCAGTGCCTTGCAGCCGTGGCGTTCCATCGCCTGGCACACCGTGAACAAGCCGGTCAGGTTGTTGGCGTAATAGGCGAGCGGCTTGGCCGTGCTCTCGCCGACCGCCTTGAAGGCCGCGAAGTGCACCACGGCGCTGATCGGCTCACGGGCGAACACAGCGTCAAGCGTGGCCGCATCGCACACGTCGGCTTGAACGAAGTCAGGTGTTACGCCGGCGAGCGTCATCAGTCGTGGCAGCACCTCAGGCGAGCTGTTGGAAAAGTTGTCGACACCGATCACGCGGTAGCCAGCGGCCAGCAGCGCCAGCCAAGTGTGGGAGGCAATGAAGCCCGTGGCGCCGGTCAGCAAGATCAAGGGGGTTTTCATCGCGGTGCTTTTATGGCCTGCATTGATTGGGGCTGAGCGCCCGGATTCTGCGTCAAAAGTGCCTGCGCCCCGAGCCGCCGTCGTGGCGAAGCTTGGTTGTGCCGCAGGCCGCCGTGCCTACAATCCGGCCATGTTTTACACCCTGCAAACACTGCTTGGCTCCGCCACGATGGAGAGGCTCACGCTGTTCCTCAACCATGTGATCGCTTCCGAGCCGGTCGCGGTACAGCGCCTGCAGGCGCACGCCGGGCGCAGCGTGCAGATCGAACTGCGCGGCTGGCCGGGGGTCTTGCCGGCGTTGCCGGGCACCACGTTTCGCGTTTCCGCTGCCGGCCTTTTTGAATGGAGTGAGGGCGACGCCCCGGCGCAGCCTGAACTGCGCGTTAGCGTTGACGCCTCGAACCCGGCGCTGGCGGCCATGCAGGCACTGAGCGGTGAGCGGCCGCGCGTCGAGGTGTCGGGTGATGCCGCCTTCGCCACCGACCTGAACTGGCTCGTCGACAACCTGCGCTGGGACGCGCAAGAAGACCTGGCGCGAGTGCTCGGCCCTATTCCGGCGCGCGAGATCGCGCGGCTTGGCGGCGGCATCGCGGCCGGATTGCGCGACGCGGTGCGCTCGCTGAGTGGCTTGATCCAGCGCACGTCTGGCGCGCCGCCGGAGCAGCCGCGCTGATGAGGCACATCGCCCGGCTGATCTTCATCAGCGTGACCGTCTTGCGCTACGGCCTCGACGAACTCGCACTCTCAAACTTCCGTCAGCGCTGGGTGCGCTTGCTGGTCCGAGTGATGGTGATCGGCCGCACGCTCGACGCGCCGCGCGGCGAGCGCTTGCGGCTCGGCCTGGAGCGGCTCGGCCCGATCTTCGTGAAGTTTGGGCAGGTGCTGTCCACCCGGCGCGACCTGTTGCCCGAAGACTTGGCCGACGAACTTGAGAAACTGCAAGACCGCGTGCCGCCATTCCCGGCGGCGCAAGCCCGCGCGTTGATCGAAAAGGCACTGGGCCGGCCGATCGAAGCGGTGTTCGAGCAGTTCGAGGCTGAACCGGTGGCGAGTGCGTCGATCGCTCAGGTGCACTTCGCCGTGCTCAAGGGTGGCCGTGAGGTGGCCGTGAAAGTGCTGCGCCCAGGCATGCTCGCCGCCATCGACGACGACCTGTCACTGATGCGCACGCTTGCAGTCTGGGTCGAGCGGTTCTCAGCTGACGGCAAGCGCCTCAAGCCGCGCGAGGTGGTGGCCGAATTCGACAACTACCTGCACGACGAGCTTGACCTGGTGCGCGAGGCCGCGAACGCGGCGCAACTGCGCCGCAACATGCACGGCATTGACCTCATCATGGTGCCCGAGATGGTGTGGGAGCTCTGCACTCAAAGCGTGATCGTGATGGAGCGCATGAAGGGCGTTCCGATCAGCCAGACCGAGCGTCTGCGCGCAGCCGGTGTAGACATTGCGAAGCTGGCGCGAGACGGCGTCACGATCTTCTTCACCCAGGTGTTTCGCGACGGCTTCTTTCACGCCGACATGCACCCCGGCAACATCCAGGTCAGCATCGCGCCGGACACCTTTGGGCGCTACATCGCGCTCGATTTCGGCATCGTGGGCACGCTCACCGAGGTCGACAAGGAATACCTGGCGCAAAACTTTATCGCCTTCTTTCGCCGCGACTACAAACGTGTGGCCGAGCTGCACCTAGAGAGCGGCTGGGTGCCGGCCGGCACGCGGGTCAACGAACTCGAAGGCGCGATCCGCGCCGTGTGCGAACCGCACTTCGACCGGCCGCTGAAAGACATCTCGCTCGGCCAGGTGTTGCTGCGGCTGTTCCAGACTTCACGGCGTTTCAACGTCGAGATTCAGCCGCAGCTCGTGCTTTTGCAGAAGACGCTGCTAAACGTTGAAGGGCTCGGCCGTCAGCTGGACCCGGAACTCGACCTGTGGAACACCGCCAAGCCGTTTCTCGAACGCTGGATGCACCGGCAAGTCGGCTGGGAAGGTTTCGTCGAACGGGTGAAGAACGAAGCGCCGCGTTACGTGCAGCTGCTGCCCGAGCTGCCGCGCCTGATCCACCAGGCCTTGCAGCCGCGCGCGGCCGCCGAACTGCGCCTGCTCGAAACGTTGCTGGCCAAACAGCGCCGCAGCCAGCGCTGGCTTCTCGTTGCGGTGAGCTTGATGTGCGGCGTGCTGATCGGGCTGGCGGCGGCGTACTTGGCGCTTGCGCCGCGGTAGACCCCGGAGCCCGCCGGCCCTCGCCCCAACCGTATAATTCGCGGTTTTCCTTTTCAAATCAAGGGCTTGGCCATGCCGATCTACGCCTATCGTTGCAGCGAGTGCGGGCACGCGAAAGACGTGCTGCAAAAAATGTCAGACCCGGTGCTCACGCAGTGCCCTGTATGCGGCGAGCAAGCCTTCACCAAGCAGCTCACTGCGGCCGGTTTTCAGCTCAAGGGCTCAGGCTGGTACGTGACCGACTTCCGGGGTGACGGCAAGCCGCCCAAGGCCGCCGAAGACGGCGCTAAAGACGGCTCGAATGACGGCGCAAAAGACGGCGCAAAAGACGGAGCAAAAGATGGCGCGAAGGGCGAGCCCACCAAGACCGACACCTCAGCCAATCCGCCCGCGCAGACCAAAACCGAAGCCTCCACGCCAGCTGCAGCATCTGCGCCAGCAGCTGCTGCCCCCGCTGCCGCGGCGCCAGCCTCTGGCACCAAGTAGGCAGCGCCTGCGCTGCCCCACGGGAATCGCTTGAAAAAATATCTCATCGCCGGGCTGCTCGTCTGGCTTCCTCTGGCCATCACCATCTGGGTGCTGCAAGCCGCACTTGGCCTGCTCGACGGTGTGTTCAGCTGGTTACTGCTTGCTGGCAAGGCGGTGCTGCCGGCCGGCGCCGAACCACTGATCGACATGCTGCTGAAGGTGCCCTTCGTCGGCGTGCTCGTGATGCTGTCTGGCTTGTTGCTGACCGGCATGTTCGCCACCAACATGCTCGGCCAGTGGTCGCTGCGCCAGGGCAGCCGCATGCTCAAACATATTCCGATCGTCAAGTCGATCTACAGCTCGGTCAAGCAGGTCTCCGACACGCTCTTTTCCAGCAGCGGCAACGCCTTTCGCGAAGCGGTGTTGGTCGAGTACCCGCGAGCCGGCAGCTGGACCATCGCCTTCGTCACCGGCAAGCCGGGCGGCGAGGCCGCGGCTCACCTGTCGGGCGACTACCTGAGCCTGTATGTGCCGACCACGCCGAACCCGACCTCGGGCTTCTTCCTGATGGTGCCGCGTCAAGACGTGATCGTGTTGAAGATGAGCGTCGACGAAGCGCTGAAATACGTGATTTCAATGGGCGTGGTGGCGCCGCCGATGCACCTGGCCGCGCCCGCCGCCGCCATGGCCATGCCGGCCAGAAATTGACCCGGCTGCGAGGCCTGGCATTCGCTCAGCCCAAAGGCCCGCACCGCAGCGCCACAGAGCCAAGAACACCGAACGGTTGCGCGAGAGCGTTCCGCCTTGAGCCGACAAATACCGACAAATCTGCAAACCGCAGTGGAGTAATTTCATGAGAACAACATATTGCGGCCTTGTCAGTGAAACGCTGATGGGGCAAACCGTCACGCTGATGGGCTGGGCCCATCGCCGCCGCGACCACGGTGGTGTCATCTTCATCGACCTGCGCGACCGCGAAGGCATCGTGCAGATCGTCTGCGACCCCGACCGTGCCGAGATGTTCAAGTCCGCCGAAGACGTGCGCAACGAGTTCTGCCTGAAGGTCACTGGCAAGGTGAGGGCGCGGCCAGAAGGCACCGTCAACGCCAACATCACCAGCGGCAAGATCGAGGTGCTTTGTCTTGAGATCGAGGTGCTCAACCCCAGCATCACGCCGCCGTTCCAGATGGACGACGAGAACCTGTCGGAGACCACCCGGCTCACCCACCGCGTGCTCGACCTGCGCCGCCCCACGATGCAACGCAACATGATGCTGCGCTACCGCGTGGCCATGGAAGTGCGCAAGTTTCTTGATGTGAACGGCTTCATCGACATTGAAACGCCCATGCTCACGAAGAGCACGCCTGAGGGCGCGCGCGACTACCTCGTGCCCAGCCGCGTTCACGAAGGCATGTTCTTCGCGCTGCCGCAGAGCCCGCAGCTCTTCAAGCAGTTGCTGATGGTGGCCGGCTTCGACCGCTACTACCAAATCACCAAGTGCTTCCGCGACGAAGACCTGCGTGCCGACCGCCAACCCGAGTTCACGCAGATCGACATCGAAACCTCGTTTCTCACCGAGGAAGAGATCCGCACGATGTTCGAAGGCATGATTCGCAGCACCTTCCACCACGCCATCGGCGTGGAGTTGCCGGCCTTCCCCGTGATGCCTTGGGAAGAGGCGATGCGCCGTTTCGGCTCTGACAAACCCGACCTGCGCGTCAAGCTCGAATTCACCGAGTTGACCGACGTGATGACCGATGTCGACTTCAAAGTCTTCTCGGCCCCGGCGCAGATGAAAGACGGCCGCGTGGTCGCGCTGCGCATTCCGGGCGGCGGCGAAATGAGCCGCGGCGAGATCGACGGCTACACCGAGTTCGTGAAAATCTACGGCGCCAAGGGTCTGGCCTGGATCAAGGTCAACGACGTGGCCAAGGGCCGCGAAGGCCTGCAGTCGCCGGTCGTGAAGAACCTGCACGACAACGCGCTGGCGGAAATCATCAAACGCAGCGGCGCGCAAAACGGCGACCTGCTGTTCTTCGGCGCTGACAAAGCCAAGGTGGTCAACGACGCCATTGGCGCGCTGCGCGTGAAGGTCGGCCACAGCGAATTCGGCAAGGCCCGCAACCTCGCGCAAGGCGCGTGGGAGCCGCTGTGGGTGGTTGACTTCCCCATGTTCGAATTCGATGACGCAGCGCAACGCTGGAGCGCTGTGCACCACCCCTTCACGTCGCCGAAAGACGGCCACGAAAACTGGCTTGAGACCGACCCCGGCCGCTGCATCTCGAAAGCCTACGACGTGGTGCTCAACGGCATCGAACTCGGCGGCGGCTCGGTGCGAATTCACCGCGAAGAGGTGCAGAGCAAGGTGTTCCGAGCGCTCAAGATCGACGCTGAAGAAGCGCAACTCAAGTTCGGTTTTCTGCTCGATGCGCTGCAATATGGCGCGCCGCCACACGGTGGCATCGCGATCGGCCTTGACCGGTTTGTGATGCTCATGACGGGCGCTGAGTCGCTGCGCGACGTGATCGCGTTCCCGAAGACGCAGCGCGCTCAAGACCTGCTGACGAGCGCGCCGAGTGCGGTCGACGAGAAGCAATTGCGCGAGCTGCACATTCGGCTCAGGAATGCGCAGGCGGCGGTCTGAAAGCCTGAGATCGGCTGATGCGGGGCAAAAAGGGCGCGAGTTTCGCGCCCTTTTTTCTGGGTGCGCCAGTCAGTGTCACCGCCGAATCGTTGAACCCCTGCGCAAGTCACCCAGTCAGACCGTCCCACGCCCAGAAGCGGCCAAGCGACCCCTCGAACGCGGGTTCGGCCAACCGAAAGGTGACGGCGCGCGGCAGTTGCCCCTGAAAATTCCCCCTCCAAAAACCAGCGCTCAAAGTGAGCGTCAAGGGAGTCGGGTTGTGGCAAGCGAATCATTGGTGCTGGCGTTGCCGCCAGAGGGGGCCGGGCACCCCGAAGCAGTTTCCCCGGCGCCGCGAGCTTCGCTTGCCGCACTCTGCGTGGTCGCCCGCATTCACC
>JBBRPV010000024.1:0-47874 GCA_038227445.1 Burkholderiales bacterium | reverse complement strand
GGCATCCCAGCGATGTCCTCGCGGCTGGATCACTTGAATGTATTTGCAGTGCCTCGGGCCCTCACCGAGCGCTTGGCCCGGGCTCGTCCAACAAACGGATCAGATCGCGGCTTCGCGCGATCTATCCTTAATCGTTAGGCCTCGGCGCTAACGAACGCTCGAATTCTCCTGTCTTCGTCACCCAATGTCCTGACCCAGTTCTTCGTGGAAGCGCTGAACTTGAATACGTCAAAGACCGGAAAGATCCTTTGGCCAACTTCGGCCATGAACGTTCCGCGAACGACTATGTAGAGAAAAGGAAGTGTTTCTGCATTGATTGGAGACAAAGTGTAGGAGATGGACTTACCTGTCTCGTAGGTCAGCGAGATACCGTCTGGAAAGTCATCTCCAAAAGACGACAGCCGTTTGATTTCAAGTCCGTCGCTGAACAAAATTTGGGTCTGTAGCTTTACTTTGTGGGCGTTCGCATTCTTTCCTGCGCAGTACGGGATATCAAACCTAAGTTTGTTCGGCTCCATCTCGTCGACTGAGATCCCTATACGGCACACATCGATGACAGGGACTTTGAGTCCAGCGCTGTTGTTCTCAGTCGCTGAAGTGTTCCGAAAGAAGAGACCAACGAGACGCCGGCGCGGCGTCTCAAACGCAAAGAGGATGCCGACGATTCCAAGGAGAAGACCTGCGATTTCGACCATGTGTTCTTCCGAGGTCTAGACAAGCTGGCTTCGTAATTCGAGGCGGCCCGTCCCCGGACGAAACCGTAGGTTGCGCGCCGTGGCGTGCCGAGCTACATCAATGCACCGGACCGGTGGTCGGTCGGGTCGTTGCGAATTCAAAATGAGACGGGCCATTGGAGAAATCTAGCACTCTGTACGTCGGTTTGGACGTTCACATTCCAGCGGCGGCACGGGCCAGCCTGGGGCGCATCACCAAGCGCGGGGACGACCACCTGCGCACGCTGCTGATCCAGGGCGCCAAGACGGCCGTGACGAGCGCGGGCAAACGTGACGACCCGATCTCGGGCTGGCTGGTGCAACTCGTCGCTCGGGTCGGCTGGCAAAAGGCGTGCGTGGCCATGGCCAACAAGAACGCTCGTATCGTGTCGGCGGTGATGAAGCGAGAAGCGGGCTACGGCCCGCACCACGTCAGCGTCAAGCCGCCGGCCAAACAACCTGCAGCGCCCGCTGCCCCCGCGGCCATCCAAGCCCGAGAGGGTTGCCTGGCTTGAGCGCTGCGCAGCCCCGATCAACCCAATCACCGATATCAATTCCTTGCACCGAAGCCGTGCTCCCAAAGATGCATTGACAGGTCAGACCGGCAGCTGCTGGACTCGGCTAACCCCACGCGGCGGCAGTCGTGCCCAACGTTTAAGAACGGCAACGCGCCGCGCCAATGCGTACCCAAGGACTGCTCCTACGCAACGCAAGCTCACAAGACACGAGTTTGACTGTGGCCCAGCGCACAGACGCGGACAGTGGGCAACGCGCACTGTCAACGCTCTACTCAAAAACGAGATCCTCACCATGAAGACTGACAGCCAACTCAAGCGCGACGTTAACGAAGAGCTGACCTGGGAGCCCCAAGTCACGGCAACAAAAATCGGGGTGGAAGTGAACGATGGAATCGTCACGCTCTCTGGCGAAGTGGACAGCTATGCCCAGAAATGGAACGCCGAGCGAGCGGCTCAGCGGGTGTCTGGCGTACACGCCCTGACCGTCGACCTCCTGGTCAAACTGTCCGGCAGCGGATTGCGCACCGACGTTGACATCGCCAAATCAGTCGAGAACGCTTTGTCCTGGTCAATCTCCGTACCTGATTCCATCAAGGTGATGGTCGAAAAAGGCTTCGTGACGCTCAAGGGCGAAGTCAACTGGCAGTATCAGCGCTTGGCCGCGACCGATAGTGTCCGATCATTGACCGGCGTGAAGGGCATCATCAACATGATTGCCATCAAGCCGTCAGTGCAGGTCAGTGCCGTCCAATCCGACATCGAGACTGCACTCAAGCGTACAGCCGTTGCAGATGCCAAAAAGATTCACGTCTCCGTGGCGGGTTCCGATGTCACCCTGACAGGCAAGGTACAAAACTGGGCGGAACGAGAAACTGCAACGATGGCCGCTTGGGGTACGCCGGGCGTCAAGAACGTGCACGACAAGATGGTGCTGGAGTACTGAATTCGCGTGCCTGACCAAGTCACCGCTCGCCCGTCGCGGTGGCCGGTGGCTGTGCGCACCACGGCTTGGAGAAAATGATGCTTTCCTCTAAGTCGTCTCGACTCGCGCTCTTCGGATTTGTTGTTACGGGGAGCGGAGCCTGGATGGTTTCGGCCCAGTCCCCCGCAGATGTGTTCCGATGACTGGAAGCGCCGTTTGACGCAGGTCAACATTCGACCGACGCCAGCCGACACGACGGCCGCTTGATCTTCATCAAATGCTCGCTGAGTTTCGGCTTTTAGCCTCAATGGATCGAAGCCCGGCTCCACGCCTGTGTGCAATGTGACGGCCCCCCTCCAACCGAGACCCCGTAATGGCGGATTTGATGTCTATCGGCACAGGTGCGATGCGGCAGATGGTGCTCGACCGCCGCGCCCGGTTCGGCGCTTGCGCTTATGGTGGCTGACCTGCTGCGCTTGAACCGAGGCGCGCTGTCGGCAGTCACGCGCTGTCGCGCCGCTGCCCATGCGATCCACTGGGCGGACGGCTTCGGACTCTTCCCGCTGCGAAATCGGCGCGTGCTGAGTTTTGCTCGACTCGACGCAAAGGCCGGCTGATGAACAGGGAGCCTTTGCCGGTACCTGACCAGACCACACCAGACGGCATTGGCGTTGCAGGCGGGCCGGCCGTGCAGCGCCAGCACAAGACCCTGTTGGCCATTCCACGCCCCTCGATCCTCATCTGGGCCGCACTGGCCGCCCTCCTCGCCGGTGCGGCGGCTTGGTGGTCTACCCGTGTGCCCACCGTACCCGGATTGATCGTGCACGTCGCCCCACTGGTCCGCACCCTGCAGTTCTCGGGCCGAGTGGCCACGTTGTCGCGCGTCGACCTGGGCAGCACCTTGACCGGCCGCGTTCTCGAAGTCGCAGTAGCCGCCGGCGATCAGGTCAAACGAGGTGACGTTCTGGTGCGCCTCGAAAGCGACGAATTGCGCGCCGCTCTGGCCCAGGCTCAGGCCAGCGAGCGACAAGCCGCAGCGCGCCTGGATGGCCTGCGCAGCACCGGGCGCAGCAGTGCGCAGGCCACGGTCGCGCAGGCCGATTCGGTGCTCGTCGCTGCTCAAGCGGACTTGCGGCGCACACAGGAGTTGGTAGCGCAGGGCTTTCTGAGTGCGGCGCGCCTCGATGAAGCACAGCGCAGCGCCAACGTGTCGCTGGCGCAGCGGGCCGCCGCGCGCTCGCAAAGCGTAGCCAACGGCGAGCAAGGCACAGACGTGGCGCAGGCGCAGGCGCAGCTGGCTCTCGCTGCATCCGCGACCACGGCCGCACTGGCGCGTCTGGCCCAGGCGGTGCTCTCGGCACCCGCCGATGCCCGCGTGCTGGCCCGTCTCGTCGAGCCCGGCCAGATCGTGCAGCCCGGGCGAGCACTGCTGAGTTTGGCGCTGGCTGGCCCGCTGCAACTGATAGCGCAGGTGGACGAACGCTATGTCGAGCAGTTGCAGGTCGACCAAGTGGCCAGCGTGGTGGCCGATGCGTACCCTGACCGGCGCTTCGCCGCACACGTGCTGTCGATCGCGCCGGTCGTGGATGCACAGCGCGGCGCGATCGAGGTCAAGTTCTCGTTGGCGCAACCCATGCCCGAGTTCCTGCGGGAGGACATGACGCTGTCGGTCGAGGTCGAAACGGCCCGCCGCGACGCTGCGCTGGTGGTGCCCGCGGCGGCGTTGCGCGGCAACGAATCCGCGGCGAAATCGGGCGTCGCATCTGCCTTGACATCTTCAACGGCGGCGGTAGTGCTGATCGAACACGACGGTCGCGCTCAGGAACGCCAGGTGCGGTTGGGCCTGCGCACGCTCGATGCAGTCGAAGTGCTGGAAGGGCTTTCCGCCGGCGACACGGTGTTGCTGGGCAGCGCTGTCAAGCCGGGCAGCCGGGTGCGCTTTGCCCTCTCGCCTCCTGCAGTGGCGACACCGGGCAAAAGCACGCGCAACGCCGCGCGCGAGGATGCCGGCACTGCGCTCAGCAACTCAATGGGGCGCTGAGCCCGCAGCCCATGACTCACTGGCTCGGATTCGAGCGCCGCGTCGCGACCCGCTTCTTGCGCGAAGGGCGCATGCAAACCTTGCTCATCGTCACCGGCGTGGCGGCCGGTGTGGCCGTCGTGGCTTACATCTCGGCATTGATCACGGGCCTGCAAAGCAACACGCTCGAGAAGACGCTCGGCGCACAAGCCCACGTGACCGTGAGCGCTCTCGAGGACGAGGTCGCCACCGCGCGCGCGCCGACCGTCGGCACCACCGCACTGGTGCAGACCCAACCGCGCGCGCAGCGCCCGCGGTCGATCGCCAACTGGCGTTTGCTGGTCCCGGTGCTGGAGGCAATGCCATCGGTCGCTGCGGTGTCGCCGACGGTGTCGGGCGCTGGACTGGCGGTGCGCGGCGAGGCCTCTAAATCCATCGCGCTGGTGGGCGTGGAGCTCGAGCGCTACGACCGCATCGTGCACCTGCGCTCGAAGGTCGTGGCCGGGGAGGCGCGCTTGGGTCCCGGAGAGGGCATCATCGGACGCGAGCTCGCCGACGACCTGGGTGTGCGCGTGGGCGACCGTTTGAGTCTTGTCACCGGCACGGTCACTGACTCGTTGCGCGTGACGGCGCTCGTCGATCTGGGCGTGCGCGAGATCAACCGCCGCACCGTCATCGTCCCGCTGCGCATGGCGCAGAGCCTGGTAGGCCTGCCCGGTGGCGCCACTGGGTTGGATCTGGCGCTGACCGATGTGTGGTCCGCGCAGACGCTGGCCACCGATCTGCAGCAGCGCTTTCCCTACAAGGTCGAGAGCTGGCAAGAGGCCAATGCGCAGCTGGTAGCGGCGCTGAACGCGCAGTCGATCAGCACCGGGCTGATCCGCGGCGTGGTGATGGTGGTCGTGGCGCTGGGCATCGCAAGTGTGCTGGTGGTGTCAGTGGTTCAGAAACGGCGCGAGATTGGCATCCTGCGCGCAATGGGCGCCACGCGCGGCCAGGTGCTTCGCATTTTTCTTTTGCAGGGCGCGATCGTCGGCGCGCTGGGTTCGGTGCTCGGCGTGTTGCTGGCGGTGGGCCTGATCAACGCGTTCACGACCCTGGTTCGCGGCGCCGACGGCCTGCCGTTGTTTTCAATCTCGCTCAGTGCCAGCCTGGCACTGCAGATTGCCGGCATCGCCACGCTGTGCGGCGTGCTCGCCGCCGTGGCGCCAGCCCGACGCGCGGCCAATCTTGATCCGGCGCAAGCCATTCGCATGTGAACAGGCATATGAATCGGGAAGCCGAGTGCGTGAACACTGACGCTGAACTGATAGCACTCGCCGACATCCGCAAGAGTTACAACATAGGCCTGCCGAACGAGGCCGAGGTGTTGCACGGCGTGTCGCTCAGCGTCGGTCGTGGTGAGTTCGTCGCGCTGATCGGTCCCTCTGGGTCGGGTAAGAGCACCTTGCTCAACATCGTGGGCCTGCTCGAACCTGCGACCAGCGGCAGCTACCGACTTCAGGGCGACGAGACGAGGCAACTCGACGACGCCTGCCTCACGTTGCGCCGGCGCGCGGCGCTGGGCTTCGTATTCCAGTTTCACCACCTGCTGCCAGCCTTCACCGCGCTCGAGAACGTGACCCTGCCGGCACTGATGCGGGAAGGCCGCGTCTCAACGTCGCAACGCGAACGGGCCCGCACGGTGCTGCAGGCCGTTGGGCTCGCGAACGCCATGGGCAAGCGTCCCGGCGAGTTGTCTGGCGGCATGCAGCAACGCGTCGCGATCGCTCGCGCGCTGGTGCTGGAGCCGCCGCTGATACTTGCCGACGAACCCACCGGAAACCTCGATCAGGCGTCGTCCGACGAAGTCTTCGCGTTGATGCGACGCATGCATGCCGAGCTGCGAATCTCGTTCCTGGTGGTGACGCACGACCCCCGCCTAGCGGCCCGCTGCGACCGCGTAATTGAGCTCGTTGACGGACGGATCGCGCGCGACGAGCCCGTGAGGGCAGCGGCAGCGGCGGCATAGGTGCAATCGGCTGCAGCGCATTGCAAAACTGCAGTCGAGCGCGGGCGCAACGCGCCCATGCTGGGCGCACAATGAAAAAGCCCGCTGATGCGGGCTTTTCGGGAGCTCTGGGCTTGATTCAGCGGCTGAAGCCACCCGGACGCGGGCGCTGCTGCGGCTTGAACGGACCCTTGCCGGCCGGGGCACCCGGCTTGCGCGGCGCAAAACCATCTGCCTTGTGGTCGATGCGGCCGGCGCTGGGCGCGCGGTCGAATGGGCTGCGTTGCACATCGCCACCCATCGGCGGGCGCGGCTGCTCGAAGCGGTTGCCCGCACTGCGGTCAAACGGCGCGCGATCACGCGGTGCAAAGCCTTCGTTTTGTCGCGGCGCGAACGGCTTCTTGCCGAAGCTCTTTGCAGGACCGTAACCCGGCTTGGCAAAAGGCTTGGCGCCGAAGCGACCGGCGGGCGCGCCCTCGCTGCGCATTGCGAACATCTTGGGCTCGGGCGTTTTTGGCTCAAGGCCTTCGACAACGGCCACCGGAATGCTCTGCGTTGTGAACTGCTGTATGCGGCGGATCATGCCGACGTCCATGCGCTCGCCGAGGGTGATCGCCAGGCCGTTGCGGCCAGCACGGCCGGTGCGGCCGATGCGGTGCACGTAGTCTTCCGCCTTCATTGGCAGGCCGTAGTTGATCACGTGGCTGATGCTGGGCACATCGATGCCGCGCGCTGCGACGTCGGTAGCCACGAGGATTTTCAATTGCTTGTTGCGCAGGCCTTGCAGCACGCGGTTGCGCCGACCTTGCGGGTGGCCGCCGTGCAGCGATGCCACGTGGTGGCCCATGTCGGCCAAACGGTCTGCGAGCCAGTCGGCGTCGCGCTGTGTGCTCGTGAACACCAGCGCCTGTTCCATTTCCTTTTGGGTCAGGATGTGGTCGAGGATCGCGTTCTTGTGGTTGACGTTGTCGGCCCAGTGCAGGCGCTGCTCAATGTTCTCGTGCGCGTCGGTGTGCGAGGCGACATCGATGCGCTTTGGATCGCGCAGAAGGTTTTGCGCCAGCCGACCCACGTGACCGGCGAAGGTGGCGCTGAACATCAAGGTCTGACGCGCGGCGGGAATGGCCTCGGAAATCGTGTTGATGTCGTCGATGAAGCCCATGTCAAGCATGCGATCAGCTTCGTCGAGCACCAACATCTCCACGTTCTCGAGCACGGCCTTGCCGGTTTGAAGATGGTCGAGCAGACGGCCGGGAGTGGAGATCAGGATGTCGAGCGGCCCGCGTAACGCGGCGATCTGTGCCGGATAAGGCACACCACCCACGACGGTGGCCACGCGCAGCCCCTGCACGAAGCGGCCGTAGGTGGCTGCAGCCTTGGCAACTTGCATTGCCAGCTCACGGGTTGGGCACAGCACGAGAACGCGCGGGCCGTAGATGACTCCCTTTTCGCGGCGCTTGGTGTTGTCGCCGCGAGCGGCGAGTACGCGCTGCAGAGCGGGCAGGATGAACGATGCGGTCTTGCCGCTGCCAGTGCTGGCCGAAACCATCAGGTCGGCGCCCGCTAGCGCAGGCGGGATCGACTGGGTTTGCACTTCGGTGGCGGTTGCATAACCGGAGGCGGTAACGGCTTGGGTCAGGGCTTCGTGGAGGCCCAATGTTTCAAAACTCATGGTCTTCAAATCTCACGTACACGGCGCCGCCGCACTCCACTCGTGGTGGGAGTGCGAACAAAGCGCCCGCCGGCACAACAAGTGCCGACAGATGAGTCGCTGGGGAGAAGGTCCGAACCAGCGCCGTGAACAGGAACTGGCACTCGGGAACAGTCAAAGCGACGGCATCGCCGCCAACCATTCCTGAAAACCGCAAGGTTCAAAGGGTTCGAACAGGCCGCACGACGCGCCAGATGCGCTTCTCGTGGGAAGACTCGATGAGGTCAGAGGGGATGAACGAAACGCTGCAAACCAACCAGGTTGTCCAGTATGCAGCGAGCCCGGATTCTATTCCGTATCGGGTTTCCTCGCAAGCAATTGCCTTGCCCAACGACGGGCTCGCCGACATCGTGGGCGAGTCCGGCCAGGGGATCCCTGCGCGCCTCCGCGGCCGGCGAGCGCGATGGCCAGACGCCGGGGTCGATGCAGAACGTGCGCTTACGCGCCAGCGGGGTCGAATCCGTCAGAGCCTGCTTGGCAACTGTCGCGCCGAACACATGCAAGCGCGCCGATCCCGGGCAGGCGCACTGCGGCACAATCGCGCCCCAGCGCAGCCCAGTCCCGGAACTCAACCCCTTGAACGGTCTTTTCGTCATGTTTGGAATCGAAAGCTGGAAACCCGTGCTCACCGCGCTGCTGCTTCCGCCAGTGCCGTTCCTGTTGCTGATGCTGCTCGGCGCCCGCCTGCTGCTGCCGCGACGCGGCCTGGGCTGGCTGGTCATTTTGTTCAGCGTGGCCATGTTGTGGCTGAGCGCCTGTACAGGCTCGGCGCAGTTTCTGTCGCAGTTCGTTCTGCACCCGCCCGGCCCGGTGACCTCTGGTCGCATCAAGGAGCTCAAAGCCGACACGCGCCAGACCGCAGCGATCGTGGTGCTCGGCAGTGGCATGGAAGCCTATGCACCGGAATACGGCGTGAGCAATCTCACCCACCAGTCCCTGGAGCGGTTGCGCTACGGCATCTGGCTAGGTCGCGAAACCGGCATTCCGGTGGCGTTCAGCGGCGGCGTGGGCTTGGCTTCCGTCGACGAAGGCAAGACCGAAGCGCAGGTCGCCTCGCAGATCGCGGCGCAGGAATTCGGCCGGCCGCTCAAATGGCTGGAAGACAAGGCGCGCGACACGCGCGAGAACGCATCGTTCACGATCACGCTGCTCAAGCCGCTGGGCGTCAAGCGCATCGTGCTGGTAACGCACGGCTGGCACATGCCGCGCGCCCTGCGCGCTTTCGAAGAAGCCGCTGGCAAGGGCGGCGGCATCGAGATAGAAGCCGCGCCGATGGGCCTGGCGCGGGCCGTGGAAGCGCCGTCGCTGACCTGGATCCCATCGACCCACGGCATCACCGAAGTGCGCAACATCGTGCACGAGCTTTACGGCCGCGTCTTCGGCGCCTGACGGTACGCGGGCAGCCGCGCGTGGCCGCCCAAGTTTCCAATGCGTGTCTGGCTCCGACGAATGGTGCAAATCCTCTGGACTCGCGCATCGACGCCGTCGCGCCAGTGAAGGTCAATCGGCCAGACTTCGTTGGCGATGCGCGCAGCCGGCACCAGCACGACGCATTCTCCCCTGCGCGAACGGCTTCCTAACCGTGCGCAGTCAGCTCTGCAGCGCGCCGTTATCGCACCAGCGGTTCGCGCACATCGGCACTGCGGCGCGACGTGCAGGCGGCCAACCCTTCGCGCGCGAAGCCTCGTGCGGAGGCGCCGCCGTTGACGTTGCACGACGCCCACGATCAGCGCCGTCTTGGCTCGTGAGTCAAGATCGGGCATCGCCGTTCCTGCACAGCGGCTGATCACACCGTATGCTGGCCACCATGACCAAGACCGTTGAATACCAGATCGATTTCGGCAGCCGGGCCGCTGACCTGGCGAAGAGGCGCAGCTGCCGAAAATCGGCACTCGCGCCGAAGCGGCGGTAACGGTGAAAGGCAGCCAAAATGCGGCCGACTTTGCGGGCTTAGCCAAGGGCCACGGCGCGGCTTTCGCGCACAACCCGTCTTTTCCGATCAATACGGTGGTGCTGATGCGCGGCGCCTGTGGCGTTCACTTGCTTTGACTTCCTCCACCGACAACTCGGCGCCAGCACCGCAAGCCATTCCCTCCGGCGCCATTCTTTGCCTTTCGCTGGGCGCCTTCGGCAGCGGCGTGTCGCTGCGCGTGAACGATGCGCTGTTGCCGCGCCTGGCCGAACAATTCAGCGTACCGCTCAGTACCGCGGCGCAAGTGATCAGCTATTTTGCGATCGCCTACGGCCTGTCACAGTTCCTGTTCGGCCCGCTCGGCGACCGCTTCGGCAAGTACCGAGTGATCGCCTGGGCCAGCGCGGGCTGCGCCTTCACCGCCATTCTGTGCGGGGTGGCGCCCGGCTTCACGCTGCTGACGCTGGCGCGTGCGCTGGCCGGCGCCACTGCCGCCGCGATCATTCCGCTGGCGATGGCCTGGATCGGCGACGTGGTGCCTTACGACAACCGCCAGCCGGTGCTCGCGCGGTTTCTGCTCGGACAGATTCTCGGCCTGTCGGCCGGTGTGTGGCTCGGCGGGTTCGCGGCCGACCACCTGAATTGGCGCCTGCCCTACTTCGCCGTTGGTGCACTGTTCGCAGCGGTGAGCGTGGCTTTGTTCATGCTGAACCGCAGGCTTCCGGCTCACGCCCGCAAGATGCAACCGGCCGGGGGCACGGCGTTGCGACGCATCGTTAACGACTTTGGCCACGTGCTGGTGCGGCCCTGGGCGCGCAAGGTGCTGGTGACGGTGTTTCTCGAAGGTGCCTTTCTCTACGGCCCGTTCGCATTTTTCACTTCTCACCTCCACCACCGATTCGGCGTGTCGCTCTCGCTCGCCGGCTCGCTGGTGATGCTGTTCGGCCTCGGCGGCGCGCTCTACGCCGTGTCCTCAACGCAGTTCGTCGCCCGGCTCGGAGAAGTGGGGCTGGTGCGCGGCGGCGGCGTGGTTCTGTCGACCGCGCTGCTCGGGGTGGCGCTGGCGCCCGCGTGGTGGTGGGCCATGCCTTCGTGCCTGCTGGCCGGCTTGGGCTTCTACATGCTGCACAACACCTTGCAAATGAACGCCACGCAGATGGCACCGGAACGCCGCGGGGCAGCAGTGTCAGCGTTCGCCTCATGCTTCTTCCTGGGTCAGTCAGCAGGCGTGGTTCTCGCAGGGGCGCTGGCCGACCGCATTGGCACCGGGCCGGTGATCGCGTCAGGCGCGCTGGGGGTGTTGGTGGTGGCGCTGAATTTTGGCCGACTGCGCTCGAACTCGACATTGGCACAGCACCGCTGAGTGCTGCGCGAAAGGCGCGCGTTCGCCTCGCTGATCGCCTCGAGAAGGTCGCCGCCCCACGCCACCGGCCAGCCCCGTGTCGAGCCGTGGGGTCGAGCGGCTCGTCGCGCGCCACGCTCGGTGCTTCGGCGCTGAAGCGAACCACGGCCTGCCGCTCTGGCCCGCCAAGCGCCATGCCGTGAGCCGACGGGGTCAAGCGTGCAGCCTGTAGGTTTTCCAGACACTCAGTGCCGCACCTTCGGCAGCTTGACTGTCCAGAGCTGCACCGGGTGGGGCAAGCTGCAAACCTCGACAAGAACCATGGCGCGGGCGATGAACAGGTGATGACCAATACAGATTGATTTGACGGTGTAATCAGGTTACTCAACAATCGACCGACCAGTTACGGAGCGAGTCCGCAATGACACAAGCCCTCAACGAAGTCACCCAACGCATCCGCGAACGCAGTGCTGCGACAAGGGCCGCCTACCTGGCGCGGGTCGATGCGGCCGTTAACCGGCCGCGCGGCTCCGACCGAATGGGTTGCGCCAACGTGGCGCACGCTTTCGCGGCCCTGCCAGCGAGCGACAAACTGCGCATCGTGGTCGAGCGCGCACCGCACATCGGCGTGGTCACGGCCTACAACGACATGCTGTCAGCGCACCAACCGTACGAGGGTTTTCCTGCCGTGATTCGCGACGAAGCGCGTCGGCTCGGCGCCACCGTGCAGGTGGCAGGCGGCGTGCCGGCAATGTGCGACGGCGTAACACAAGGCCTGCCCGGCATGGAGCTCAGCCTGTTTTCGCGCGACACCATCGCGATGAGCACGGCAGTGGCGCTTACCCATGACGTGTTCGACGGCGCCTTGCTGCTCGGCGTGTGCGACAAAATCGTGCCGGGCCTGCTGATCGGCGCCTTGCACTTCGGCCACCTGCCCTGTGTGTTCGTTCCCGCCGGGCCAATGAGCACGGGCCTTTCCAACACTGCCAAGTCCAACGTACGCGAGCAGTTCGCGCAAGGCTTGGTCGGGCGCGAGGAGTTGTTGAAAGCAGAGTCAGCCGCGTACCACGGCGCGGGCACCTGCACTTTTTACGGCACGGCCAACAGCAACCAGATGCTGCTCGAAGCGATGGGCTTGCACGTGCCGGGCGCGGCCTTCGTTCACCCGCACGCCGAGCTGCGCGAAGCGCTCACGCGCGACGCGGTGCGCACGCTGCTGGGCATCACGAAAAACGCCCACTTCACGCCAATCGGCCGACTGGTCGACGAACGCGTGATCGTCAATGCAATGGTCGCCTTGATGGCCACGGGCGGCTCGACCAACCACCTGATCCACTGGGTGGCGGTGGCGCGCTCTGCCGGCACCCTGATCGACTGGACCGATTTTTCCGACCTCTCGCGCGCTACCCCGCTGCTGACACGCGTGTATCCAAACGGCACGGCCGACGTGAACCAGTTCCAGGCGGCCGGAGGGCCGGGGTTTGTGATCCGCGAGCTGCTCGACAGCGGTGCTATGCATGCCGACGTTGCCACGGTCACAGCCGGCGGCATGCGCGACTACACGCAACTGCCGTTCAAGGAAGGCGCTCAGCTCAAGTGGCGCGCGCTCCCGAAAGACAGCGGCGACGACTTGATCGTGCGCACCGCTGCGCAGCCATTCAGTCCCGAAGGTGGGCTGAAGCTGCTCACCGGCAATCTCGGCCGCGCCGTCATCAAGGTCTCGGCCGTGCCCGACGACCGCCACATCGTCGAAGCGCCTGCCATCGTCTTCGATACGCAGGAAGAATTGCTGGCCGCTTTCAAGGCTGGCGAACTCGAACGCGACTTCATCGCGGTGGTGCGCTTCCAGGGCCCCCGCGCGAACGGTATGCCCGAGTTGCACAACCTGACACCGCCGCTCGCCGTCCTGCAGGGCAAGGGTTTCAAGGTGGCGCTCGTGACCGACGGCCGAATGAGTGGCGCTTCGGGCAAGGTGCCCGCGGCCATTCACGTGAGCCCCGAAGTGCTGGCCGGCGGGCCACTCGGCAAGGTGCATACGGGCGACGTGATCCGACTCGACGCGGTGGTAGGCACGCTCACCGCACTGGTTGACGATAGGACCTGGGCCCTGCGCGAGCACGCGGCACTCTCCAGCGAGCAAGCCAAGGTCAACGCCCACGGCCTCGGCCGCGAACTGTTCGGCGGCATGCGCCGGAACGTGCTGACGGCCGAAGAAGGCGCCGTCACATGGCTGTGAAATTCGGAGCACCCTGATGAACACACTCGAACTCGCGAACCACGGCCCGGTTATCCCGGTCATCGTTATCAACAACCTTGAAGACGCGGTGCCGCTGGCGCAGGCGCTTGTCGACGGCGGCGTGCGAGTGCTCGAAGTGACCCTGCGCACTGCCGTCGCATTGAAGTGCATGGAAGCCATAGCTCGCTCGGTGCCCGGCGCAATCCTCGGTGCCGGCACGGTACGCAGCATCAAAGACGCGCTGGCAGCCAAAGACGCAGGCTGTACCTTCGCGGTGAGCCCCGGCTACACCAGCGCCATCGGCCACGCCTGCCGCGACATCGGCCTGCCGCTTCTGCCCGGCATCGCCACCGCTGGCGAAGTGATGCAGGCCAATGCCGATGGCTACTTCTTCTTGAAGTTCTTTCCGGCCATGCAGGCTGGTGGCATCTCCATGCTCAAGGCGCTCGCCGGGCCGTTCACCGACGTGGCGTTTTGCCCCACCGGCGGCATCACGCTCGAAACAGCGCCGCAGTTCCTGGCGCTGCCGTATGTGAAGGTCTGCGGCGGGTCGTGGCTGACGCCGGCCAACGTGGTGGCTGCCAAAGACTGGGCGCGCATCACCAGACTCGCGAAAGAGGCGAGCGCGCTGCGCGCCTGAGTTCAGTCAGCCCACGCGCGGTGCGTCGGCAGAGTCGCTGGCTTCTCTGCGCTCGATCAACTCGACCTTGTAGCCATCCGGGTCGGTGATGAAGGCGATCACCGTGATGCCGCCTTTCACCGGGCCGGCTTCGCGCGTCACGTTGCCACCACCGCTGCGGATTTTCTCGCAGGCCGCGTAGGCATCGGGCACGCCGATCGCGATGTGGCCGTAGGCGCTGCCCAGCTCGTAAGACTCGACGCCGTGGTTGTAGGTCAGCTCGATCTCGGCGTGCTCCGGGTTCTGGCCGTAGCCGAGGAACGCGAGGCTGTAGCTCTGCGACGCATTCTCTGTTTGGCGCAGCAGCGTCATGCCCATCACCTTCGTGTAGAACTCGATGGAGCGTTGAAGGTTACCAACGCGCAGCATGGTGTGGAGCAGTCGCATGTCAAAGGTCTTTCATGTCGCCCTCACGGGGCATCGAAGATGAAGCAGGTGGTCGACGCGTGAGCGTACCGCTTTCCGTCGGGGCCCACCAAGCGGCCGTCGGCCGTGGCCGTGGCCATGCGCCCGCCCACATGGATCACCGCGCCGACCAGAGGCAGCCATGCACGAGGATTGCTCGGAGCCTTGCTCAGCGGCCGCTGCGCTTCGCGCATCGACTGGCTCGGCTTGGAGCGCCCGCTCGGCCGCGCCGAATCTATTCAATCGCTCTTAGCGCTTCAGCGCCGTTGGCGCTGGCGCGACCGCACTTGGGCCAGCGGGCGCTTGCCCTTGAGCTGGCGCTCAATGCCGTCGTTGAGCTGGCTGCGCAGCACGAGCACTTCGTCGAGGTGCCCGTAGACACCAGGGAAACGCAAGTCGAGCCACAACCACAACGAGCAGGCGCGCAAGGCCTGTTCCATGCGCTCGAGCCGGCTGTGCCCGTCGACGGCATCGAGGAACCAGGGCTTCGTAGCGTGGCCGGTCAGCGCATGGCTGCTGCTCCAGTCAAGAAACTCCTGCAGCTGGGACTCGGTGCGTGTGTCGACAGGCGCCTGAGCGTAAATGAAGCGTTCCTTGAGCGTGAGCTTGGCAGCGCTCAGGTCGAGCTTCTCGGCCAGTTCGAGCATTTGCTCGAGTTCGGCGACGGCGAAGTGCGCGTCGTCGAGCTTGAGTTGCTCCATGAACACGTCCAGCACTTCGCGCAGCTTGGTCTTGTGCAGGCGCGAGGAAATCGTGTCGATGTGCCAGCCATTCGGCGCCACCGGCGCCTTGAAGTCGCGTGGCGCGCGCGGTGTTTTTGGCAGCAGCTCTTTCAAGCTTCGCGCGGCCGCCGGTTCGGCTTCGAACAGCACGCCGACGAAGCCTTCCTCATGGATGCCGTAGCGCCCGGCGCGGCCAGCGATCTGGTGGACTTCCGACTCATTCAACGGGCGGTCGTCTTGCCCGTCGAACTTGGTCATTGTGCTGAAAAGCACACGCTGGATTGGCAAGTTCAGCCCCATTCCGATCGCATCGGTTGCGACAAGGATGTGCGATTCGCCCTGCGCAAACCGCTCGGCCTCACGGCGCCGCACTTCGGGTGGCAAGGCGCCGTAGATCACAGAGACTGGGTGTCCGCTGGCGGCGATCTGGTCGCGCAACATCAGCACATCGCGCCGACTGAAGGCGACGACCGCGTCACCGAGTTTCAACGCCGAGATGGGCACCGGCTGCGCGAGCAGTTCCACGTGCTGCTTGCGCTCGAAGTGACGCACTTCGCAGCGCTCGCCGCACAGGCCGAGGAGATTTTCAATGGCGGGCACGGCGTAGGCCGAACAGATGATGATCACTTCCTTCGCCGGCACGGCAACGATCGCCTGCGTCCAGGCCCAGCCGCGCGACGGGTCGAAGATCATTTGCGCTTCGTCGATCACGGCCACGTCGATCGGCTTGTTGGTGCCGACCATCTCGATGGTGCTGGAAACGACACGCGCGCCGTCGGCCGGCACATTTTCTTCGCCAGTCAGCAGCGAACACGGCACACCACGCGCGACGAGCCGGTCACGCCCTTCGAGCGCCAGCAGCCGCAGCGGCGCGAGGTAGGCGCCATCGACCGCTTGCGCGAGTCGCTCGAACGCGGCATGGGTCTTGCCGCTGTTCGGCGGGCCGACATAAAGCTTCACGCTGCGCTGCAGCCGGCGCGCTTTTTCAAACGTGCCGGGATAGCCCTGGAAGGCGAGTTCGGTGTTGAGCCCGGCAAGCGTATCGATCTCGGCAACAAAGTGCTCCCAGCGGTCTTGCGCGCGGGCGCACGCTGCTTGCACTTCTTCGAGATCGGCGGTGGCCTGCGGCAGCGCACATTCCGATTGCAGGCGTGGCAACAATGATTCGAGGTGGCGCGGGTTGCCTGCGCGGCTGCGGTCAAGCAATGTTTCAAGAAACGCCGACAACGCGGCCGCGTGCGGATAAGCGGTGGGTGCACCGAGCGAGGCCAGCAGCGCGGCTTGGTCACCACCCCGGTAGTAGGCCCACACGGCAGGCTCGTCAACCGGCACACGGAACAGCACCGGCACGCGCCAGCCCGGCTCAGACAGCGGCAAAGCGTGGCTGATCAGGCGTGTCCAGGTGCCCTTGTGGCGCGACACGCCGAGCGCGTCGAGCGCGGCGGTACGCTCCAGCATCAGGGCGCGCACAGTCGGGCCGACGCCGACCACATCGAGATGCTCTAGTGCGCTGTCCATCAGCTCGGGTGCTATCCAGCGGCTCGGGCGTGCTCCGGCCACCGCCTTTTGCAGCAGCACGAGGCCCAGCTTGTCGAGATGGTCCTCGAAACCGGTACTGCGCTCGGCGATGAAGTCGCCGGGCTTGACGACATGCGGCAGCGTGTAGGCGGCTTGGCGAATGCGGTTGAACTGCTCTTTGCCGATGTGCGGCGGCACACGCTTGGCGTGGCGCGGGTTCGGCAGGCTAAAAGTTTCGGGGGGGCTCTTCGCCGTGGTGGTGGTCACTAAGCGCGCTCGATCTTTGCGTAAGCAGAGTGTGCGTGGATCGACTCGAAGTTCTCGACATCGACGCTGTAGCGGCCGACGCGCACATCGGCGTTGAGCCGCAGGGCCACGTCACGCACCATGTCTTCCACGAACTTCGGGTTCTCGTAGGCACGCTCGGTGACCCACTTTTCGTCGGCGCGCTTGAGCATCGGCCAGATCTCGCTCGACGCGCTGTCTTCTGCAAAACGCACCAGCTCGGACCAGGCGATATCACCATTCAACAATTCGACGCGGATGGTCACGTGCGAGCGCTGGTTGTGCGCCCCGTAGTCGGAGATCTCTTTCGAGCACGGGCAGAGCGACTTCACAGGCACAGTCACTTCGGCCCAGACGGTCGTGGTGACTGCCTTATCGCCTTCGGCACCCACGACGGCGCGCGCTTCGGCGACCCAGCGGCCCTGGTATTCGAGCAAGCTTTGCACGCCCGAGACCGGAGCGCGTTTGCGCAGAAAGAACGGGAACTGCGCATCGATTCGGCCTTCGCTGGCGTGCAGCTTGTCGAGCATCACGGCCAGGCCTGCACGCAGCGCAGCGGCATCGAGCGGCGTGTCGAGCGCGTCTAGCCACGCGACGAAACGCGACATGTGCGTACCCTTTTGCTCGGCTGGCAGGGCCACGTCGAGGTCCCACATCGCGACGGTCGGCGACACCGTGCTTCCGATTTGCAATTGCAGCGGGTAGCGCAAGCCCTTCACGCCCACGCGCTGAATCGCGAGGTGGCGGTCGTCGCGCGCACCTTGCGTATCGGGAATATGCAGCGCATCTTTCAGGTTGCTCATGTGATTCATCGGTTTGACCATCGCGAAGCATGCCAGCAAAGTGCTGGCCACGCCCCGCGATGGAATTGACGTGGGCGCTCTACCCGCTTCAATGGTTGACGGCCGCCCGAACCAGCGCCGGGCGGGTGCCAAAGCGCTTCAGGATCGACTGTTCGATACCGGACGCGTCCAGGCCGCACATGGCCATCAGTCGGACCGGGTCGCCGTGCTCGACAAACACGTCAGGCAGTCCAAGCGTGAGTACCGGAATCAAGATGCCGGCCGCGGCCAGCGCTTCTTGAACCGCGCCGCCGGCGCCGCCCATGACGCAGCCGTCTTCGACCGTGACGATAGCGTCGTGCGTGCGAGCAAGCTCGCTGATGATCGCCACGTCAAGCGGCTTCACGAAGCGCATGTTGGCGACCGTGGCGTCAAGTGACTCGGCGGCCTTTAACGCTGGGTAGAGCAGCGTGCCGAAGGCAAGGATTGCGACGCGCTGGCCGCCCTGCCCTGCGGGCCGTTGGGTCGTACGCCGCACTTCGCCCTTGCCGAAGGGGATCTCGGTCATTTGGGCCTGGACTGGCGTGCCGGCGCCGCTGCCGCGTGGGTACCGCACGGCAGTCGGCCCGTTGTGCCGGAACGCGGTGTACAGCGACTGTCGACATTCGTTCTCGTCCGCCGGCGTCAGCACGCTCATGTTCGGAATGCATCGCAGGAAAGCGATGTCGTAGGCCCCCGCGTGGGTGGCGCCGTCGGCACCAACGAGGCCCGCGCGGTCGAGCGCGAACACGACCGGCAGGTTCTGGATCGCCACGTCATGAATCAGCTGGTCGTAGGCGCGCTGCAGGAAGGTCGAGTAGATCGCGACCACCGGCTTCAGGCCTTCGCAGGCCAGCCCGGCGGCGAAGGTCGCCGCGTGCTGCTCGGCGATACCAACATCGTGGTAGCGCTTCGGGAAGCGTCTTTCGAATTCAACCATGCCCGAGCCTTCGCGCATGGCCGGGGTGATGCCCACGAGGCGCTCGTCGAGCGCAGCCATATCGCACAACCACTGGCCGAAGACCTGGGTGAACGTGAGCTTGGGCGGTGTGGTGGGCTTGACGATGCCCACCGCCGGATCAAACTTGCTCGGGCCGTGGTAGTTCACCGGGTCGGCCTCGGCAAGCTTGTAGCCGAACCCCTTCTTGGTGACGACGTGGAGGAATTGCGCGCCCTTCAAGTCGCGCAGGTTCTCGAGCGTGGGGATCAGCGAGTCCAGGTCGTGACCGTCGATGGGGCCAACGTAGTTGAACCCGAATTCTTCGAAGATCGTGCCCGGCACGACCATGCCCTTGGCGTGCTCTTCGAAGCGCCTTGCAAGCTCGAACAGCGGCGGTGCATTTTTCAGCACGTTCTTGGCCGTGTCGCGCGCGGCGGCGTAAAACTTGCCGCTCATCAGCCGCGCCAGATAGCGGTTCAGGGCCCCCACCGGCGGCGAGATCGACATGTCGTTGTCGTTCAGGACCACCAGCATGTCGGCGTGCGCTACGCCACCGTTGTTCAGCGCTTCAAACGCCATGCCGGCGCTCATTGCGCCGTCGCCGATGATGGCCACGCACTTGCGGTCTTCGCCTTTCTGGCGCGCCGCCACGGCCATGCCGAGCGCTGCCGAGATCGAGGTCGACGAGTGTGCGGTGCCAAAAGCGTCGTAATCGCTCTCTTCGCGGCGTGGAAACCCAGAGATTCCGCCGATCTGGCGCAACGACTCCATGCGCTCGCGGCGGCCGGTGAGGATCTTGTGGGGGTAGGTCTGGTGACCCACGTCCCACACCAAACGGTCGTGCGGTGTGTTGAAGACGTAGTGCAACGCAATCGTGAGTTCGACGGTGCCCAGATTACTCGACAGGTGGCCGCCGGTCTGCGCCACGCTTTGCAGCAGGAAGTCGCGCAGTTCATTGGCGAGCTGCTGAAGCTCCGAGCGCGAAAGCCTGCGCAAGTCGGTCGGGCTTTGAATCTTCTCTAGGAGCAGGTGTTTCATGTCAGTGTTGCCCGGCCACCCGCAGGAGCTGACGCGTCCCTCGGGAGCTGCGAACGAAGTGAGCTTGGGACTGTTTCATCTTAGCTGTCTCGCTCGACGACCTTGTCGGCCAGCACGCTCAGCAAGGCCACATCGGCCAAGCCACTGAGGGCCAGCGCGGCCTGGGCCTTGTCGCGCAGTTCGTTGGCGTGGCGACGCGCAGCGTCGAGGCCGAGCACGGTCACGTAGGTTGGTTTGTTGTTGTCGAGGTCTTTGCCGGCGGTCTTGCCGAGCGTGGCAGACGCCTGGGTCACGTCGAGGATGTCGTCGACCACCTGGAATGCCAGGCCGAGTGCCTCCCCGTAGCCAGACAGCGCCGCCCATTGTGAGGGACTGGCCTCGCCGCAGGCCGCACCCATCAGCACGCTGGCCTGCAACAGTGCGCCGGTCTTGCGGTGGTGCATGTCACGAAGCGTGAGTTCATCGAGTGGCACGCCGATGCTGGCGAGGTCGATCGCCTGGCCGCCGGCCATGCCGTTGTAGCCGGCCGAGCGCGCCAGCAGCGAACACAGCCGCGCCTGCAAGGTCGGCGGAACGCCAGGTCCGCCGTTCTGCGCGACCAGTGCATCGCTGCAAGGCGTGAGCACCTCAAAGGCCAGAGCCTGCATCGCATCACCGGCCAGCATGGCGTGCGCTTGGCCAAACTTCACGTGCACGGTGGGCTTTCCACGGCGCAGCACATCGTTGTCCATGCAGGGCATATCGTCGTGGATCAGCGAATAGGCATGAATGAGCTCAACCGCGCAGGCCGCGCGCATGGCGGCTTCGCGCAGGCCGTGAACCGCCTGCGCCGCGGCAAGCACGAGCAGCGGGCGCAAGCGCTTGCCGCCGTCGAGCACGCCGTAGCGCATCGCCAAGCCCAAACCGGCCGGCGCATCGGCGGGCACCCAGGCCTCGAGTGCGCGCTCCACGGCGTTGATCTCGGCGCTTGCCCAGGAATCAAAATTGGCCTGATTCATACGGTCGCCCAGGGCTTGAGCTGCCCGTCTTCGAGCACCTTGACCTGCTGCTCCACCGCTTCGAGCCGAGCGCGGCAGAAGGTCAGCAGATCGGCACCGCGCTTGTAGCTTTCCAACAGTCGGTCAAGAGGCAACTGACCACTTTCCATGGTGACGACGAGCCTGTCGAGCTCACTGAGCGCGTCGTCATAACTGGCAGGCGCAGCTGGCGCGGGTGCAGGTTGGGTAGAGGGGGTCTTTGCCATTGCGGGTTTCGAAACGGCTTGATTGTAGACAGCCCAAAAGGTCAGTTGCGTTGGGGCGCTACCCCTAAGGCTGAGCCTTCGCACCAGTGCCTGAGCCAGCGCGTGAGTAAGGCTGCCCGCCGAACTTTTGGTCCCCGAAGGTACACTTCCCAACCCGTTCAGCCCCAGGATCTTCTGATCAGGCCGCGCGCGCCCCCGCCCGAATGCCAGCCACCGCAAGCACCGGCGCAGGTCCACCCTTGGTTTTGGAGTTTCCCCGGGATCATGTCCGACCTGAGCGTCACCCCTGAAGCGCTAAGCCGCAGCCGCTCGCAACTTTCGGTCAGCACCTATTTCGACACCTCGCTCTTCGAGCGCGAGATGGCGCAGTTGTTCCGGAACCGCCCGCGTTACCTGGGCCACGAGCTTTCCGTTCCCGAGATTGGCGATTACCACGCGCTGCCGCACGAGGGCGAAGGCCGTGTGCTGCTGCGCACTGCCAATGGGGTGGCACTGGTCTCCAACGTTTGCAGGCACCGCCAGGCGCTGATGTTGCGCGGGCGCGGCAACACCGGCGCCAACATCGTCTGCCCGCTGCACCGCTGGACCTACGACCTGAAAGGTCACCTGATTGGCGCCCCGCACTTCGCCAATGACCCCTGCTTGAACCTGAACAACTATTCGCTCCAAAACTGGAACGGGCTGCTGTTCGAGGGCAATGGCCGCGACGTTGCCGCCGACCTGAAGGGTGTGGGCCCGCTGGCCGACCTGAATTTCGACGGCTACGTGCTCGATCACGTGCAACTGCACGAGTGCAACTACAACTGGAAGACCTTCATCGAGGTCTACCTCGAGGACTACCACGTTGGCCCGTTCCACCCGGGTCTCGGCCAGTTCGTCACCTGCGACGAGCTGCGTTGGGAGTTCGGCGACCACCATTCGGTGCAGACCGTGGGAACGAAGAACGAACTCGCACGCCCCGGCACACCGGCCTACCGCAAATGGCACGACGCGGTGCTGAAGTACAGAGGCGGCGTGTTGCCAAAGCACGGCGCGATCTGGCTCACCTACTACCCGACCGTGATGGTCGAGTGGTACCCGCACGTGCTGGTGGTGTCCACGCTCTACCCGCAGGGGCCGCAGAAAACGCTCAACGTGGTCGAGTTCTACTACCCCGAAGACATTGCCGCGTTCGAGCGCGAGTTCATCGAAGCCGAGCAGGCTGCGTACTGGGAAACCTGCGCCGAAGATGACGAGATAGCGCTGCGCATGGACGCTGGCAGGCGCGCTCTGTTGAACCGCGGCGACGACGAAACCGGGCCGTACCAGAGCCCGATGGAAGACGGCATGCAGCAGTTCCACGAGTGGTATCGGCGCACCATGGGCACGCAGCTCAGTCCTGCCTGAGACCTTATGCGGTCTACCGCAGGTGGTGCTGACGCCGCATATGGGCAGCCCCAACATGCAGACGGGGCAGGCGGTGGCCAAGCTCCCGCTCGGCAATTCGGCAACGCCTCGCCGACAGAGACAGCCACGTATGAGACCCCGCTGGCGCGGCCATGTTCCTGGCAAGCGGCGCGTCGCGGTTTGGGAGTGGCCATATTCTCTGCGCCGACGGGGGCGACACTGTTTCGCTTCAACTGAAAGAACCGCTTGAGCACTTCCGCCACCTTCACCTTGGTCACGTTGTTCACCGACACCGATGGCCGCGCGCGCTTTCGCGAGAGCGCCATCGCGTTGGACGAAGGCAATCCGAACTCGATGCTCTCGGCCTTGATGCCCAGCGGCGGCTACCAGCTGCGCCACAGTCCGGTCGGGTTTCGCAGCACCTTCCATTGCACAGTCACGCCGCAATGGGTGTTCATCTTGGGCGGACAAATGGAGATCTGCCTCCAGGGCGGCGCCTCGCGCGTGTTCTCTGTGGGTGAACACTTCTACTCGGCCGACACGCTGCCCGCAGGCGCCAGCTTCGACCCGGCCCTGCACGGCCACTGGAGCCGCCAGCTTGGCACCGAGCCGCTGGTCACGCTTTTCGTCCGCGGCTGAAGACCGAGTCAATCATTCCCGACGACCACGACATCACCGAGATCGAAGCCGCTTGCGCCGGCATGAAGCGCCAAGTGAAGACGACGCGGGCGCGGGTTGTTGCGCGCTGACGCGCGCGCACCCATCAACTCAGGCGCCGCGCGCGCGGCCGAAGTGCATCACGCCGTCGTCAACCTTGCCCAGGCCGAGCGCAATCCGGTCGAGCACATAGTTCTGGTGCAGCCGCCAGGGTTGGCGGTCACCCTGCTTGGGCAACATCTCGGCGGCACGGCACACGTAGCCCGGGGTGAAGTTGAGGAATGGTTCAGGCGATACGGCGGCGCCGCGCGTGGGCGTGGCGATCGTGGCACCAGTCTTCTCCATGTGGGTGAGCAGGCGACACACGTAGCGCGCCGTGAGATCAGCCTTGAGCGTCCAGCTCGCGTTGGTGTAGCCAAAAATGTTGGCCATGTTTGGAATGCCGCTGTACATCGTGCCTTTGTAGATGAGCGCCTGCGACATATCGACAGCCTGGCCATCAAGGCTGAGCTTCACGTCGCCCAGCACGTTGAGCTGCAAGCCGGTGGCGGTGATCAAGATGTCTGCAGGCAGCTCTTCGCCCGACTGCAAGCGAACGCCGTACTCGGTGAATCCGGCGATCTGCCCCGTGGCGACCGTTGCGCGGCCATCGCGAATCGACTTGAACAGATCGCCGTCGGGCACCAGACAAACGCGCTGATCCCATGGGTTGTACCGCGGCGTGAAGTGGCGCGCCACGTCGAAGGCCGGCCCGAGTTGCTGCTGCACCAGGCCAATCAGGCGTGCTTTGGCCTGCACCGGGAACTTGCGCGCCAGCCGGTAGAAGTACATGCCGACCAACACGTTCTTCAACCGCACCAGACGGTAGGCCAGCATGGGCGGCAGCCAGCGTTTGAGAAGCTCGGCCAGCGGGTCGCTCGACGGGCGCGACACCACGTAGGTGGGCGAGCGCTGCAACATCGTCACGTGGGCCGCGGTCTTGGCCAATTCAGGCACCAGCGTCACCGCGGTGGCGCCACTGCCGATCACGACGACACGCTTGCCGGCATGGTCGAGCCCCTCAGGCCAGAACTGCGGGCGCACCACCGGGCCGGCGAAAGCTTCGATGCCCGGCAAATCAGGCAGGTAAGGTTGTGCGTAGCTGTAGTAGCCGCTGCCGAAGAGCAAAAATTTGCAACGCAACGTGCTGCGCTCGCGCCGCGCGCCGCGTTCGACCACGACCGTCCAGCGCGCATCGGGCGCCGACCAGTCGGCGCTGACCACGCGTTGCCGGAAACGAATGTGGCGATCAATCCCGTGCTCGGCTGCGGTCTCGGCGATGTAGGCACGAATGGCCGGGCCGTCGGCGATGGCCTTCGCGTCTTTCCAGGGTTTGAACGAGTAGCCCAGGGTGTACATGTCGGAGTCGGCGCGCACGCCGGGGTAGCGAAACAGGTCCCAAGTGCCGCCTAATGCATCGCGCCCTTCGAGAAGCGTGAAACTCTTGCCGGGGCACTGCTGTTGCAGATGCACCGCCGCGCCGATGCCTGACAAACCTGCGCCGACGATGATCACGTCGTGCTGCTCGACGCTGTGCTCGCGCGCGGCCTCGCGCAGGAAAAGCGCCGCCGCCTGCACCGAACGCCTTGCTTCGGGCAAACGCCACAGCAACTGCCACACGTGCGCCACGGACCGGAAGACCTTCAGCTCAACCACGATACCGGCTGCGCGCGCCTTCTGCGCGAGGCGGATGCTGTCGTCACGCAAGGCTTCGTCTTCGCCCACATGCAACAGCAGCGGTGGCAGGCCGTGCAGATCGCCGAGCAAGGGCGACGCGAGCGGCTGCGCGGGGTTCGCATCACCGAGGTAGGCACGCTGGAGGTTCTCGAGCTTGTCACCACGGAACATCGCATCACGCTCGGCATTGGCCAGCAACGAGGCGCTGCCACCGGTCAGGTCGGTGGCAGGTGAGAACAAGGCGGCGGCTTCGGGCAACGCTTCACCGGCATCGCGCAGCGCAAGCATCAGCCCGAGCGCGAGGTTGCCGCCGGCACTGTCGCCGGCCACGACGAGCCGGCCAGTCTGCGAAGCCCGCAGCGCGCGCCACACGGCCTGTACGTCTTGCGTTGCGGCAGGGAACGGGTGCTCGGGTGCGAGCCGATAGTCGGGCACAAAGACACGCAGACCCTGCAGTGCCAGCGCAGCAGTCAGCGAGCGGTGCGTGCGCGGCGAACAGCCGATAAAACCGCCGCCGTGCAGATACAGCAGCGTGGTCGTTGCCGCAACCTTGTCGGCCTCGACCCACTCGCCCGGCACACCACCGACCACGGCGTCGGTGTAGCGTACGCCGCGCGGTGCCGGCAAGGGCTTGCCGAAGGTGGCGCGCACGCGGGCGATGTCACTGAAATCACCGAGCGCTGGCTTGACGTGGCGACGAATGATGAACGTGGCCACTCGGGCCTGCCAGCTGGCTTTCATCTTCGATGCCTCCCGGGTGAGTCAGCGCGCTGCGCGCGAAGCGCGATTCTGCGCCCCATGCCGGGCCGCGACGGGTCGGCAGGGTGGGTCGTTACCGTCACCCCGGGCGCTCGCGCCAGACTGTTCGCGGCATGGAGCGCCGCGCCGATGCCGCTTCCGGCGCCGGTCCGCACGGACACGCTGCCGCGCGAGGAAAAGGATGGAGTAGAGGTCATGGCCTTGAGTCGCGTGCGGTCGCACAGCTGCGCAGTATCCGGCAGGCATGGGCAGCACACCGGTGCCTCCTGCCTCGGAGAGGCACTTGCGACGATGAGTCGCACAAATTAAGGCCGCCGCATGGTACGGGCAGATTTGTTCACAGGCGCTCACTCTTGGACCGAACCCGTCATGCCCAACTCGCTGTGCTCAACAATGCACGGGTGCACGAACGACATCGGCAAAGGGCCGTGCAACGCACCGGCCATCGGCGAGCCCCAGTGGTAAGCAGTGCGGTCGGCCGGTTCAGTGACCACGTCCACCGGCACTGTCTTGCTTTCGCTCGCCGACATCAAGGTGGGCGCGAAGGTGAACTCGATCCATGGCAGCATGAACGCGCCGATGCCGCCCAAGATCAGCCGCCGGCAACGCCGGCGGTGGCAATTCTCCAGAACCAGCCCCTTGTCCGCCCGGCGCCCGATTCAATATGATGACCAGATCACGATGCTGCACCTACTACCCCCTTCGCCTGGGCCGTCGCCCGCCCCGATCCGGCTCGTCACCGGACGCTTTCTAGAGCGCCTGCTCGGCTTGCCTGACGCACAGGTCGAGTCGGGCGCGCTGCTCCCAGGAAACCGCCTGCCCACCGAGCAAGAGCCAGCGTTTGACCCGAGCGGGCTCGAATCGGTGCAGGCCCCGGTCAATGAATCGCAGCACCAGTACCTCTCGACGGCGGTGGGCATCGAGCTCGGCGCCACGGCGCACCTCCCGCACAGCGAACGGCGGCTCGGCGCGGGTCGTGTGATCACCCGCTCAAGGCGGCGTACCACCTGCAAGCACCCCGAGGCGGCCACAGCCGAGCGCAAATGCAGGGCATCTAGATGAGCATCGACGCCCTGCGCTCTGAAATCTGCCGCGTCGGCCGCTCTCTCTTCGAGCGTGGCTACGTGCACGCGAGCGCCGGCAACATCAGCGTGCGCCTGCCAGAAGGCAGCGGCTATCTGATCACACCGACCGATGCCTGCTTGGGTTTCTTGCAGCCGCGCGCATTGGCTCACCTGAACGCCGATGGCACCCAGCTCAGCGGTGAGCGCGCAAGCAAGACGCTGTCAATGCACCGCGGCATTTACGACGCGGATCCGCAGGCGCACTGCGTGATCCACACCCACGGGACGCATCTGGTCGCACTCACGCTGGCGGGCGTATGGCAGTCGGGAGACATCGTTCCGCCGATCACGCCCTACTACGTGATGAAGGTCGGCCACGTGCCCCTCATTCCCTACCACCGCCCCGGCGACCCGGCCGCGGCCGATGCCGTGGCTGCGGCAATCGCGTCGGCCCATGTCAGCGGCGCGCCGATCCGCGCGGTGATGCTCGACCGGCTCGGCCCGAATGTTTGGCACGACTCGCCGGCAAGCGCGATGGCCGTGCTCGAAGAGCTCGAAGAAACCGCGCGCCTGTGGCTGCTGACCGGCCGCAGCGCGGCGCCTTTGACTGAAGCGCAGATCAACGAACTGCGGCAGACTTTCGGCGCGCGCTGGTGAAAGGCTCCGCCGCGCCTGATTGCCCGAGGGTGCCACGCGTGCCTCTCAAGGAACAGTGCTCGCAAGCTGAAGCCGAGGCCTTTCACACTGCCGGCGTGGCTTGGTCTTCCTGGGCTTCCTGGTCTTGCAGCAGCCGCCACATCACCTTGCCCGAACCAGACTTCGGCAGCGCGTCAACGAACTGCACGAGCTTGGGCACCTTGTAGGCCGCCATGTTCTCGCGTGCCCAGTTCGTGATGTCTTCGCCCGAGGTCTTGCCCCTAGCTTCGGCGCGCAGCACCACCAACGCTTTCACGGTCTCGCCGCGGTAGGCATCGCGGGCCGAGATAACGCAAGCTTCTTGCACCGCCGGGTGCTTGTAGAGCAACATCTCCACTTCGGCGGGCCAGACCTTGAAGCCGCTGGCGTTGATCATTCGCTTCAGGCGGTCGGTCATGAAGAAATAGCCTTCTTCATCCATGCGGCCCAGGTCACCCGTGCGGAAGAAGGTGTGGCCATCGACTTCGACGAAAGCGGCTTTTGTTGCCTCAGGGTTGCCCCAATAGCCGAGGAAAACCATTGGCCCGCGCGTGACGATCTCGCCCGCTTCGCCTGTCGGCATTTCTTTCAGCGTGACCGGGTCGATCACGCGCGAATCAACGCCGAAGATCGGAATGCCCAGGCACTGCAGTTTGGCGCGCTCGGGCGGGTTGCCATGCGAAGGCGCCGCGGTTTCGGTCAGGCCATACCCTTCGGCAAAACTCAGCCCGAACTCGTCAAGCAGTCGCTGCGCCACGGCTTGAGGCATTGCCGTGCCGCCACCGCTCAGGTATTTCAAGCTGCTGAGGTCGAAGCTCTTGTAGTTGGGGCTGCCGAAGAGATCGATGATCATCGTGGGAACGCAGGTCCAGTGCGTGACCCTGTATCTCGATATCAACCGGCCCGCAAGCTCGCGGTCCCAGCGCGGCACGATCACGCTGGTGCTGCCGAGGTAGACGTTGCCGACCACGCCGTACATCATTCCGGAGACGTGAAACATGGGCACGACCGACAGGCTCACCGATTCCGGTCCCGCCTGCCCCCACAGGCCACCACCGACCGCGTTCGACATCAGCGTGCGGTGGGTGTGCATGCAGCCCTTGGGCAGGCCACTGGTGCCCGAGGTGTAAGGCAGCAGGGCCAGGTCGTCAGGCTTGGCGGTGTGCGGGCCGGGCACGATGCCAAGCTCGAGCACGTCGGCCCAGCGCTTGAACCCGGCCGGCAGCGCCGGGTCGCTGCGCAACCAGGCTGCCATGGCGGGCGGCGGCTCCTCGCCGGGGTCGACTCCGGTCTCGTGCATCGCGTCGGTGTAGCGCGTAACCAGCACCTCGACCACGCGCTCGGCTTCGGGCACGGCCGCGTTCGCGGTAGCGACAATGCCGGCCAGGTCGGCGGCGCAGATGACAACGCGGGTCTGCGGGTCGGTGATGTAGTGCTTGAATTCTTCGGCGCGGTTCATCGGGTTCACGGGCACCACGACGGCGTTGGCGCGCAAGATTCCGTACCAAGCGGCGGCATATTGCGGGCAGTTTTGCATGAAGATGGCGACGCGGTCGCCCGCCTTCACACCCACGCTTTGCAGCCAGCCGGCAATGGCCTCTGCCTGGCGCTGCAATTCAACGTAGCTCAAGGCCCGGCCGAAGAACAGGTAGGCCGGTTTGTTCGGAAATCGCGTGGCGGCTACTTGCAGGTTGAACCACAACGTGGTCTGCGGCACGGCGAGCTGGCGCGGCAGGCGCTTAGGCCAAATTTTGTCGTGCGGGCGATCGGGCATGGGCGCTGGGAACGCGGCTTTTGAATTCAATCGTGGCTCCAAGCAAAAGGCAGCATCCTCGGGCTCGAAGGTATAGCGCAGCCGGCGCCGGCGCTCTACCGCGGGAACCCGCAGCGAGGCAGGGCAGGCACACGCCTCGCCAACTTTTCGGGACGCGAAGCTCGGCAACGCAAAGAGCGGGGCGCACAGCGAGTGGATGATTGCCGCGCGCCTGAGCACGTAACCCAAGGCGAGCAGATTTGGCGCTGTACCTCGTGCCGTGCGGAGTTCAAAAATTTGGTGAATTTGGGCGCCTGGCTAGGCGCGAACGACAGCGACGCGCTGGGCGCGTCGCGAGGATTTTCAACAACGCCTGGCGAGCAAAGTCGCGGCTTTATGTTGCTCACAGCACGAAACGCTGCGTTAAGGTGTGTGCTCGATTAACGCCGTTTGCGCGTTCAGTTCGGATCGCTGCGAAACACGAAAGCCTTCAACGGCTCGTCATTGCTGCTGTTCGCGCTTGTGTTTTACCTCGATCACCCGCACACACTCGGGCTGATCGCGGTAACGCGGCTGCTCGCATTCGCGGTCCATGCAGACTGCCAGCGCGATGAACAGTCGACTGCCGCAGGCCTCGCGTGCGGTGGCGGGGCTGGTTGGCGCGTCTGCCACCGGCGCCGCTGCGACGCCAGGCTCGCGCGGCACGGCCGCCGGCACCGCCCGACTGCGCGGATCACCAAGACGCGACGAGGCGGCATCGCCATAAACACCGGTCGACGTTGCATTGCCATCGAGCCGCGACGCTCCGGTCAGCGCAGCCTTGCCTCGTGCGCCGCTGGCCCCGCTCGGCGCCACCCCCGCAGAACCAATGCCTGTCGCGCCCGTCGCAACCAGCGTCAGCGGCTTGCTCGGATCGACCGGTGCCGCGTTACCCGGCACGGTCAGGCCTTGTGACTGAGCCACTGCGGCCAAGGCCGCTTCGGTGTCAGCTTGTGTCGATGCCGCCATGCTCGGTGGCTGCACCGAGGCCACAGCACGCTCCGGCGCCGACGGCAACACCGGCGCGGTCACTGAACCTGCCAAGCCCGCCGGCACGGCCGAGGACAGAGGCGGAACGCGTGCGCCGTCCTGCAGGCCAACAAACTGCCACAGCACGACTCCGGCAACCACGACCACCACGGCGAGCGCAGGGAATACGAAGCCGCGCTTCGGTGCCGCAGGCACAGCTTCGCTCGTCGACAAGGCAACGGCCACCGGGCGCTGCGCTGAAGCAGGCATCGAGGTGGCGGGCGGCGGAACGGGCGCTGCCTGCGCTGTGTTGATGCGGGTGGCCTGCGAATCAGCCGAATCGACCATCATGGTCGGCTGGAACTTCAATGCGCTGGCCCCCACGGCCGTCGTGGGCAAGGCGTCACCCGGCCCCGCGCTCTGCGCCTTCGGTGGTACCGGGGCGAGACCTGTTAGCGCCGCGCGCAGTTCCGCCACGTTCTGCGGGCGCTCGAGCGGGCGCACGCGCAGCGCCCAGCCCACCGCTTCGAGCAAGCGCTGCGAAACGCCGGCCACCGCACGCTGCTCGATTGGTTCGGGGTCTTCCTCCATCGCCCGCGCCGTGGCAGGGGCCGGTGGCACGCCAAACAGCAGGAAGTGCATGACCGCACCCAGCGCGTAGAGGTCGGTCCAGGGGCCCTGGCGCATCTGCGTCATTTCTGCGTACTGCTCAATCGGCGCGTAGCTTGGCTTGAGGATCGCGGTGAGAGACTGCGTGCGGTCGCTGATGACGTGCCGAGCTGCGCCGAAGTCGAGCAAGATCGGCTTGCTCAAGGGTGGCAGCAAAATGTTGTCGGGGGCGATGTCGCGGTGGTACACGCCTTCGCCGTGCAGCAGCTCTAGCGCGTCGAGCATCGGGTGGATAACACCAAGGATCCAGGCTTCGTCGGGTGCATGCGCCATGGCCTTGCGCGCCTCGCGAAGCGTGATGCCCTTCAGGTACGGCATGACCATGTAGGCGGTAGCGTTGTCTTCCCAGAACCTGTAGACCTTCACCAGCGACGGGTGGTCAAAACGAGCCAGCAAATGCGCTTCGTTGACGAAGGACCGCAGGCCAATCGCGTAGGTATCGGCGAACGAGGCCGAACGCACCGTGATCATCGGCCCCAGGCCGCGCGAGGCGAGCGCCGCGGGCATGTATTCCTTCAGCGCGACCTGGCGCTCCAGCGAGTGGTCTTGGGCGAGGTAGACGATGCCGAATCCGCCCACGCCGAGAACCCGCAGGATCTCGAATTCGCCGAAGCGTGTGCCGGCCGGCAGCGCGTCGTGTTCGGCCGCGGCGGCAGGCGGGACGTTGTCGGGAGTGGGCTTGGTCATGCTGCGGGGCGGGAACGGGGGCAGGCAGAGTAACCCACAGGGTGGCGGCGCATGCACCCTCTAACGAGGGGAAGTCTCGGTTGTGGCGAGCAGCCTTGCAACGGGCCGGGCGGGGCTGCGCGTGCACATAAAATCGGCGGCTGACACCTTGTTCACCACCACCAACCGCACACCATGCCCAAAGTCACTTCGCCCAAGACCGCCGCCGCCAAACCCAAGAAGGTCGTGCTCGCCTACTCCGGCGGCCTCGACACCTCGGTCATCCTGAAGTGGCTGCAAGACGAGTACCAGTGCGAGGTGGTCACCTTCACCGCCGACCTGGGCCAGGGCGAAGAAGTCGAGCCGGCACGCGCCAAGGCGCTGAAGATGGGCATCAAGCCCGAGAACATCTTCATCGACGACCTGCGCGAAGAGTTCGTGCGTGACTTCGTGTTCCCGATGTTCCGCGCCAACGCGCTCTACGAAGGCGAATACCTGCTCGGCACCTCGATCGCCCGCCCGCTGATCGCCAAGCGCCTGATCGACATCGTGCGCAAGACCAAGGCCGACGCCATCAGCCACGGCGCCACCGGCAAGGGCAACGATCAGGTGCGTTTCGAGCTCGGTGCCTACGCGCTGATGCCAGACGTGAAGGTGATCGCGCCGTGGCGCGAGTGGGATCTGCTGAGCCGCGACAAGCTGCTGGCCTACGCCGACAGGCACGGCATCCCGGTCGACTTTAAAAAGAAGGTCCACGCTTCGGGCAAGGGAGGCGGCGCGCCTTATTCGATGGACGCAAACCTGCTGCACATCAGCTACGAAGGCGGCGTGCTCGAAGACCCAAACTTCGCTCCCGACGACAAGATGTGGCGCCTGACGGTGAGCCCGGAAAAAGCGCCGGGCAAGCCGCAAATCGTCGAGCTCAGCTACGCCCATGGCGACATCGTTGCGATCGATGGTCAGAAGATGAGCCCCGCTGCCGTGCTGACCGAGCTCAACCGCATCGGCGGCATACATGGCATTGGCCGGCTCGACAAGGTAGAAAACCGCTACGTCGGCATGAAGAGCCGCGGCTGTTATGAAACCCCGGGCGGCACCATCATGCTGGCCGGCCACCGCGCAATGGAATCGATCACTCTAGACCGCGAGGTGGTGGCGCTGAAAGACGATCTGATGCCGCGTTACGCCCGCATGGTCTACAACGGCTACTGGTTCAGCCCGGAGCGGCTGCTGCTGCAGGGTCTGATCGACGCGAGCCAGGCCACCGTGAATGGCAGCGTCAAGCTCAAGCTATACAAAGGCACGATCATGTGTGTGGGCCGCGAGTCGAAGACCGACTCTTTGTTCGACATGACAATCGCGACCTTCGATGACGACGGTGGCGTGTACAACCAGGCCGACGCCGCCGGCTTCATCAAGCTCAACGCCTTGCGCCTGCGCATCGGCGCCAACCTGCAAGCGCGCCGCAAGCCCACAGCGAAGAAAAAATAGCTCGGCCGCGGGCGCGGACCACTTAGAAAGGTCCACACCGCCTGCGCAGTGCCAGAATCAGGAGCATGTGCCTGATAAATCGACAGCGACGCGGCTGGCTCTTCATCAGCGCGGCCTGGGGTCTTGGAGCTGCGGAGCCGCAGGCTTGCGCACAAGGCACTCTGGCCGCTGCGCCCACGGTGGTCCTCACGATCACTGGCAACGTGCACAAGGGCACCGGCACGGAGGCCGTCGATTTCAACCTCGCCATGCTCGCAACGCTGCCGCAAACCAGCTTCAGCACCAAGACCCCGTGGTACGAAAAGCCGCGCAGGTTCACCGGCGTGTTACTCAAAGACTTGTTGGCCTCGGTTGGCGGCTCCGGCACGAGACTCACGGCCACGGCACTGAACGACTACCGTGTCGAGATCCCCGCCGAAGACTGGTTGCGGCACGGTGCACTGCTCGCCTACCTGCTCGACGACAAACCAATGCCGGTGCGTGAGAAAGGCCCGCTGGCCATCGTCTACCCGTTCGACGAACGGCGCGAAGTGCGCACCGCCGTCTACTACAGCCGCGCAGTATGGCAACTGCGCTCGCTCGAACTGCGATGAGCGGCATCAGCGAACCGGCCGAGCTGCCGTCGGCCGGGCGCCGGCTCGGGGTTGCCGTGGTGGTGACCGCGCTGGCCGCGGTGCTGCTTGCAGTGGCCTACGTGCAGTGGCGCCAGTTCAAGCTGCTTGACGACACCGCGCAGTACCAAAACGACGGTCTCGGCTGGAGCTTTTCGGAGCTCGAAACCGAACACCTGCGCTTGCGCAACGAGATGCAGAAAGCGCTCGACTCCTCCCGACCTTTCGACGCCGAGGCCGTGCTGCTGCGCTACGGCATTTTCGTCAGCCGCATTGGCCTGGTCGACCAGGCAAGCGCACAGCGCCTCATGCTCGACCAACCGATCTACGGCCCCGTGCTCGCCAAAGTGCGGGCCTTTGTGGTCGAGGCCGACCACGTGCTTGGCGACTCAGCGCAGCAGCCACTGAACCGCGCGAACGTCCTGAGGCTGCTGCCGCAACTCGACAGCCTGAGCGAGCCGCTGCACGACCTTGCGCTGAGCGCTTTGCATCTGGTCTACGAGCGTGCCAGCCTGCGCAACACCGCAGTGCGCCAGCACAGCCAGCTCGGCTTTGCGCTGACCATATTTCAAGCCCTGCTGCTGCTGGTTCTCGGCATCGTGGTGCTGCGCCAATTGCGGGCCCTGATGAAGCGTCGCCGCCGCCTGGAAGCGCTTGCCCAGAGCCTGAGCCTGGCAAGGCTGGAAGCCGAGTCGGCGAACCGCGCCAAGAGTGCCTTCCTGGCCAACATGAGCCACGAGATTCGCACCCCTTTCCAGGGCATGCTGGGCATGATGTCCTTGCTGCAAGACGCTCGACTCACGCCTCAGCAGGCCGGCTTCCTTGAAACAGCGAAAGACTCGGCCCAGC
Source organism: Burkholderiales bacterium (assembly GCA_038227445.1). Lineage (GTDB taxonomy): Bacteria > Pseudomonadota > Gammaproteobacteria > Burkholderiales > Burkholderiaceae_C > LMDS01. Next base: position 13,555 of record JBBRPV010000024.1, on the reverse strand, counting down.
ACCTGCTGTCGATCCTGAACGACATTCTTGACATCTCGCAGCTTGAAGCCGGCAAGCTGCAGGTCTCGCCCGAACCGGTCGACATGCTGCAGCTCATCGCGGAGGTCAGTGCGTTGATGCGCGTGCAGGCGCATGCCAAAGGCATCACGATGCGTGTGACTGTCTCTCCCGAGGTGCCGCGCTGGATGCGAGCCGACGGAACGCGCGTCAAACAGATCCTCTTCAACCTTCTGAGCAACGCGGTCAAGTTTTCGAACAGCGGCAGCGTGGAACTGGTGGCCGGCGTCACGGCCACCGGCGGGCTCGAATTCAAGGTGTCTGACACAGGCATTGGCATGGATGAGGCCACGCGCGCGCGCCTGTTCCAGCGTTTCATGCGCGCCGACGAAAGCACCTCGCGGCGACAAGGCGGCACCGGGCTCGGCCTGGAAATTTCACGCGATCTGGCGCGGGTGATGGGCGGCGACATCACGGTGCGCAGCGCGCCCGGAGCGGGCAGCAGCTTCACGGTGACGCTGCCACTGATGTCCACAGAGCCGGCGGTGCCAGCATCGGCGCAGCTCGCCACGCCCACCTTCGACAACCCTGGGGCTGCGTTGCCAGGACCGCCGCGCGCCCTGCGCGTGCTCGTTGCCGAAGACCACCCGGTGAACCGCGCTTACATGGAAGCGGTACTCGACAAGCTCGGCCACACGGCCGTGCTGTGCGAAGACGGCGATGGCGCTGTGCGCGCGATGCAGACCGAGGTTTTTGACCTGGTACTGATGGACCTGCACATGCCCGGCATGGACGGTTTTGCCGCGGCCCGCGCGATCCGTGCCATGGAGGGTGCGCCGGGGCGTGTGCCGATCATCGCGCTCACCGCCGACGCATTTCGTGACGCCCGGGATCGCGCCCGCGAAGCAGGCATGGACGGTTTTCTGACCAAGCCGGCTCACTTGCCGCAACTGCGCGAGCTGTTGTCACGTTACGGCGGCGCCGCAGGCACCGTGCCCGGCGCCGCGTCAGCTTCGCGGAACGAGGCCGCGGGTCGGCTCGACCTGGCCACCATAGAAGATTTGCAAAATGCCCTCTCTTCGGCCCAGTACACCATGCTGCTGCAGCGCTTTTTTGAAGACGGAATGCCAGCCCCAGTCCCCGAGCCCAACGCGCCCGTCGATGCTGAGGCGCAAGGTGCAGCGCTGAGTGCACACGCGCACTCGATCAAGGGCGCAGCGCTCAGTCTCGGCCTGCGCAGCGTGGCCGAACTGGCTGCGCAAATCCAGAGCTGCCCGCCCGGCATGCTGGCGCCGCAACTGGTGCAATTGCGCGCGGCCCTTGACCAGGAAATCGCGGCCGCCCACGCGCAGTGTGTGCTCAGCGGCTTCCTTCCCCGCTGAAAGCTCGTACCAGACCAGCTCGCACCAGACCGGATCAGACCACCACGGGCTCGGTTTCGAGCCGAATCCCGAAGCGGCCGTAAACACTTTCCTGGATCGCGCGCGCCAGCGTCATGACTTCAGAACCGATGGCGTGGCCGCGGTTCACCAGCACCAGCGCCTGCTTCTCGTACACACCGGCTTGGCCGACTCCCTTGCCCTTCCAGCCACAGGCGTCGATCATCCAGCCCGCCGCCAGCTTCACACTGCCGTCGGGCATCGGGTAATGCACAACCTCGGGGTCGCGCCCGATGATGTCGCGGCACTGCTCGGGGGTGACTACCGGGTTCTTGAAGAAAGAACCAGCGTTGCCGATCAGCGCCGGGTCGGGCAGCTTGGCGCGGCGGATCGCGCAGACCCAGTCGAATATCTGGCGCGCACTCGGCGCGCTGATCCCGGTTTCGGCCATCTTGCGTTCGAGCTCAAGGTAGCCGAGCACCGGCTGCCAAGGTTTAGGCAAGCGAAAGCGCACCCGAGTGATCACGCAGCGGCCGGCCAGCGAGTGTTTGAAAACGCTGTCGCGGTAACCGAAGGCGCAGATCTCGGGCCACAGCGTGCTGGTGCGGCCGGTCACCAGGTCAACGGCTGCGAGCGACTCAAAACGGTCCTTCAGCTCAACACCGTAGGCGCCAATGTTCTGCACTGGCGACGCTCCCACCGTGCCCGGAATCAGCGCCAGATTCTCGAGCCCTGGCCAGCCTTGCGCCAGCGTGTGGGCCACGAGCTCGTGCCAGGGCTCACCGGCGCCAGCCTCGACGATCCATGCGTCCGTGCGTTCTTCCACGAGGCGCACACCGCGCGCTTCGACCTTCAGCACGACCTGCGGCATGTCGCGGGTCAAAATGATGTTGCTGCCGCCGCCCAGTACGAACTTCGGCGCCACGCCGAGTTCGGGGTGGTCGACCACCTGCCGCACGTCTGCATCGTTGGTCACCCGCACCAACGTGCGAGCGACTGCTGGCAGGCTGAACGTGTTGTAGGGCTTGAGGCTGACGCCTGACTCGATTTGCATGCAACAATTTTCTCTTATTCGCTTCGACCCTGACCATCATGCCGAGCTTCGACACCGTGTTGGAACCCAATCTTGTGGAGGTGCGCAACGCCGTCGACCAGACCGCCAAAGAGATCGGCACCCGCTTCGACTTCAAGGGCTCGTCGGCGCGCGTCGAGTTAAAGGAAAAAGAGCTCACGGTCTGGGCCGACAGTGATTTCCAGATCGGCCAAGTGATGGACGTGTTGATTGCCAAGCTCACCAAGCGCAGCGTCGACATTCGCTTTCTCGACCGCACCGCCAAGATCGAGAAGATCGGCGGCGACAAGGTCAAGCAACTGCTGGTCGTGAAAAGCGGCATCGACAGCGACAGCGCGAAGAAGATCCAGACCGTCATCAAACAAAGCAAACTGAAGGTGCAAGCCGCTATTCAGGGCGACGCGGTGCGTGTGACCGGCACCAAACGCGACGACCTTCAGGCTGCCATGGCGCTGGTGCGCAAAGAAATGACCGACGCGCCGCTTTCCTTCAACAACTTTCGCGACTGAGCTACTGGATCTTTATGTCCCCCCGCCACCTTGCCGCCGCTTTCTTGCTCGCCTGCCCGGCCTGCTTCGGCCAAACAGTCTCGATGAGCGGCAGCCTCGGAGACAAGGCCTTGCTGATGATTGACGGCGCGCCGCGCACCGTGGCCGCCGGCGCCACTGTGCAGGGCGTGAAGCTCATCAGCGTGACCGGCAACGATGCGGTGGTCGAGATCAAGGGCAAGCGCGTTACGGTGGTGATGGGCGGCGCGCAGGTCAGCATCGGTGGGCAGGCCAGCGGTGGCGGCGGCTCGCAGATCGTGCTCACCGCTGGCAGCGGCGGGCACTTCTTGACTGCCGGCGGCATCAACGGCAAGTCGGTGCGTTTCCTTGTCGACACCGGCGCCACCAGCGTGGCCATGGGCATTGCCGAAGCAGAGCATCTCGGGCTCGACTACCGCAACGGCCAGCGCATGTACGTGAGCACCGCGAACGGCAACGCGCCTGCCTACAAGGTGAGGCTGGCCGAAGTGCGAATCGGCGACGTGGTCGTCTACGACATCGAAGCGATGATCGTGCCGGCGCAGATGGAATTCATACTGCTCGGCAACAGCTTTCTCACCCGCTTCCAGATGAAACGCGAGAACGAAACGTTGACGCTGAGCAAGCGGTTCTGAGCAAGCGGGGCTGAGCCAACGATTCAGCAGGCTGTTTTTGCGCTAACCGCACGGCCGCACTGGTGCTTCAAGGGCCAACCCAGCCACCACCCCGCAAACGCCATTGACCACCGATGTGCAGCCAGGCGTGCGGGCGCCATGCGTAGCCCACCCGCGGGCGGTCCCAGCGGCCCGGCACCCACTGGTGGCGGCCACCGCTCCATCCCCAATAACCGCCGATCCAAATCGCGCCCGGAAACGGAATGACGGGGATCACCTCGACATAGGGCGCAGGGGGCGCCACGTAGACCGCTGGCCCTTCGTAGGCCGGCTCCGCGACCGCATAGCGCGGATAGGGTGCCACGACACAGGCAGAGGTGGCCAGCGCGGAAAGCGCGACCAATACGACTTTGAGCTTGGGCATGCTGAGCCTCCATGGGTGAGCAGCCAAGACGGGCCGCTGCAAACAAGACAACTCTCGAAACCTTGCCCGCGATGACGGGGATCACCCGGCTTTACAGTTGTTTGCACCCGCTGGGGCTGGCGCCAGAGCTTGTCAAAGACGATCCAGCACCAACGCGATGCCCTGGCTTGAAGTCGTTCGCAACGTTTTCAGCCGTCTCCGGCATCGCATTGACGCCGAAGCTCTCTTTCATCAACGAGCTGCAAAGCGCATCGATCAATCAGGCCGTGGCTTGAAGTTTGTCGCAGATGTAGTTCAATGCCATCGAATAACCGTTCGGTCCGAAGCCGCACAACGTCGCGTCGGCAATGCCCGAGAGGTGCGAGTGGTGGCGAAACACTTCGCGCTTGTGCACGTTCGAGATGTGCACTTCGATGAAAGGAATGGCCACGCCGGCCAGGGCGTCGCGCAGCGCCACGCTGGTGTGCGTGAGGCCGCCGGGGTTGATGATGATGTACGCCACCCCCTGCGAGAGCGCGGCGTGAATGTGATCGATCAGCGCGCCTTCGTGATTGCTCTGGAAACACTCGGCTTGCACGCCCCGCTCGGCGGCCAGCCGTGCGATTTGCGCTTCGACATCGGCCAGCGTGGTGTGGCCGTAGACCTGCGGCTCGCGCGTGCCGAGCAGATTCAGGTTGGGGCCATTCAGGATCAGGATCTTGTTCATGCGTGCTTTCGATGCTTCTCAATGGTAAGCGCGCTGTCGTTCACCGCTGCCCGGCGGAGGCGGCGGCCCCAGCCCGGCTCCCGTAAATTTGTCGTCTATGTGGTCCAGTTCGTGCAGTACCGCCCATGCAGGTCCACACTCACGACCCCGTGAATTCGATCGCACCACGGGTTCGAGCGACGAAAGACGAGGAGATGCACATGTACAAGCACGTTGCCACGCTGGGCGGATTGACCTTATCAGTGCTGTTCGTGGTCGTCTTTTTCGTTGGCCGCACCCAAACCAGACACCTCACCGAAGTGGCACCACGCGTGGGCATGAATTCCGACGACCTGCTCGCGATGGCGCCACGCATCGCTTCACATACGGGCGCCACTCTCGGCACCTCGCGCCGGGTGATCTACTTGATGGCGTGCAGCGGTGTGCCGAGCCGCGACACGCTCGAAGAGCAGGCCAAGCTTGCGGGTGCGCTGGCAAAAAAACAGCGCCTCAGCGACCGCGAGGCAGTGCGCGCCGTGCTCACGCAAGGCGTAGACGGCGCTGCGACCGGGAACCTGAACGACTGCTGAGAGCTGAAGGCCTGTGAGCCAAGCCTACACAGCCACAACCACAGCCACAGCCACAACGTCTACAGACCCCAGCCGCCCAGTGCAGTGATTCGTGCTCAACGGCACCTTGAAAAGCGATGCCCGCGCACTACTCCGCCGCGAACTGAACGAGCCGGTTTCGGCCCCCGCGCTTGGCGGCGCAGAGCGCCTGATCGGCGTACTCCAACGCCTCGGTGGCGCCAGTCCCGACCACCGGCACACACAGCCCGATACTCACCGTGACCACCAGCGCGGGTGCGATATGTCCCCAGTCAAACCGCTCAACGGCTGAGCGCAGGCGCTCGCAGGCATCAAAGGCCTGGCTCGGGCTGGCCTGCGCCAACACGACGACGAATTCCTCGCCGCCCATACGTACAACCAAGTCATGGCCCCGGGTGCGCAGGCGCAAGATGTCGGCCATGTGCTGGAGCACGATGTCGCCAATGTGGTGCCCGTGAACGTCGTTGACGTTCTTGAAGTGGTCGATGTCAATCAGCGCCACCGCGATCAACCCACCGCTGCTGTATGCCGCCTGCAGCATCCGCGGCAGGTCGCGGTCCATGAGGCGACGGTTGCCCAGGCATGTCAGCGGGTCCTCTAGCGCCAAGCGACTCAGCCGCTGCGCCGTGTCGGCCAAGTTGCGCGCCTCCAATCCCATTCTTGCGGCCTGCGCTTTTTGCAACTTGCTTTCCATCTGCGCCCGCTCGGCGGCGAACTTCGCCTGGGCAAGTTCGAGCCGGTTGAGCACCAAGCGCGACTGCACGTCCATGGTCTGCTCGTGCTCAAGCAGCGACATCTGCAGCACGGTTTCATGGTGGTCCAACGCCTGCTTATAACGGCCGCGCGACTTTTCCAACACGTACATCTGCCGCTCCATCTGGAGCACCAAATTTCGGTCAGACACGCCTTTGCCCCGAAGCCAGGGCTTGAGCAGCGCCGCTGCCTCCTGCGCCTGTCCGCCAGCGGCAGCGACCATGGCTTGCGCCGAGTCGCAGCGCTGGAGCACGGCGGTGTAGCCCTTGGTCACAGCAATACTGCGTGCTTGCGCGAACAGCTCTGAGGCCTCAGCCGTGCCCCCGCCCAGGCCCACCATCTGCGCCAGCGAGCCCAATGCGATGGCTTCCTTGAAGGCGTTGCCAGAAGCGCGCGCCAGCGCCAGTGCCTCTTCACCCCACGCTCGCGCCATGGCCACTTCCGCAAGCAGCGATTCGTCGACGCTGCCGCCTGCCTCTATCCGCCGGGTGGCACTGTCGCCCACGGCGGACAGCAGGTTGTTCAGTGCGGCGAAGAGTTCGTCATTGCCGCCAAGTTCGCGCGCGATGGCCAGCGCTTCGGCCAGGAACTGTTGCGCCTCGGTGAACCTGCCGATAGCGCTGTTGGTCGAACCGATGCGGTTGTAGGCCCAGCACAGCAGCCGGCGGTCACCGCTTTGCTTTGCCGCCTCCACCGCGTCGCTGACATGGTGCAGCGCATCTTGGAACAAGCGCAGTTCGTTGAAGCACATCGTCATATGGCAAAGCACTTCGGAGCGCAGCGCGTGGCTGCCCGAAACCACCAGCCACGGCAGGGCCGCTTGGCCCGCGACGATCGCTGCTTCTGGCCGCCCCGCCCTGCGGTAAAGCAAGACCAACAGTCCATTGGCCCGCGCCAGCGTCGCGGCATCGGCGGCGACGCGGGAAGCGCTGGCAGCGGCTTCGGCCAGACTAATCGCCTCGCTCAGAGCGCCCGTCGCAGCGGTCAACTCGGCCTTTGCGACCAGCGATAGCGCGTCGTCAGGCCGCGGGGCCGACGGCACAGCTCTCGCGGCAAACGCCGCATCTTGGCTCAAGATTGGTTCGATGGGTGCCATTCGTGGTTATCGGCCTAGGGCAACTGAGCTTGAGCTTGTCTATGACCAGCCGCTAAAAGTTTAGGCGTCGGCGAGGGGGTGCACAGAAAAAACGGGAAGCCTGAACGAAATTAGCCCTCCAATGTGGTGGCGAAAATACGTGCTTCGTCCAAATGGGCCGGGGCCTGCGGCGTTGCGCTTAGCTGCGGTCGTCGCGGCCCGGGACACTGCCTTGAGCCAGTGCAAGCTCACCCACACGGCGCAGCGGCCTGATGCCCGCCTTGCGCAAGGCCTTGCACGCAGTGACCCCGTCGACCTTGACGCCCATGCGCAAGGCCAACTCGCGCGTGACTTGGTTCAGCAAAGGTCGCGGCTGCTCGTGGGTTCCCGCAAGCAGCACCGCTGCGCGCGCGGCGTTCAACGAGGATCTTCGCACCGGCCAAGCTGCGTCGCCGCATTGTTAGCTTTGCTTTTCAGCGTCAAACGCTTAGCGATCAAATCGCTCGCGCCTAAGCCAAACCGAAGCCGCTTGATTTCGTCAATCTGAGCCGGCGCTCAGGACCTGCGAATACCTCCGGCGCGTCCGAGAGGGCGGGCAGGTGCGACTTGCGGAGTCAGACCAAGCAGGTGCGGTTCTTGCCGGTGCGCTTGGCTTCGTACATGCCCTGGTCGGCGCGCTCCAGTGCGTCTTCAATTCGCTCAGGCAGCCGATAGGCCGTGACACCGGCAGAGAAGGTCACAAAAACCTGCTTCTGGTCGTGCAGGAACAGGCCTCCGGTGAGGGTGCGCTGAAGTCGCGTGAGGATGGCCTGGGCCTCGTCCATCGGAGTCATGGGCAGCAGCACAACGAATTCTTCGCCGCCGTAGCGCGCCACTAAATCGGTGGGGCGCAAAGTCTTGCTGACCAGCGCGGCCAGCGACTTGAGCGCCTCGTCGCCAGCGGCGTGACCGAGTTCGTCGTTCAGGCGCTTGAAGTTGTCGATGTCAATCAGCCCGATGGCAAGCGGTGCGCCACTGCGCTCGTGACGGGCGCGTTCGGTCTCAAACAACTGCATCAGCCCGCGCCGATTGGCCACCTGGGTGAGCTGATCGGTGCAGACCTCGTCGGAAAGGCGCTGCATCTCTTCTTCGAGCTCGCTGACACGCAGCGTCAGGCCGCTGGCCCTGCTGTGCTCTTCTGCAAGGCGTGTCTGGGTCTGGTGCACCAGCGACTGAACAGTGCGGCTTTCTTCGACCATCTCACGCACCACGCCCGCCAGCCCTTCGAGCGAATCAGCCTTTTCGATCACGTCGGCATAACGCCCAACACTCTCGTGGAAGTTGCCGGTCTGCGAACCGAGCTCGTTGAGTTCGGTGAGCATGCGGTTGATCAGGCTTTTGAGCGAATCGCGTGCCTGCGCCCGCTCGACGCGAATCTGGCCTTGCCGCTCGCGGGTGTTGCGCAGCAGCTCACTCACCGCGCGCACGCCACGAGCGGTCAGGCCTTCGTCGATCTTGGTGCGCATCGCGTCGCACTGACCCTTGGCCCAGCTGTCATCTTCGGCCAGGTCGGCGATGCTGGCCGCCAGCTCCTGGCACAAACCACCGAGCTGATCGAACAGATGGTGCCTGTGATCCAGAACCTGCAGGGCGCGCTCGCACAGGGCTTCAAGCGATTCGACCAACACCGGCGTAGCGCCTTCGGCGCTCAGACGCAACATGAGCGCAGCGAGCGCGGCCGCCACTTCGCGCGGCACACCGTCAGAGGCCGGCAAAGCCCGCTGCAGCGCTCGGCCCATAGGCGCCAACACAAGGGGCCATTCGCTGGGCGCGCTTTCCAGCGGCGGCGCCTGCGTATCGGCCAGAGCTTCGCCGACCGCAGATTCATCGACCAGAGCTGCGCTGGTGGACTCGGGAGGCCCCTCAGCCTCGGCCTGAACCGACCCTTCTGGCGGAACGTCGGCCACATCGGTTTCCCAACTGGACACCAATTGCGCCAGGCGTTGTTGCAGGAGCTTCGAGCCGCTCCGGCTGCCCTGCAACACCCTCTTCAGGCCTTCTTTCTTGCGCGCCTGAGTCCAGTTGCGACTACCGCGGTCGATGCCACGAACGATGCGCTCGATCAAGGCCGCGATCGCTGACGCATCAGGCGCTGGCACGCTGTGCAGGCAGCGCTCGGCCACTTCCCACCGGCCCCGTGACACGGCCTGCGCGAACTCGGCAGCGGCGCCGCCCGACGCCTCGGATTCGAAGGCGCGTTGCGCCAAGCGTTCGATCAGGCGCTGCCCGCGTTCGGGCATCAGCGCGACCACCGCCGCGCCACCGGCTTCCTGCCGGTAGGCGCGCTCGTAGTTTTCGGGGGTAGGTTCGAGCTTGTCGAGTGCTAGCCGGCGCAGCGCGGCCTTGGCCAGATGCGCCGGTGACGTGCCAGGCGCCGCTTCGGCTGGTGCCGGCGACTGGCTAGTGGAGCGAGCGTTTTCCATGGCGGGGCGGCCGATCAGCCGAGTGGTCTTGCGCGCGGGTCGCGCACGTAGGGGAGGCTCAGCCCTTCGGACATCTCGGCATCGTCGGCCTTGCCGATCCAGGGCGCCTTGCGGGGCAACACGGTTTGCCGCAGCCAGGTCTCGATGTCATCGGGCGGCTGGGGCTTGCTGAACAGGAAGCCTTGCATGACTCCACAACCCAGGCGGTGCAGTACCTCCATCTGGCGCAGGTTTTCCACGCCCTCGGCCACCACGCGCAGACCAAGCGAACGCGCCAGCGCAATGATGGCCGTCACGACGGCCGAGCTCTGCGGCGTCATGCCCAGATCACGGATAAAACTGCGGTCGATTTTGAGTTCGCTGATCGGCAAGGCAGTGAGGTAAGCAAGCGACGAATAACCGGTTCCAAAGTCGTCGATCGAGATCTCGACCCCAATCTCGTTCAGGCGGTGTAACGACGGGATCACGTTTTGCAGGTCTTTCATCAAACCGGTCTCGGTGATCTCAAGCTCGATCGCGTGGTGGGGCACACCGTAAGTGGTGACGGCACTGTGGATGTACTCCACCAGGTCGGTGCGCTCGAACAGGCGGCTCGGCAGGTTGACCGCAATCGAATCGGCGAAGCCGAAGTTGTCTTGCCAAACGCGCGCCTGCCTCGCCGCCTCACGGATCGCCCATTCGCTGAGCGGCACGATCAGGCCGGTTTCTTCAGCCAGCGGAATGAAGTCGCCCGGCGGCACGAGCACGCCGTTGCGGCGCCAGCGCATCAGCGCTTCAGCGCCCACCATCTTCGCGCCGCGCACGTCGATCTTGGGCTGGTAGTAAAGCACCAGCTCGTCGCGTTCGATGGCCTTGTGCAGCGCGCTTTCGAGTTCGAGTTTTTCGCGGCCCTGCCCGGCCAGGGCCGGACGGTAAAGCGAAGCGGAATTGCGCCCGGCAGACTTGACGGAATACATCGCCACGTCGGAATTGCGCATCAGGTCGGCTACCGAGGTGCCGTCGCGCGGGAACAGCGCGATGCCCACGCTCGCGGTCACGAAACACTCTTGCCCGCCAACGAAGATGGGTTCGCGCATCAGGTCGAGAATGCGCTGCGCCACACGTTCGGCGTCACGCTCATCAACCACTTCGGGCAGCAGCGCCACGAACTCGTCGCCGCCTAGCCGACCCACCGCTTCGAGCGTGCGGTGCGAGCGCGAGCCCATCGATTCGATAGCGCTTTCCATCACCTGCTCTGAGTGACGCACGCAGGAACGCAGGCGGCGCGCCACTTCCATCAGCAGCTCATCGCCAGCGCCGTGGCCGAGCGTGTCGTTGATGACCTTGAATCGATCAAGGTCGATCAGCAGCAGCGCCACCTGGTGGTTCAGGCGCCGCCCGTGTTCGAGCGAACGCTCGGCGCGCCAGATCAGCTGGCGGCGGTTCGGCAGGCCGGTCAAGGTGTCGAAATTCGCGAGGTGACGGATCTTGTCTTCGGCCAGGCGGCGGTCGGTCACGTCTTGCACGATGCCGCTGTAGCCAATGAGGTTGCCATGTTCGTTGAACTCGGGCTCGGCCTCAACGTGCACGATGCGCTGGCGCCCGTCGCGCAGCGTGGCCGGCACATCGGTTGCCAGCACGGTGCTGTGGCGGATCACTTCATGCAGCACGCCGATCAGCCCGCTGCGGTCATCGCCGGGCAACATGCGCAGCAGAGTGCGAAACGGGAGGGTCTCGTTCGGTCCCACGCCGACAACCCGCAGGCCTTCAACGGAGAACACTGGCCCGCCACTGCCACGCTTCCAGTCGAAGCTGCCCATGCGCGCCAGGTCTTGGGCGCGGGCCAAGCGCGACTTGCTGCGCTCCAGTTCGGCCCGCACGCGAGCGGCCCGTAACAGGTAGCGAAGGCGCCCGGCCAGCAGACTCCATTGGGTCGACTTGACGAAAAAATCGGTGGCGCCGGCTTCATAGGCGCGGGTGATGGAGGCATCGTCGTCGAGCCCGGTCAGCATCAGCACGGGCAACGACTCGCAGCCCGGCAGCGCCCGCAACGCGCGGCAGGTTTGGAAGCCGTCGAGCCCGGGCATTAGAGCGTCGAGCACGACCACGTCGGGCAGGCCGTCGGCCAGTGCGGCCAGCGCCAGCTCGCCGCTCGTTGCTTCGGTGATCGCAAAGCCGCGCTCGCGCAGCGCGATCGAGGTCAGCAGCAGGTTGACCTCGTCGTCGTCAACCATCAAGACACGCGACTGCTCGGGCGGCTCGTCGTCGGATTCAGCTCCGGCATTCATGGGCGGGAGGCCAATAGGTGTTGGATCGCGGCCAGCGCCGCGGCCAGTGCCCGGCGCAGCTCGTGCAGCAGCGGGTCGAGGTCGTCGGCCGATTCGGAGCGAATCAGCGCTTCGACCCGCGCACACACCTGCGACAGGTCCGACGCCCCGATGCTCGCCGACGACGACTTCAGCGTGTGCGCCACCATCCGAACCGTGGCAAGGTCACTGGCCAGCCACGCCGTTTCAAGCTGCGGACTCAGGCGCGCGGCAGACGTCTGGAAAGCGTGCAGAACGCGTTCGATCAAATTATTCTCGCCCTTCGGGTCGAGCTCGCGCAGGCGATCCAGCGCCTCGACGTCAAGGTCGGTCGCCGGGAAACCAGCGGCGTCTGCGAACGGGGGCTCAACCGACATCATCGTGAGCCCGACGTTACAACGCAGAAGAGTGATTTCAGTGTCATCAAAACCCGATTCACAAACCAACTGGCGAGCATGACAGACGGTATCAGCCTGCATGGCCCGCTTCGGTGGCACGTTCGTGCGGAAAGTTCCACATTGACCATTCTCACCCAAGCCGGGCGAATACCCGTCACCTTCCACCTGGCGCCGAGAGTTCGGCCCAAAAGGCAAGCTGTGCGCTGGCCTGTCCGAGCAGCGCGGTCAGCGCATCGCGCGTCGATGTCGAGCTGAAGGCCAGTCAGCGCGATCACCGCCACCACGCTCGTCGGGCCGGGCACCGGCAGCACAACCCTTCCGCCAGCGACGATCACTACGTGTTGCGTCCTGATCGCCCTCCCCACCGTAGAGCGCTGCACGTGAACTCGGCGCTCGACTGGGTGAAAACCCGGATGCGCCTCGGCCAGCTCGGCGATCCGCGCGTGTGTCTCGTCAGTGCCCCTCACCCGATAGACCCTAGCCTGAATCGCGCCAAGTTCGGCCTTCAGGATGCGGGCCACGCCGTGCAGCGCGGTTTCGAAAGTGCCGACTGCGGCGCAGTGGGCCTTCACCATCGCACCCGCTTCGTCGATCACTGACCCCGCCAGCGGCACAGTTGCGGGCAGCAGCTTGAACGGTTTCGCTGCGCCGCACCTGCGCCACGCCCGAACGCCACAAAGTAAAGGCGATCACGCTCGCTGCGGCGGCGAAGCCGGTCAAGCCGGTCTCCAAACCAGTCGGAATGGCAAGCGCCACGGCGGCAGCGAGTGCGGCCAGCCAGAACGTTATGCCAGAGACGCGCAGCAACATAAGTGGTCATTGATCCTAAAAACAGCAGCTACCCCCCCCCCGGCGAGCGCCGGAGGCGGGGTCGGCAGGCTGATTTGGCAGACGATTTTCCGGCAGATGTAGGCCAGCAGCGTTGCCCAACGGTCGAGCGAGGGCAACTGCTCCGCAGCAGCCCTGACATGCCCGATGGCCCCACGGACATTGACGATCATCGATTTGATCAAGCCCACCTGGGCATGCATCGGCGTGAGGTACAGCAACGTCTGCCCGCCATGGCTGACCGCGCGTCCTACGGCAGCCAGCAACAGCGGGCGACTCGTCAAGGCTTCTCGCCTCGCGTTGGGATCGGCCGCACGCACGTACCAACTCCACCAGTTGTAGACCAGCCCCACCGCGCGCGCGGTGATCTGGCTGCGATGCATGTCTTGCGTCGTGAAACCGCCCCAGCCCAAGGGCCACGAAGCGGCCCCTTCGTGGCCCGGATTTT
>JBBRPV010000023.1:0-49208 GCA_038227445.1 Burkholderiales bacterium | reverse complement strand
GGGTGATTCCGGCAACGTGACCGACGGAGTTTTTGCAGCCGTTTGAGTGCGGTTGCCGACCTGTCAAGAGGTCGGTGCTGGTGTTGCGTATGAACCACCGCTGGGGCATAGCCTCACGGCCTTTTTGGCCGGAGAGCCGATGCCGCAGCAACGCATGGACATACGCATGATTAAAGACATTCTCAGACTCAAGTACCAAGGCGGCCTGTCGCACGAGCGCATCGCGCGCAGCCTGGCCATCTCCAAGGGCGTCGTCGCCAAGTAGCTCGGCCTGGCCGGCGCGGCCGGCCAGGACTGGGCCGCCACGGCCGAACTGGACGAGGCCGCACTCGAGCGCCGGTTGCTCGGACGCAGTGCAACTGATGACCGCTTGGTCGAGGCCGACTTCGCGCAGGTGCACATCGAGTTGCGCCGCAAGGGCGTGACGCTGGTGCTGCTGTGGCAGGAGTACCGCGCGGCCAACGAGGGCCGGCGCACCTGGGCCTACACCCAGTTCTGCGAGCACTACAAGGCGTTCGCCAAGTCGCTCAAGCGCTCGATGCGCCAGCACCGGCGCGCCGGCGAGAAGCTGTTCATCGACTACGCCGGGCCGACGCTGGCGCTGGCCGACGGCACGCGCGCGCAGGTCTTCGTCACCGCCATGGGCGCGTCGAGCTACACGTTCGCCTGCGCCACGGTAGACCAGAGCATGCGGTCGTGGCTCGGAGCTCAGGCACGTGCATTGACCTTCTACGGCGGCTGCCCGCAGCTCATCGTCCCCGACAACCCGCGCGCGCTCGTCTCCGAGGCCTGCCGCTACGAGCCCAAGCTCAACGCGACGGTGCGCGAGTTCGCCCGGCACTATGACGTCTCGTTCCTCCCAGCACGCCCGTATTCGCCCAAGGACAAGGCCACCGCAGAGAGTTCGGTGCAGGTCGTCACGCGCTGGATCCTGGCGCGGCTGCGCCACACCGTGCTGGCCGACGTGCACGCCGCCGACGCGGCCATCGCCGCATTGCTGCCATCCCTCAACGAGCGCAAGTTCCAGAAGCTCGACGGCAGCCGCGCGAGCTACTTTGCAACGCTGGACGCACCAGCGCTGTCGAGCCTGCCGGCGCAGTGCTGGCAGTGGGTCACCTTCAAGACCGTGAAGGCGCACATTGACTACCACGTCGAGGTCGACGCCCATCGCTACAGCGTGCCGCACTCGCTGGTGGGGTTGGAGCTGGAAGCACGCATCACGGACGCGCTGGTGGAGATACTGCACCGCGGCCAGCGCGTGGCCTGCCACGCACGCAGCCAGCGGCGCGGCGGCTTCACGACGCTGGACGAACACATGCCGGCCGCGCACCGGGCACACAAGCAGTGGACGCCCGAGCGGCTGATCCACTGGGGCGGCGAGATCGGCACCGGCACCGGGGCCTTCGTCACGCAGTTGCTGCAGCGCTTGCGTCACCCCGAACACGGCTACCGCAGCTGCTTGGGCTTGCTGAGCCTGGCCAAGCGCTACGGCCCGTCCCGGTTGGAGGCGGCCTGCACGCTCGCGCTCGAACTCGGCGCCGGGCAATACCGCCATGTGCGCGACATCTTGAACAACGGCCGCGACCTCATCAAGCGAGCGCCAGCCGAGCCCGAGTGGGTGGCGCCCTTGCACGACAACGTGCGCGGCGCCTCGCATTACCACTGAAGACACCACTGACATCCAGCACACCAGAAGGATTCGATCATGATGATGAACAACACCCTCACGCAATTGCGCGACCTCAAGCTCGCCGGCATGCTTGCCGCCGTCGAAGAACAACTCAGCGGCAGCGCCAGCACCGCGCTGAGCTTCGAGGAACGACTCGCTCTGATGGTCGACCGCGAGGTCCATCACCGCGGCGACAAGCGCCGTGCCGCGTTGCTGAAGAAGGCTGGCCTGAAGCACCCGCAAGCCTGCATCGAGGATGTCGATGGCCGTGCCGGTCGTGGCTTCGAGCGCAGCGCGCTGATGAGCCTGGCGCTGTCGCGCTGGGTCGAGGATGGGACGGCGATCCTGGCCACCGGGCCAACCGGATCGGGCAAGTCATGGCTCGCCTGTGCGCTGGCGCAGTACGCGTGCCGGCGCGGGCATTCGGCGCTGTATCTGCGCACGCCCCGCCTGGCTGAAGAGTTGCGCATCCTGCACGGCAACGGCGGCTTCACCCGCTGGCTCGGAGCAGTAGCGCGCACCGATGTCCTGGTCCTTGACGATTGGGGCATGGCCGCCATGGACGGCCCCACGCGCTCGGACCTGATGGAGATCATCGATGACCGCGCCGGCACCCGCGCGACGATCATCACGAGCCAATTGCCGGTCGAGCACTGGCACGCCTGGATTGGGGACGCGACCATCGCCGATGCGATCCTCGACTGGCTGCTCTCGCGTAGTCAGCGCCTGGTGCTCAAGGGCAAGTCGATGCGGCCATCAAAGGCCGCTGCGGTCGACCAGGCCGGCCGCAGCGACAGCGCGCCGCAATAGGCACGCGGCCCTGTGAATTTGTGGACAGGCCCGCTGGCTCGGGCTTCCCGTCTGAGCGCTGAACGCGCTCACCTGTGGATGGCCGGATGGACAACCCTGCGGGTTGCCCACGCGCCCACCCACAGGCCGCCGGCTGCCCACAAGCTCCACAGGGCTCCACCACCACGGATTAAAACAAGCAAGACAAAGATCAAAAGCCCCCGCATCGCGCTGCGGCATCTGACCTCCAACCACTACCAACTTCGGAGCACGCAAACCCTCTGAAACCATCCTCATCCCTACAATCTCCCCCGCGCAACCCAGCATCGCCTCCAAACCGGTCACGTTCCCGAAATCACCGGTCACGTTCGCCGAAATACGCACGGAGCGAGCAGGCCAGCACGCAGGCCGCCTCCAACCGGGCGTCGCCGTAGCGTTTGCTCAGACTGAGCAGCCCAAGGCACGCCCGGTACGCGTGCTCGGGATGCCTTTGCCGCTCCAGCTCCGGCTCACCGTGGCGGCGCAGGCCACGCCGATCCTCTGGCCCCACAGGACGAGCCGCTCGGGCGTCCACTGGGCCTGGGCTTGATGCCGCTCGGGCAAGTGCTCGGCCACCGTGGTGAAGCCGCCCTTGTGAGCACAGCGCATGTGGCTTGCCACACGCTGGCCGCGGTGCACCACCTCCAGGGTGCCCGCTGTGATTCGCATCTCCAGCGCCATGCCCACCAGGGCGTGGGGCTCGCTGTAGCGATGGCCCTCAAACTCGATGTGGCTGTCGATGTGCACGCGCGCGGTCTTGAACACCGCCCACTCCCAGG
Source organism: Burkholderiales bacterium (assembly GCA_038227445.1). Classification (GTDB taxonomy): domain Bacteria; phylum Pseudomonadota; class Gammaproteobacteria; order Burkholderiales; family Burkholderiaceae_C; genus LMDS01. The sequence continues at coordinate 45,932 of JBBRPV010000023.1, read as the reverse complement.
CCTGCAGCGGCAACGCCATCAGGGCCGGCGCATCGATCTCGGCAAACATGCTGGCCCGGCATCCGGGCAGCTTCTGGAATGCCCGCTGGTTGAGGTGTTTCAGCAGCGGGGCCATGGCGTCGTTGACCTCGTGCACGGTGGCGAACTCGCTCTTGCGCAGGCGCGCCAATATCCAGCGCTCGACCAGTTGCACGCTGAGTTCGACCTTGGCTTTGTCCTGCGAGTGATAGGCCCGCGCGGGCAGCACCGAGCAGCCGTAGTGGCGGGCAAAGTCCAACACCGTCTCGTTCAACTGCGACTCGTAGCGATTGGCACTCTTGACCAAGGCGCGCGGGTTGTCGGGCACGATCAGCTGCGGCACTACGCCGAAGAAGCTTAAAGCCCGGGCTGTGGCGTCCAGCCAGTCAGCCGCCGTTTGAGCGGGCGTTGCCAGGGCAAAGCAGTAGCCTGAGGCACCCATGGCGGCTACGAAGATGTTGGCTCGCTGGCCGTCCAGTAATGCCACCGTCGGTCCGGCATAGTCGATGAACAGCTTCTCGCCAGCGCGGTGAACCTGCCGCATCGAGCGCCTCAGGCGCTTGGCAAACTGCCGGTAGTTCTCGCAGAACTGCGAGTAGCGCCACGGTTTGACGGGATGCTCGGGGTCATTCTCATCACCCACCTGGGCGCAGTACTCCTCCCACAAGAGCGCCAGCGTCATGCCCCTGCGGCGCAACTCCTGGTGAATGCGGCCGTAGTCGGCCTGGGCATAAACATCACTGGACCTTGGGGCCGGCAGCAGCCGACGCTCCAGGGCCGATTCATCCATCGCCGAGCCGGCCGGCCAGTCCAGCCCGGCGGCCACCGCCAAACCCACGTATTTGGTGACAACGCCTTTGGAGATGCCCAGAGCGCAGGCAATTTGCTGGTGGGACTGACCACCTTCGAGCTTGAGACGCAGAGCGTCTTTGAGTTTGCGCCCAGCATGGGCGCGATCTTCGGGGTGGAAGTCCCCGGCCGGGCGAACGCCATCAGGGCCTGTGGGCTTCATCGACCTGCACAACAGGCCTGATATTTGACTGCAGTCCAGCCCCCTGCTTCATCACTCGAAAAATCCACTTGTAATCCGGAAGGCGCCATGTATGTGCCGACTATCCCAATTCGGAACCGAGGCCGGGCATGATCGCTGCGGTGGTCCGTTCAGGCCGAAGCGCCCCGCTTGATCGCCCGTTGGCGCTGTGCTTCGAGCGCTGCCGCATCGGCCTCTACGGAACTAGGCCAGCCCTGCAGGTGCCGCAAGCTGATTGACGCGAGGGCAGCAATCCATTCGTGCTGGTCATTCAGGCACGCGATGTGGTGGAACTCGCGGCCGCCAGCGTGCATGAAGGCTTCGCGCGCTTCCAAGTTGATTTCTTCGAGCGTTTCCAGGTTGTCGCAAGTGAATCCTGGGCACATCACGTCAACCCTCTTGATGCCTTGTCGCGCCATCTCGATCAGCGAAGGTTCCGTATAGGGCTGCAACCATTCGGCCTTGCCCAGGCGGCTCTGGAACGTCACGGTCACCAGACCAGCAGGCACGCCGAGCCTCTCGCCGAGGAGGCGTGCTGACTTTAGGCATTCGCAGTGGTAGGGGTCGCCCAGCGTGAGGGTGCGCTTGGGCACGCCGTGAAAGCTGAGCACCAGTCTGTCGGGCCGACCGTGCGTGGCCCAGTGGTCGGTAACGCGTTTGGCGAGCGCGCCGATGTACCCGGCATCGTCGTGGTACCGGTTGACGAAGCGCAGCTCCGGCACCGTGCGCGAACGCTGCGCCCACGCGCAGACCGCGTCGATCACGCTGGCCGTGGTGGTGGCGGAATACTGCGGGTACAACGGCAATATGAGCACCTGGCTCACGGCCTGGGCCTTTAACTCGTCGAGCACGCTGGCAATCGACGGGCTGCCGTAACGCATGGCCACGCGCACCGTGACGCGGTGGCCACGTTCGCCGAGGTAGCCACCGAGCAGCGCGGCCTGCTTGTGGGTCCACACCTTTAGCGGAGAACCCTCAGCCGTCCAGATGCTGGCGTATTTCTTCGCCGACTTGGCCGGGCGAATCCGAAGAATCACACCATGAAGGATCAGCAACCACAGCAGCCATGGCACCTCGACAACGCGCCGGTCGCTCAGAAATTCGGCCAAGAAGCGCCGCAGCCCGGGCGCCGTGGGTGCGTCGGGCGTGCCCAAGTTGCATAGCAGGATCGCTATGCGGGGGGCTGTGCCATGCGCGAACGCTGGTTCCGGCTTAAAGCTCATCGACCTAGAACTTCGAATCGAAATCGGCTGGAAACTGCTTTTGCGTCTCGGCAAATTTGAGTATTTCGAATCGCACCTTCGGGCTGGCAACCTCGGAAGGCGGCGCTCCGAGGCCAATCATGCCGCTGCCATGCAGGGTGCAGGCGCCGCGTCGCAGGCTGATGATTTCCGGATCATGGTCGAAGCGCACATAAGTGCCGTTATAGCTCAGGTCGACCAACTGAAAGGTCCCGCCGTGCCAATCGATGCGTGCGTGAGAACGCGACACGCGGTTGTCGTCGATGATGTAGGTGGCCTGCGGGCTGCGGCCCAGTACAACCGGCAGGCTGGTGCCGGCGTAGATGCTGCTCTGGTCGACCCACGTCAGGCGAATACCTTCGGGCTCGGGGGGGCAGGGTGAGATGTCGCCGAACGCGGTAACAGCCGTATCACCGAACCGGCGCGCCGCCTCTAACCGATGCACGTGCACCGGTTCGACGCGGCCGCGAAGTTGCAGCCGGTCTAGGTTGCGAAACCGCGAGCGGGTCCAGTCGTCGAGGCCCTCAACCACGTTCGACGTGGCCAGGGTTTCGTTATCGCCCGCGTGGTCGAGTAGCCTTGCGGCTACGTTAACCGCATCGCCAAAAAGGTCGCCCGAAATCTCGATCACCTCCCCCTTAGCCAAACCCACCTGCAGCTTCAGTGGCGCCATGCGACGGCCAGTCGACGTACCAGTTTGGGTGGGAGTGCCGATTCGTTCAAGCGATTCGTGCATGTCGTCTGCCGCGTCCACGGCAGAGGAGGGTGCAAAAAAAACCGCCATCAACCCGTCACCGAGCGTCTTCACGACCTGGCCTTCGTGCACTGAAACGATTCGCCCCAGTAGCGCCACGCTTTGCGTGACCACCGCCGTGGCGTCTGTGTTGCCGAGCGTTTCGTACATCGAGGTACTGCCGCGCAGGTCGGCAAACAGCACGGTACGTTCAACGAGCTGGGTCATGCGAAAGTGACGAAGCAGTGCAAGTGCGCGATCTTATCGCGCCGTGTTCCCGCGCCGCCCGAACGCCCATGAAAAAGGGCTCCGATCACGTCACGGAGCCCTTGCTTCACGACGTGTCGTTCAAAGCGTGTCGAGGTAAGTGCGCAGTTTGTCTGAGCGGCTCGGGTGCTTCAACTTGCGGATCGCCTTGGCTTCGATCTGGCGGATGCGCTCGCGGGTAACGTCGAACTGCTTGCCGACTTCTTCCAGCGTGTGGTCGGTGCTCATCTCGATGCCGAAGCGCATGCGCAGCACTTTGGCTTCGCGTGGCGTCAGGCTGTCGAGAATGTCTTTCACCACGTCGCGCAGACCAGCCTGCATGGCGGCCTCGATAGGTGCGGTGTTGTTGGTGTCTTCGATGAAGTCGCCCAGGTGCGAATCGTCGTCATCGCCGATGGGCGTTTCCATAGAGATCGGCTCTTTCGCGATCTTCATGATTTTTCGAATCTTGTCTTCCGGAATCTCCATCTTCTCGGCCAGCGTGGGTGCATCGGGCTCGAAACCGAACTCCTGCAAATGCTGCCGCGACAGGCGGTTCATCTTGTTGATCGTTTCGATCATATGCACCGGGATGCGAATCGTGCGCGCTTGGTCAGCGATTGATCGCGTGATGGCCTGGCGGATCCACCAGGTCGCGTAGGTTGAGAATTTGTAGCCGCGGCGGTATTCGAACTTGTCGACTGCTTTCATGAGGCCGATATTGCCTTCTTGGATCAGGTCGAGGAATTGCAGGCCTCGGTTGGTGTACTTCTTCGCGATCGAGATCACCAGACGTAAGTTGGCCTCGATCATTTCCTTCTTCGCGTCGCGCGAGGCCTTTTCGCCTTCGTTCATGCGCTTGTTGATGCGTTTCAGGTCCTCGAGTGGCACCACCGCCTTGGCCTGCTGGTCGGTCAGCTTCTTTTGCAGTTCTTGCACGGGCGGCAAATTCCGCGCCAGGATCACGCTATATGCCTTGTTCGCCGCCACTTCCTTTTCGGCCCACTTCAGATTCAGGAGGTTCGGGGGGAAGTGCTTAACGAAGTACTCCTGCGGCATGCCGCACTTGTCGACCATGATCTTGCGCAGCTCACGCTCGTAGCGGCGCACGTCGTCGACCTGAGAACGCAGAATGCCGCACAGCTTCTCGATCGTCTTCACGGTGAAGCGGATCGTCATCAGCTCGTTGCTGATGGCCTGCTGCGCCTTGTTGTATGAGGGAGACTGATAGCCGTCTTTCTCGAAGGCCTTGCGCATCTTGTCGAAGTTGATGCGCAGGGTTTCGAACTTGGACAGCGCCGAGACCTTTAGCTCTTCGAGCTTTTTGGTCAACGCCTTGCTGCCGCCCTGGCCGTCGTCGTCGTCTTCTTCGTCGAAAAAGTCGACGTCTTCCTCAGCCACGTAGTCGTCGGCCTCGTCTACGGAAACAAACCCGTCGACGGCTTCAGAGATCTTCATCTCGCCCGAACCGATACGGTCGGCGTAGCTCAGGATCTCGGCGATCGTGGTCGGTGACGCGCTGATGGCAAACATCATCGCCTGCAGGCCGCCTTCAATGCGCTTGGCGATCTCGATTTCGCCTTCGCGCGTGAGCAGCTCGACCGTGCCCATTTCGCGCATGTACATGCGCACCGGATCGGTGGTGCGGCCGAACTCCGAGTCGACCGTGGAGAGCGCTGCTTCGGCCGCTTCTTCGGCTTCTTCTTCGGTCGCAGTGGTCGCACCGCCGCCGGCAATCAGCAGAGTCGCCGCATCGGGCGCTTGCTCGTAGACCGCGATGCCCATATCGTTGAGCATTGAGACGATGGCCTCAAGAATTTCATCGTTCACCAGCTTTTCAGGCAAGTGGTCGTTGATTTCCTGATGCGTGAGGAAGCCACGCGTCTTGCCCATCTTGATCAGCGTCTTCAGCTCCTGACGGCGCTTGGCGGCTTCTTCTTCAGTGAGAGCGGTTTCTTCCAGGCCGAACTCGCGCATCAGCGCTCGCTCTTTGGCGCGAGACACCTTCATCCGCAGCGGTTTGGCCTTTACCTTGGAGTCGTCGGTCGAGGTCTCAACTTCCGGTTCGCCCTCGAGATCTGCCTCGAGGTCGGACAGGTCGACGTCGGAATCTTCCGATTTTTTGGCGGCCTTTTCTTCGATTTTGGGCTTGCGGCCTGGCTTGCCCTTGGCGGCTTCGGTCACCTTGGCCACTGCCTTCGCCGACGGTTTAGTCGCAGGTGGGGGCTTGGCGCCCTTTTTTAGTTCTTCGGGCTTTGCAGCCTGGGCTGGGGCGGCGGCTTTGGGGGCGGCGGCGGGAGCGCTCTTCTTCGCGGTCATGCAATTCCTCGGATGGTGTGGGGCCTGTCGGCCCGAAGCCCGGTCAATCAGTTGCGCGCATTGGCGTGGGATTCAAGCCCGGGCGAGTCCAGTTCACGGCAAGGCCGTGCACATGCCGCCACTTGGCTTGCGACCTGGAAGCCTCGCAACACGGTGGTAGAAATTGAGCGGGCAAGTTAGGGCGAACATTTGGAGTGCAGCCCTTGCGGGAAAGGTTGGCCTTGAATCCACAAAGGGAACCCTGGTTCGGAGGGTGGCCGGAGGCCCGGAGGTGCTGCTGTTACGCTTGCCGCGCTTTCGTCAGCTGAGGATTGTACCGCCCAGCCCGGCGATTACCAGTTTTGCTTGCTCGCCTGCGCCGCCCCTCGGCTGGCGCAGGCGGGCTCAGACGTCGGTCTGCGCCCGGGCCAGCTGGGCCTTGAGCCGAGCCCGCGCCGCCATCAGTTGCCCGCCGCGCTGCTGTGCGTCGGGGGAGACGGTGCCCGACTGGAACAGCAGCTTGAGCTCTTCGTCGATGTCTTCAAGGTGCAGCCAGTCGAGCACCAGTCGCAGTTCGTGGGCCAGGTCGGTGGTGGGCTCGGGGTCATGCAACAGGGAGATCCGGTCGATCACGCTGGTACCTTGCGCGTGCTGCTGCGCCACAACACGCAGCTCGTCGAGCAGCGCGGCTGGCGACAGTGGGCCGTGCTCGTGAAGGCTGCGTTCGATGCAGCCGAAGAACAGGTCATAAGGCGGCGCCCTTGCGGCGAGTTCGTCGTGCGATTCACCGTCCAGGTTCGCCCACATTTCGCACTTGTGCAGCAGCAGCCAAATTGCACGGTCGAGCCGCTTCGCGGCTTCTTTGCTGACGCGGCTGCTCACGCGCCGGGGCGGCCGTTCGGTGGCGGCGGTGCCCGAAGTGCGGGCTGACGCGGTGTTGCCCCACATCAACTGCAGTTCGTTCGTCTCCAAGCGGCCCGCGGCCGCCAGCTCGCCGACCAGCTGGCGCTTTAGCGCACCGTCGGGCAGTGCTGCCCAGAGCGGTTTGGCGTTGGCCAGCATGTGCGCGCGGCCTTCGGCGGTGCCGAGATCCTGGCCGTCGCCTGCCACGTCGGCGATCTGGCGCGACAACGGTATGGCGGCGTTGACGCGCGCCTCGAAAGCCTCGGCGCCGAATTCGCGCACATAGGAGTCGGGGTCGTGCTCGGTGGGCAGGAACAGGAAGCGGACGCTGCGTGTGTCGCTGGCGTGCGCCAAGCACGCTTCGAGAGCGCGCCCGGCGGCGCGCCGGCCAGCGGCATCTCCGTCGAAGCTGAAGACGACCGAATCGGTGAAGCGGAAGAGCTTCTGCAGGTGTGCGGCCGTGCAGGCGGTGCCGAGCGTGGCTACGGCGTTACCGAAGCCCGACTGCGCCAGTGCCACCACATCCATGTAGCCCTCGACCACCAGCGCGTAACCACGCTGGCGCAGCGCCGAGCGGGCCTCGTGCAAGCCGTAAAGTTCGCGACCTTTGCTGAATATCGGCGTCTCGGGTGAATTCAGATACTTGGGCTCGCCCTTTTCGAGCACTCGACCGCCGAAGCCGATCACTTCGCCGTGCACCGAGCGGATCGGAAACATGATCCGATCACGGAAGCGGTCGTAGCGTTTGATGGACTGACCGACTCGGCTATCGGAAACGTCAGACGATCCTGCGAGCGGGGTCGGACTGACCGCGGTCAGCGAAGTGGGACTCTCCGTGTCCCCCGGAGGACCGGCGGTTTCGTCATCGTGTTTGGCGATCACCATGCCGCTCTCTTCGAGCAATGGGTCGTCGTAACTCGGGAACACGCTGGCCAGCCCGCGCCAACCTTCGGGTGCATAACCGAGCCCGAACTGTGCCGCGATTTTGCCGCTCAGTCCGCGGCCTTTGAGGTAGCCGACTGCGCGCGGGCTGCCCTTGAGCTGGCGCCGGTAGTGTTCGGCGGCTTTTGAGAGCACGTCGCTCAGCGTGGCCTGGCGCTGCTTCTGCGCAGCGGCGCGTTCGCGTTCGGCGGGTGTGCTTTCGTCTTCAGGCACGGTCATGCCGATCTGCTGAGACAAATCGCGCACCGCGTCGATGAAACCCAGCCCCGAGTTCTCCATCAGGAAGCCCACCGCGTTGCCGTGTACGCCGCAGCCGAAGCAGTGGTAGGTCTGACGGGTCGGGCTGACGATGAAACTTGGCGACTTTTCGCCATGAAAAGGGCACAGGCCTTTGTGGTTGATGCCTGCCTTCTTCAGTTGCACATGACGACCCACCACTTCGACGATGTCGACTCGGGCAAGCAGATCGTGAATGAAGGCTGGAGGGATCACGCGGCGAGTCTACGGCAGCCCTCCCGCTTGAACCCCGCGGCTCAAACGGTGAGCTGGCCCAGCTGGCTTGCGATGCCGCGGTACTCGCGCACCCACGGCAGCACCTCATCGGCGGGCATGGCCGCGGCGATGCCGTTGCCTTGGCCGACGTCGCAGCCGATCTGGATCAGCTTGGTCGCCTGCTCCGGGGTTTCAACGCCTTCGGCCACAACAGTGCAGCCGAAGGTTTGCGACAGGCCGATCACCCCTTCTACGATCGCCAGGTCCTGTCGGTCAGACAGCATGTTGATGACGAACGAACGGTCGATCTTGAGCATGTCGATCGGCAGGCGTTTGAGGTAGGTGAAGGTCGAGTAACCGGTGCCGAAGTCGTCGAGCGCAAAACGCACTCCGAGCGCACGACATTCTTCCATCAAGTCGCAGGTGTAGTTCACATCGGCAAGGGCGGCAGTCTCGAGCACTTCAATGATGAGGTTTTTCGCCACAGGTGTCTGGTATTTCGACAGCAGCCCGGCCAGGTGCTGCGCAAACAGCGGCTCCTGCAGGTGGCGCGCCGAGATGTTAATGCTCAGCGTGATGTCGAGCCCAAGGCGCATCCAGTGCGCGAGCTGTTCGATGCCGTGCAGGAGCACCCAGTTGCCTACGCTGACGCTCAATCCAGTGTTTTCGATCAGGGGCAGAAACTGCGCCGGTGGGATTAGGCCCTGCTCGGGGTGTTTCCAGCGCAGCAGCGCCTCTACCCCGAGCACGGTGCCAGCCCGCATGTCGACCTTGGGCTGAAAGTGCAGGCGGAACTCGTTGGCGTCGAGCGCTTCTTGAACTCGGCCGAGAGCTACAAAGCGCGCTTCGGCCCGGCGATCATGCTCAGCGTCGAAGAACAGGTAGCCATTGCGGCCGGCCTGTTTTGCGCCGTACATCGCGTGGTCGGCATGGCGCAGCAGCGTTTCCGCATCGGCGTCGTCGAGCGGGAAGACCGTGGCACCGATGCTGGCCGTCACGGTGACCGGGCCGCTGCCCAGGTCGAGCGCATAAGGCTGGCAGACCCGCTGGAGCACTCGCTCGACCGCGTGGCGGCTTTCTTCGAGCGTGGTGGTCCGCAACAGAAGCACGAATTCGTCGCCGCCGATGCGTGCCACCACGTCATCGCCGCCGGCCCACGAACGCAGTGAGCGGCGCATGCGGTTGGCCAGCTCGAGCAGCAGACGATCACCGGCCTCGTGGCCAAAACGGTCGTTGACGGGCTTGAAGTGGTCGAGGTCGAGGTAGCACACAGTCAGCAGCGAACCTTCGCGCTGGCTGGTGTGCAAGGCCGATTGGAGCATTTCTGCAAGGCGCACGCGGTTGGGCAGGCGAGTGAGTTCGTCGAAGTGCGCCTGGCGCTGCAACTGTTCCAGTTGGCGGCGCGTGCGCGTGACGTCGGCAATGGCGAGCACGTGGTTGCGCACCGAGCCGTTCGCATTGCGAACTGCCGACACCGTAACCTGCAATAAGCAGGGCTCGCCGCTGTGGCGCTGGTCGAGTATTTCGCCACGCCACATGCCACCAGCTTCCAGGCTGGCGTGCATCGCTTCGAGCTGAACGCTGGCATCGGAACCAGTTTCGGCCGGGCGCATCAAGCTCGGCACCGTGCCGATCAATTGTTCACGTGAATGGCCAGTGATCTCGGTGAAGGTTGGGTTCACTTCGAGCACGCGATGCTCGGCGTCGGTAATGAGCAGACCTTCGTGCAGATGCTCAAACAGGCTTTCGGAGAGTTGTTGGCGATCGCGCGCGATCCGCATGTCGCTGACGTCGCGCGCGGTGCTCAGCAGCCGTGTCGGCCGGCCGTCGACGGTGCGTTCGACGACGAGCGCGTGCAGCTCGAACCACCGCCAGGTACCGTCGCGGCATGCGATTCGACATTCGGCGCGGCTATTGGCGGCGCCGGGTGACCGGAGCGGCTCGAAGGCCTGCTGCACTTGCAACACGTCGTCGGGGTGAAGCTGTTCCCAGAAGGCATGCACAGTGGTGCCGAACTCTTGCGTGGTGTAGCCCAACAGCGCGAGCCAGCGGCGCGACAGCACGATGTGCCCGCCCAACAGATCCCATTCGGCCACGCCAATGCCGGAGGTGTCGAGCGCGAGTTGCCAGCGCCTTTCGTTGGCCGCCAGCTCGCCGGCCAGCGCGCTTGTCAGCAGCGGCGCGGCCAGCAGGCTGCACAGGTAGCCAATGAGGAAGGCCAGGCCCTCATCGAAATCGAGCCTCGGAAACGGGCTTGCGCCGTTCGCCGCCGCCAGCACGACGCCGATCAGCAGCATCGCGCTTGTGGACGCCACGAACAGGCCGTTGCGCACGGCCAGCCAGCACAGGAGCAGGTGCGGCACGAACACCAGCAACAACGGCGCAGCTTGAGTGTTGCCGAGCCGCGTGAAGACGAGTGCACCGCTGGCGACGACACCAAGCGAAAGCAGCACAGTGAGGCCCCAGCGTCGAGCACTGAAGGCACTGCGCAGCGCGCTGCGCGAATACGTCAGCAGCGGTATGCCAACGACCAGCGCGCCCATGGCGTCGCCAAGCCACCAGTAGGCCCAGGCGCGAGGCGCGTCGGCCCATGCGATCATTCCGCTCGCCGCAAGCCAGATGCTGCCGTTGCTGGCGGTGAACAAGGTCGACGCGGCGGCGCCAATGGCACCGAACAGCCACAAATCGCGGCGCCGGTCGAGCGCCACGTGCAGCCCCTCACGTCGCAATGCGGCCGCCGCCAATGCTGGCCCGAGCGTGTTGCCCAGCGCGAGCAATGTGGCGACCCAGAACGGTTGACCCGACGACAAGGACACCAGCAAGGCGCCAACGAACACCCCCGGCCAGACGCCCACACCAAATCGCAACAGAGCGGCCAGCGCAATGCTCAGCGTCGGCCAGGTCAAAACCACGGCGCCGTCGACCTGCGGCACGGGCATGCCGACAAGCCCGCCTAGGCAGGTGAAGGCGACGACAAGCGACACCCGCACCGCCCACTGCGGGCCGCTGAGGTGCCCGAGTAAGGACAGGGGGTAGCGATAGATTCGAAGGGCGGACACGTCGGTTCGGCGCAATTTGTTCGTCAATATAAGGTGTGCGCGCGCCACCACGGTGGCTTTGGCAGCCGAACTGCCTATTCCAACGCCTGCCGTTGACGCCGAACCCAAAAAAAAGCCACCCCGAGGGTGGCTTTGGTCGGATCTTCTTCGGAGCGCGCTCCTTGCTCAGACCATAAATTCTTCGATCTTACGGCCCGTCGACATTGCAGCCTTCAACCACTTCGGCTGCAGGCCTCGCCCACTCCATGAATCTCCGGTGGCGTCGTTGCGGTACTTTGCAGCCACCTTGTTGCCGGTACCAGCCGGTGCTTTGGCTGCGCCTTTGAGAGACAGGTCGGATACCGAGAGACCATATTCGCCCATCATCAAACGAACTTTGGAGATCGCCTCGCTCCGATCTTGTTTCCTCGTGAGATCAATCTGCCGTTCCAGAGCTTCCTTCTGTGCGATCAATTCCTGCAATGAAGTCATGTCGAGTTTCCTCCGGTGAGTGAAAAAGCCTAAATTCAGACCCGACTCATTATATTCATGCATCGAGCCGGCTTGCAAGGCGTTGGAGAAAACAATACTTCGAGGCCGTGGATGAATTTGGCGCTTGCCAAGCGGGCTAACCAGCCGGAGCTAAAGTGAGCGAAAAAATCAGCAGCGTCGCGAACTGTGGCGAGACTTTGTAATGGTAAGTGGCGCTGTTCCGAGCGGTCGTGCAGATGTTTCTAATTTTCCGCAGGATCTCAGCAAATAACGCAGAGCGGGTTTCAGGTGGTGAAATCAGGGCGAGGGGGGAACATACCCCGCCGGTTGCTCAGCGCCACCGCCGAAGAAGAAGTTCTCCATCTGGCGGGCCAGATACTGGCGGGCTCGTTGGTCGGCAAGATTGAGTCTGTTTTCGTTCACGAGCATGGTCTGGTGTTTCATCCACAACGCCCACGCCTCCTTGCAAACGGAGTTATAGATTTTCTTGCCCAGCTCGCCGGGGTACGGTGCGTAGTCCATGCCCTCAGCTTCCTTTTTTAGGTGAACACATTGAACGAGACGAGCCATGGTGGCCTCCTGTATGGGTGGTTTGGTTTTCCGGCGTGAGCACCGGCACAAGGGTTACGCGAGTTTCTTGACGAGCACCTGGGAGCGCCGGTCCCAGTTGTATTTGCGCTTGCGTGCTTCGGGCAGCCAGTCGGGGTCGACCTGCACAAAACCACGCTTGATGAACCAGTGCATCGTGCGCGTCGTTAACACGAAGATGCTGTCCAGCCCCATCGACTTGGCGCGCTGCTCCACGCGCTTCAAAATGCGCTCGCCGTCGCCCTGGCTCTGCACTTGGGGTGACACGGTGAGTGCCGCCATCTCAGCGGTCTTTGCTTCGGGGTAAGGGTAGAGCGCGGCGCAGCCGAAGATCACGCCGTCGTGTTCGATCACTGTGTAGTGGCCGATGTCGCGTTCGATCTCGGTGCGGTCTCGCTTGACGAGCGTACCGTCGCGCTCGAACGGTTCGATCAACTGCAGCACGCCACCAATGTCGTCCGACGTGGCCTCGCGCAGGCTTTCGAGTTTTTCGTCGACCACCATCGTGCCGATGCCGTCGTGCGTGAACACCTCCATCAGCAGCGCGCCGTCCATTGCGAACGGCAGGATGTGTGAGCGCTCCACGCCGCCTTGACAGGCGCGCACGCAGTGCTGCAGGTAGAACGCGGGGTCGCTGGGCAGCAGCGGGCGCGGCAGAACCGCGAGCAGTTTCTCGGCGTCGGCGAGCGCCAGCTCAGTGTCGATCGGACTGTCGGGGTCGGCCAGATCTTCATGGATGCCGCCGATCTCGGTGATGAACAGCAGCTTGTCGGCTTGCAGCGCGATTGCGGTGCTAGTGGCCACGTCTTCCATCGTCAAGTTGAAGGCCTCTCCGGTGGGTGAAAAACCGAACGGCGAGAGCAACACCATCGCGCCGATGTCGATCGCGCTGCGAATCGCGGCGGCGTCGACCTTTCGCACGACGCCACTGTGAATGAAATCGACGCCGTCGACGATGCCGATCGGCCGCGCGGTGAGAAAGTTGCCCGACACCACGCGCACGATCGCGTTGGCCATCGGAGTGTTCGGTAGGCCTTGCGAAAATGCCGCCTCGATCTCGAAGCGCAACTGGCCCGCGGCTTCTTGCGCAGAGTCGAGTGCGACGGCGTCGGTGATGCGTATCCCTTGGCTGTAGCGCGCTTCATGTCCCTTCGAGCGCAACTGCTCGTTCACCTGGGGACGAAAGCCGTGCACCAGCACGAGCTTGATGCCCATGGCCTGCAGAATCGCCAGGTCTTGGGCGAAGGGACTCAACTTGCCGGCGGCGATCAGCTCACCAGCGATCGCCACCACGAAGGTCTTGCCGCGGTAGGCGTGAATGTGCGGCGCCACGGTGCGGAACCACGGCACGAAGGTGTGGGGAAAAACAAGGCTCACGGGGCGCTGCACTCGCTCGTTGGAAATGGCATCTTGGATTCTGGCACGCGTCTCCGGTCCGCCTTCAGGGTTCGGGCTGGCGCTCAGGAGAACAGCCACGCCGTGCGGGGGGCTGCACAGCGGCGTGTGCGGCCGTGACCGAGCGCGAGTGTCTGCGAGCAACATCGGCAAGGTGCATCGTCCACTACTCACCGCAGCCACGGCGGAGGGCGTAGATCATGCATTGGAAGCCCAACAGCAAGCCGCTCACCATGCCGAGATACTGAATCGGCACGGCTTTGGGTCGTACCGGCCGCGCGGCCGGCGAAGGGGCCAGCAAGGCCGTGCTTGAGATTGATCGTTCGCCGGCGCTTCCCGCAGCGAACGACAACATCAGCGCGGGCTCGCGGCGGATCTTCGGGTGCGGCCGCAGCGCTGCCGCTGGCCGGGCGGCCCTACGCCAGTGCCGACCAAGCGTGACCATCGGGCTGGTCACCATAAGCCGCTGGTGTGGCCGCCGACAACGCCGCTCAGTGCGAAGTGCCGCCACCCAAGTAAGCGGCTTTCACAGCCGGGTCGTCGCGCAGTTTTTCCGCCGGGCCGTGCACCGAGATCCGGCCGTTTTCCAGCACGTAACCGTAGTCGGCCACGGCAAGTGCGGCGGCAGCGAACTGCTCGACCAGCAGCATCGTCACGCCCTCGCCCTTGAGCCGATCAATGATGCGAAACACCTCGGTCACGAGAATCGGCGCCAGGCCCATCGACGGTTCGTCGAGCAGCACGACCTCGGGATTGAGCATGATCGCGCGAGCCATCGCCAACATCTGCTGCTCGCCGCCTGACAGCGTGCCGGCCAGTTGCTGGCGTCGCTCCTTAAGACGCGGGAACAGTTCTAGCGCGCGTTCCAGATCGGCGGCTACATCGCCTTTCGGGCGGCTGCCGGTCAGACGCGGGAAAGCTCCGAGGATCAGGTTGTCGGCCACCGTCATTGTGGCGAACACGCGCCGGCCTTCGGGCGAGTGCGCAAGGCCCAGCTTGGCGATGTGGTACGACTCCATGCCCTCGATGCGCTTGCCGTTGAGCGAAATGTCGCCGGCCGTCGGCGCAATCATTCCCGAGACTGCGCGCATCGTCGTGGTCTTGCCGGCGCCGTTCGAGCCGATCAGGGTCACGACCTTGCCCTTGGGCACCTCGATCGAGATGCCGTGCAGCACTTGTACCTTGCCGTAGCCGGCGTAGAGATTGTTGATGGTCAGCATCTTGGGTCCTTAGGCGGGCGTGCCGCCGAGATAGGCTTCAATCACCTTGTCGTCGGCTTGAACCAGAGCCGGCTCGCCTTCGGCGATCTTCTGGCCGAAGTCGAGCACCGACACGGTGTCGCACATGCTCATCACCACGTCCATGTGGTGCTCGATCAGGATCACGGTAATTCCGTGGTCGCGGATCTTGCGGATGAAGGTGATCAGCTCCTTGATGTCGGGCGCGGTGAGTCCCGCCGCCGGTTCGTCGAGCAGCAACAACTGGGGGTCGAGCGCCAGTGCACGCGCAATTTCAAGCAGGCGCTGCTTACCGTAGGGCAGATTGCGTGCTTCCTCGAAAGCCAGGTCGGCCAAGCCCACGAACTGCAGCAGGCCGAGCGCACGCTGCGTTGCAGAAGCACTCTCGCGCTTGTAGCGCTGCGTGTGCACGGCCACGTCCAGCAGGTTGCTGGCGAAGGTGTGATGCAGGCCGACCTGCACGTTTTGCAGTGCCGTCATCTCGCCGAACAGTTGCACGTTCTGGAAGGTGCGGGCGATGCCAGAAAGCGCGATATCGGAAGAGGTGCGTCCGACCACCGAGCGCCCGGCAAAACTGATGGCACCGGCGGTCGGTACGTAGATGCCGGTCAGCACGTTCATCATCGTGCTCTTGCCGGAACCGTTCGGACCGATAAGGCCGTGGATCGTGCCGCGCTTGATGCTCAGGTTGACGTTGTTCAGCGCCTTCAGGCCGCCGAACTGCATCAGCACGCCGGTGGCGCTTAGGATTTCGCCAGACGCGCCTGAGGCGCCCGCCGCCGCCATCGAGACCGCGTCGCCTCCGGTCGTGAGCGCCGCGCCCACTGCCTGCGCCTCGGCCCTGGACTTTTGCAGATTTAGCGCATTGCGCACGAAGCCGACGATGCCGTCTTGCAGGTAGTACACGACGAACAGCATGATCACGCCGAAGATCGACAGACGCCAGTCGGTCATGGTCTTGAGCCAGAACGAGAGACCCGCAAGCGCCAAGCTGCCGACCAGCGGAATCGCCATCTGATGCCAGCTTGCGCGGCCCTTGCGAATGCCGACCAACGCCGTCACGATCACCAGCGCCGCCAGACCGACTGACACGTAGCGGAACATCTCGATGTCGTCCAGCAGCTTGGGCAGCAGCACGATGATTGCGGCACCCACCAGCGAGCCGATACGGCTCTTGCGTCCGCCCATGATCACCGCCAACAGGAACAGCACGGTGAGCTCAAAATTGTATGAATTCGGCGAAATGTATTGCTCGGAATACGCGTACAGGCTGCCGGCCAGGCCCGCGAACCCCGCGCTGATGACGAAGGCATAAACCTTGTAGCGGTAGACCGATACGCCCATGCAGTCGGAAGCCACCGGGCTGCCACGCAATGCCTCAAAAGCGCGGCCCAGATGCGAACGCAAAATGCGGTGCACGACGACCAGCGCCAACACCATCAGCACCACCACCAGCCAGTAATACTCGCGCTCGTCGAGCGTGTGGCCGAGCAGGTTGGGCTTTTGTAGTTTGATGCCGAGCGGTCCTTCGGTCAGGAAGGTCATCTCGTTGATGAGGATCTGGATGATCGTGCCGAAGGCCAGCGTCACCATTGCCAGATACGGACCCGAGACGCGAAGCGCCGGCAGCGCCAGCAGCGCTCCGAAACCGGCCGTCACGAGCACGGCCGCGGGCAGGGTGATCCACAGCGGCGCGGCGAGCTTCATCACCAGCACGCCTGCCGTGTACGAACCGACGCCGAACAGGCCAGCATGGCCGAGCGAGACCTGGCCGGTATAGCCGACCACGATGTCGAGCCCGAACAGCACGATCGCGTAGATCATGATGGTCTCGAGCAGGTGGATGTAGTAGGGGTTCGTGACCCCGAGCGGGAACAGCAGCAGCGCGGCGATGCCGGCGATGGCCAGTAGAAGGTGGTTGCGCTTCATGGTCTTGGTCTCAAACCTTCTTGATGATGTTCTTGCCGAACAAGCCTTGTGGCCGCACCGCGAGCACGATGAGCAACAGCACGAGCCCGGGCACGTCTTTGTAGCCGGTGCTCAGGTAGTAGCCCGTCGTGGTTTCGGCCACGCCGAGAATGATGCCGCCCACCACGATCCCCATGCCGCTGGTCAAGCCGCCGATGATGGCCACCGAGAAGGCCTTCAGGCCAAGCACGGCGCCCATCGTGGCGCCAGTCAGCGTCAGCGGAGCGATCAACACGCCGGCGAATGCAGCAGTCAGCGACGACAGTGCGTAGGAAAACGTGATGACGAGGCCGGTGTTGATGCCCATTAGCTTGGCAGCGTCGCGGTCATTGAAGGTGGCAACCACGGCCTTGCCGTAGATCGTCTTGCGGTTGAAGAACTCAACCGCCAGCATCATCAGCAACGCGCCCGCCACCACAAGAATTTCCATAGGGAGCACATTCGCGTTCAGGAATTTCAGTGGCGACTCGGGCAGCGGCGACGGGAACTTCAAGTCGTCGCGGCCCCATACGTTCTCGGCCACGTTCTTGAAGATGATGCCGAGCGCGATTGTCGACATGATCCAGCCGAATTCCGACTTGATCTTGATCGCCGGTCGCACGCCAATGCGTTCGACCACCACGCCCTGGAAGGCGCCGAACAGGCACACCAGCGGAATCATCAACCAGTAGTTCACCCCCAGCCCCACGAGCGTTAGGCCGACCAGTGCGCCCAACATCAGCGCGTCGCCCTGGCCGAAGTTCAGGGTGTCGGAGGTCTGGAACGTCAGTTGGTAGCCAAACGCGATGACGGCGTAGATCATGCCCAGCGCAATGCCGCTGAAAATCAGTTGGGTCAGGATTTGCATGACGAATCTCGTGGTGTGGCGCTAGGCGCGACTGTAGGCGGGCCGACTATGGGCGCTTGTAATGTGCGCAGCCAGCTCTCAAAAGAAGACGCCGCCTCAGGGAACCCCGGGGCGGCGTAGATCGGTCAACCGATCACTTCTTGACGCGGACTTCAGAGGCCTTCTTCTGGTCGTCTGAGTAGGCGTAGATCACCTTGCCACCCTTGACCTCGCCGAACACCGGAATGTTGGAGGTGATCGCCTCGTGGTCGGCTTTCGAGAACGGCTTGTTGTAGGTCGTGACCACACCTTCCACCGGTGACTTCAAATCTTCCAGCGCGGCCTTGATCTTTGGGCCGTCGGTGCTGTTGGCCTGCTTGATTGCTGCGGCCAGCAGGTAGACCGAGTCGTAACCTTGCGCTGCCGAGACCGGCGAATCCATGCGCGCGTTCTTCGGGTTGAAGGTCTTCAGGTAGCTGATGATGAATGACTGCCGCTTCGGCGTGGTCGGCTCCTGAATAAAGGTTTGCGGCATGCGCGCGCCTTCACCACCGGGGCCGGCGTTGTCGATGTAGTTGGCCATCGATAGCGTCCACGAGCCGACCAGCGGAACCTTCCAGCCGAGCTTGGTCATGCCATTGGCGATCTGCGCCAGCTCGGGCCCGATGCCGTAGGTCAGCACCGCTTCGGCGCCGGCCTCCTTGGCCTTGAGCAGCTGGGCGGTCATGTCGACATCTTTGATGTTGAATTTCTCCACCGCAACGGGCGTGATGCCTTTGGACTTGAGAGCGGCTTCCAAATCGGCGCGACCAAGCTGGCCGTAGTTGGTGGAGTCGGCCAAGATCGCGACCTTCTTAAAGCCGCGGCGAGTGATAGCTTCTTCCACGATCATCGGCGCTTGAATGTTGTCGTGCGCGGAATTGCGGAAGATGTAGTTCTCGGGTTCCTTTTCGAATTGCTTGGTGATGACCGAGCCGGTGGCCACGTTGTTCATCACCGGGATCTTGGCTTCCTGGAAGAAGCGCTGCGAGGCCAGGGCCACGCCCGTGTTGATGTAGCCGACGGTGGCGGTGACCTTTTCTTTGTTGATCAGCTCTTGCGCGATCTGCACGCCACGTTCGTTCTTGGCTTCGTCGTCACGCTCCACCAGCAGCAGCTGGCGGCCAAGCACGCCACCCGCTTTGTTGATCTCGTCGGCGGCCAGCCGCACGCCGTCGCGCATGCTCACACCCATTGATGACGAGCCGCCGGTGAATGGGCCGGCCACGCCGATCTTGATCGGGTCGGCGGCCAGCGCCAGGGTCCCCAGCGAAGCCAATGAAATGGCAGCGGCAATCTTTGTGATACGGAACATTGTGTGTCTCCAGCAGTGGGTGTTGTTCGAGCACTGTGCGTGCGGAAGATTCCTCACAACAGGCCAAGCTGATTATCTGTGTGTGCACCGTTAATTTCGTGCGCAGGACTGCGTGGGTACGCTGCGTAGTACTGCCTAAGGGAAAACGCGCAAGAGTGGCCTGCCCGTCGGTCGTCGTCGCCCGCGGTCGCAAAGCAGATCGCCGCGTTGGCTGACATCACAATCGAGCCCATGAAGCTCAAGGCCAAAATTCTTTCACTCGCCGTCGCACCGCTTCTGCTGGCGATCATGGTCATCGGCGGTTTGCTGGTCGTGGAGACGCAGCGGCTGGAACGTCAGCAGGCGCAGGTTCTCGAAGAGGTTCTGTTCGTCACCAAGCGCGACGAGCTGCGCAGCTATGTTGCGCTGGCGCTCACGTCGATCGGCAATCTTTATGGCGCGGGCCGCGACGACGATGCGGCGAAAGAGCAGGCCAAGGCCATTCTTTCAAGCATGAACTTCGGCGACGACGGCTACTTCTTTGTCTACGACAAGGAGGGCCTGAACCTCGTGCACCCGCGCATGCCCGACCTGGTGGGAACCAATCTTTGGAATATGCGCGACTCAGACGGCATCTACGTGATCCGAGAGTTGACGCAGCGGGCCCGCGAAGGCGGCGGCTACCAGCGCTACCTGTGGCCCAAGCCCTCGACCGGTCGCATCGAACGCAAGCTGGGCTACGCGGTCGAGTTGCCCCGATGGGGTTGGACGCTGGGCACAGGCATTTACCTCGACGACGTCGACGCAGCCGCAGCTCGGTTGCGGGGCAACCTGCTGGCCAGCGTGCGCCAGACCTTGATAGGGCTCGGCGCGGTGGCGGTGGTTGCGGTGCTCGCGGTCTTCGCCGGTGGTCTCGCGTTGAACATCAGCGACCACCGCCAAGCTGATCGCAAATTCAAGGCGCTGGCCCACCGCGTCGTGAGCTCGCAGGAGGAGGAAAGGGCGCGTGTCTCACGCGAGCTGCACGACCACATCTGCCAGCTGCTGGTGTCGATCAAGTACCAGTTCGAGCTTGTGGGCCACCGCCTGGCCCACCCTGGTGCCGAGCCGGTCACGGCGATCGACAAAGAGATCTCCGCCTTGTCCAAAGCCATTGGCGAGGTGCGCCGCATCTCGCACGGCCTGCGGCCAGCGCTGCTAGACGATCTGGGCCTGCCGGCGGCGCTTGAACATATCGGCAACGAAGTCGCGCAGCGCAGTGGCATCAAGGTGCGTGTCTCGCCGAATTTGCAGGAAGAGCGCCTGCCGGAACTGCAGGCGGTGAGCCTGTTCCGCGTGGCGCAGGAGGCGCTGCGCAACGTTGAACGGCACGCCCAGGCAAGCCAGATTGACATTCGCCTTGACGACGCGGGCGACCGACTCGAATTGCGCATCACCGACGACGGCTGTGGATTCGATGTGAAGAATGTCGAGTTGAGCAAGGACCGCGGCATCGGCCTGACCAACATGCGCGAGCGAGTCGAGCGCAACGGCGGCACCTTCCAGTTGATCTCGTACCCGGGGCACACCGCACTGATGGCCAGCTTCCCGCTGTCGCCTGCCTCATGAGTGCCACCGTCCCTATGGTTCGCCTGATCATTGTTGACGACCACTCGTTGGTGCGTGATGGCTTGCGCGCGCGGCTCTCGGTCGTGCCCGGCTTGGAGGTGATCGGCGAGGCGGCCAGCGGCGCCGAAGCGCTGCTGCTTGCCGATGCCGACCCGCCAGACCTGATGCTGGTCGACGTGGGCATGCGCGGCATGAACGGCATCGAACTTGCGACCGCGCTGCGTGAGCGCCACCCGCGCATCCGTGTGCTGATGCTCAGCATGTACGACAACCGCGAATACGTGCTCAGCGCGATCCGTGCCGGTGCGCGCGGCTATGTGCTGAAGGAGTCGCCGACCGAAGAGATCATCGCGGCGATCATTGCGGTTCAGGCCGGC
Organism: Burkholderiales bacterium; assembly: GCA_038227445.1. Lineage (GTDB taxonomy): Bacteria > Pseudomonadota > Gammaproteobacteria > Burkholderiales > Burkholderiaceae_C > LMDS01. The sequence continues at coordinate 25,166 of JBBRPV010000023.1, read as the reverse complement.
GGCAACTACTTCAGTGCACAGGTCTCGAACGTGGTTGCGCAGGCGGGCAGCCCGGCCTCGCATCTCACCGGGCGCGAACACGAAATTCTTCTGCTGCTGGCGCACGGGCGCAGCAACAAGCTGGTGGCCAAGCTGCTCGACATCAGCGTGCGCACGGTAGAGACGCACCGGCTCAGCCTGCGCCGCAAGCTCGGTGTTGATTCGGCCAGCGAGCTGCTTAAGATCGCGGTGACCAACGGCTGGACCACGATCTGATCCGCGCGCCCAACCAGCGCAGATGCGCTTGCGGATAATCCGCGCCACATGTCCCGCCCAGAACCGCACCCCAAGCCAGCGCCTCAGGGCAACCCGCTCCCGCCGATCACTTTCCCAGAATCGTTGCCGGTATCGGCGCGGCGCGATGAGATTGCGCAGGCCATTGCGCAGCAACAGGTCGTTATCGTCTGCGGCGAGACCGGCTCCGGCAAGACCACGCAATTGCCAAAGATCGTGCTGCAGCTCGGCCGTGGCAAGGCGAACACGGGCAAGCTGATCGGCCACACCCAGCCGCGACGCATCGCTGCGTCGAGTGTGGCCAAGCGCATTGCGCAGGAGCTGAACACGCCGCTTGGCGAGGTGGTCGGCTTCAAGGTGCGCTTCCAGGATCGGCTCTCGCCCGGCGCCAGCGTCAAGTTGATGACCGACGGCATTTTGCTGGCCGAAACGCAGACCGACCCGATGCTGCGCGCCTACGACACGATCATCATCGACGAGGCCCACGAGCGGAGCCTGAACATCGACTTCCTGCTCGGGCACCTCAGGCAAATCTTGCCGAAGCGGCCCGACCTGAAGGTGATCGTCACCTCGGCAACGATCGATGCCGAGCGGTTCGCGCGTCACTTCGCTTCGAAAGACGGCCCCGCGCCGGTCATCATGGTGTCGGGGCGCTTGTTCCCGGTCGAGCAACGCTGGCGGCCGTTCGAAGAGAGTCGCGAATACGATCTGAACGATGCAATCTCAGATGCAGTGAGCGAACTGTGGCGCGGAACAGGCAGCGGCGCCCTCGGCGCCGCGGGTACCGGCGACGTGCTCGTGTTCCTTCCCGGCGAGCGCGAAATTCGCGAAGCCGCTGATCACCTCCGCAAGCACCATCCGCCGGGTGTAGAAGTGGTGCCGCTGTTTGCGCGCCTGAGCCAACAGGAACAAGACCGCGTGTTCGAGCCGCATGCCGCACGCCGCATCGTGCTGGCGACCAACGTGGCCGAAACTTCGCTGACGGTGCCCGGCATTCAGTTCGTGGTCGACGCTGGCACCGCGCGCGTCAAGCGCTACAGCTACCGCAGCAAAGTTGAGCAGTTGCTTGTCGAGCCGGTGAGCCAGGCGGCCGCAAACCAGCGCGCCGGGCGCTGCGGGCGCGTGAGTGACGGCGTCTGCATTCGCCTGTACGACGAGAAAGAATTCAGCGAGCGGCCGAAGTTCAGCGACCCGGAAATCATGCGGTCTTCGCTGGCCGGTGTGATTTTGCGGATGAAATCACTGCACCTCGGCACGGTCGAAGACTTTCCGTTCCTGGAGCCGCCGCCAAAGCGCGCCATTGCCGACGGCTACCAGCTGCTCGCTGAGCTCGGCGCGGTGGACGACTTCAACGAGCTCACGCCGGTTGGCCGCGAGCTCTCACGGTTGCCGCTCGACCCGCGCGTGGGCCGAATGATTCTGGAAGCGCGCGATCGCCAGGCGCTGACCGAAGTGCTCATCATCGCCAGCGCGTTCAGCGTGCAAAACGTGCGCGATCGCCCCGTCGAAAATGCCCAGGCGGCCGACGCCGCGCACAAGAAGTTCGAGGACGAGCGTTCAGAGTTCATGGGCGACCTGAAGCTGTGGAAGTGGCTCGAAGACAGCCGGGGCGGGCAAGATGGCGGCGCCAACGTTCACAAGCTGTCAGCGCGCAAACAGGAGCAGCTGCTGCGCGACAACTTCATCTCGCCGCGCCGCGTGCGCGAATGGCGCGACATTCATTCGCAGCTGCACACCGTCGTGGCCGAACACCAATGGCGGCTCAACGGCGCGCCCGCGACTTACGAGCAACTGCACCTGTCGATGCTCGCCGGGCTGCTCGGCAACATCGGCCTGAAAAGCGAAGACGAAGACTGGTATCTCGGGGCGCGTGGCATTCGTTTTTACAAACACCCGGGCGCGAACCTGTCGAAGAAGCCGGGCCGCTGGATCGTGGCGGCCGAGCTGGTTGAGACTACGCGCCTGTTCGGGCGTGGCATTGCCGGCATCGAGCCCCAGTGGCTACCGCAAATCGCTGGCCACGTCATCAAGACCCAGCTGCTGGAGCCGCACTGGGAGAAAAAGGCCGCTGAGGTGATCGCGCTGGAGCGCGCCACGCTCTACGGCATCGTCATCTACAGCAACCGGCGCGTGAACTTCGGCAACGTGGATGCTGCCGCGGCACGCGAGATCTTCATTCGCGAAGCGTTGGTCGCAGGCGAGTGGGAAACGAGGCTGCCGTTTGTGGCTGCCAACCAGAAGCTGATCAACCTGGTTGAAGAACTGGAGCACAAGTCGCGCCGGCAAGACGTGCTGGTCGACGACGAACTGATCCACGCCTTCTACGACCAACATCTGCCCGCCGACGTGTGCAGTGGCCACAGCCTGGAGCGCTGGTACCGCGAGGAGGTGAAGCGCCAGCCGAACCTGTTGCTGCTCAGCCGTGAAGAACTGATGCGCCACGAAGCCGCCGGCATCACTACTGCGGCGTTCCCGAAGACGGTGCGCCTAGGCGGCGTTGACTGCGCTGCCACCTACCTGCACCAACCCGGCGACCCGAAAGACGGCGTGACTGTGAGCGTGCCGATTTATTCGCTGAACCAGGTGAACGACGAACGTTGTGAATGGCTCACGCCCGGCATGCTCAAAGACAAGGTGCTCGCTCTTGTGAAGAGCTTGCACCAGCGCCCGCGTTCGCGACTCGTGCCGCTGCCCGAGTACGTGGACAACTTCGTTGCCGCCGTTCCTTTCGCACAAGGCAGCCTGATCGATGCGCTGCTCAAGCACGTGCGCGACAAGACGCAGCTCGACATCAAGCGTGCCGACTTCAAGCAGGAACAGTTGCAGCCGCACCTGCTGATGAACTTTCGCATCAACGATGAGCACGGTCGGCAGCTCGGCATGGGCCGCAATATCGCGGCGCTCAAGGCCGAGCTGGGCACCCAAGCGCGCTCGGCGTTTCAGGCGCTGGCGTCGCTCAAGCTAGGAGCCATGCCGGCCGAGGCTGTGGCCCAGGCGGGCGGCAAACCCGCATTAGCAAAAGCATCGCCACCCGGCCAAGCGCCAACGCGTATCGGCGACGGCACCTCCGCTGAGAGGTACGCCGCCTGGACTTTCGGCGAATTGCCCGAGCTGATGGAAATCCGCAGGAGCGGGCAGTCTTTAATCGGCTTCCCGGCGCTGATCGACAAGGGCGGGCATGTCGAGATCGAAGTCTTCGACGAACCCGAGGTGGCACGCCGTCAGCACCGCGCCGGGCTGCGCCGACTCGTGGCGCTGCAACTGCGCGACGCTCTGAAATACCTGGAGAAGAACATCCCCGATCTGCGCTCGATGGCGGTGGGCTACATGCAGGTCGGCCGCACGCCAGAAGGCGCCGGTGGCGGCAGCGCCGACGAGCTTCGAGACCAGATCATTGACGTGGCGCTGGACCGCGCTTTCCTGCTCGAGCCGTTGCCCACCGATGCCACCATGTTCACGCGCCGGGTCGACGAAGGGCGCGGTCGTCTCACGCTGATCGCCAGCGAGATCGCACGCCTGGCCGCCGTTGTGTTGGTCGAGCACAGTGCTGCCGTGCGTAAGCTCAAAGACGCGCGTGCGCCCAAAGACGTTATGGAAGAGGTGAACGCGCAGCTCGCGAGGCTCATGCCCAAGCGCTTCATCAGCGCCACGCCGTGGGCCCAGCTGGCGCACCTGCCGCGTTACCTGAAAGCGGTGGTCATGCGGCTCGACAAGCTGCGCACCGACCCGGCCCGAGATGCCGAGCGCTTGGCCGAACTGCGGCCGATCGAGCAGCGCTACTGGCGCCACCTAGCCGAGCGCAAGGGCGTGCAGGACACCCGCCTCGAAGAGTTCCGCTGGCTGATTGAAGAGCTGCGTGTGGGTCTGTTCGCACAGGAGCTGCGAACCCCTCAGCCGGTCAGCGCGAAGCGGCTCGAAAAGGTCTGGATGCAAATGCATGCGTGAACGCGCGCGTGGCTCGCTGATTGATGCGATACAGTGGCCGCGCAAGCTGGAGTGCCGCGTGCAAGGCGAACATGGCGCGGCAAAACCCAAGGAGACACAGAGATGCAATACGTCTGGATGGCCGTCATCGGCTTCATCGTGGGTCTGATCGCCCGCGCCGTCTTGCCGGGAACGCAAAGCCTCGGGATCATTCTCACGGCCGCGCTCGGCATAGCCGGCTCGTTCCTTGGCAGCTTCGCCGGGCAGGCGCTTGGCCTGTACGCGCCGGGCCAGTCGGCAGGCTGGATCGCCTCGGTGATCGGTGCGGTCGTGCTGCTGTTCATCGTCGGTAAGCTCAAGGGTCCGGGCACTTCGGCCTGACCCGGAGATGCATTCCATGAAAAAAAGCGCTGAGTGGGTCGTGGTGCCCGGCTCGCCCACCGACGTGGAGACGGTGGTGCGCCATTGCCGCAGTCTCGTCAACAAACGCGCGCTGTTCGCAGCGGGCGTGGCGGTGGTGCCGATTCCCGGCGTCGACTGGATCACCGATGTGGCGGTGCTGATGCGCGTGATCCCCGACATCAACCGCGCCTTTGGCCTCACGCCAGAGCAGGTCGAGCGGCTGGCACCTGACCGCCAACTGGCGGTTTACAAGGCCATCTCGGCCGGCGGCGGCATGTTGGTGGGCAAGCTCGTCACGCGCGAGCTGGTGATGCAGCTGCTCAAACTTGTGGGCGTTCGCCTCACCACGCAGCAGGCAGCCAAATACGTACCCATCGCGGGCTCGGCAGTGTCAGCACTGTTGACGTTTTCGTCGTTGAAATTTGTTTGCGAACAGCACATTCAGCAGTGCGCCGCGGTGTCGCGCCGCCTGTTGTTGCCCGCGCAAAGCGCTGGCGACGCCGCTGCCTGAGTGCGTCTGAGTACAATACGGCTCTTCGGGGCGTAGCGCAGCCTGGTAGCGCAACTGGTTTGGGACCAGTAGGTCGTGAGTTCGAATCCCACCGCCCCGACCATCTTCTTTTGGCCCCTCGTGCCACCCCACTCAGCCCGTAGCTCAACTGGATAGAGCACCGACCTTCTAAGTCGGATGTCGGGGGTTCGAGTCCCTCCGGGCTGACCACCCCCCCCCTCCTCCGGGCATCAGACGATTCTGAATCGCCTCGACGGGACCGGCTTGCACCGGCAAATCCTGCGCGAGGCTCTGCATACCGGTGACCATTCCCTTCGAGCGCGCGAAATGGCCTGGTCGCGCAACTCACGCACCAGCACTGTGTCCGACCGCGCCTTGTGCGCCAGCGCACCGACTGACGTTCCTCCCCAAGCGCAAGCTGCTCGAATGACGTGCCGGCACGTGCGCGTTCCACTCCACGAAGGAATCTCATGAGCACCAACTCGCTGTCCCTCATCTCGCTGCGCCACCTGACTCTGGCAGTCGCACTTGCCGGTGGCTTCGGCTATGCCCAGGCTGCCGAAGCTGTGGCCAACGCGCCGGTCTCGGCCACCGTCAAGTCGAGCGAACGAGTGGCGTCCGACAGCTGGATCACGACCAAAGTGAAGTCCGAAATCATGTCCAGCAGCGTCGCCAAAGGATTCAAGGTTCACGTGAAAACACTGCACGGTGCCGTCACCCTGAAGGGCAAACTCGCCAGCCGTGAGTCCGTCGACGAAGTCAAGGCCATCGTCGAGAAGGTGGCGGGCGTAAAGAGCGTCGATGCCTCGTCCCTGACCATCGCAGCTCAATAGGGTCAAGCCCCGGATGAACTGGTGGCGCGCGCAGGTTGTGTAAACAATAAATGCGCCAACACGAGTTGAGTAGAGCGCCGGTAAGTAATGTGCGGCGCCGCACGGACAGTGCCCCGCCCATTCCACTAAAACTTACGACCTGGGCTCGCTCCGTCGCTCTCCCAAAGAAGCGCATGGGCGAAGCGCAATGGCTTTAAGACCGCGTGGACCGAGGAACTTCGCATGAATCTACCCACCGACATATCGCGCAGTGGCACCGCCCCCAAACTCAACGGTGAACCCTACCCGCCGGTGGCCGGCGATCTTGAGCTCATGCTCGAGGTGGCTTTGGCGCGTCTAGCCTCGATAGTCGACGTCGGTTTGCGGGGCCATGTCGCATCGCGGGTTGACAACGATTTGCAGCAAATGTCTGGCGATTTCCTTGATTGCCTTGCCGACATCGAACACCTGCACGTCACCCTTGCCGCCGACGCTAAACGTTGTCGTCAGACCATTGCCGATCTCCAGCGCAAGCTGGTCGCGACGCAGGCCAACCTGGCCATCGCCCAGGCCAGCGAGACAATGGCCCGCTACGTGTCGCTTCACGACAGCCTGACGCTGCTGCCCAACGCAAGCCTTTTTCGCCGCAGACTGAATCACGCATTGGCGCGGCCAGATGGCGCACCGAAGTCGGTGGCGGTTGTGTACCTTGACCTCGACGGCTTTAAAGCAATCAATGACCAATACGGGCACGGGACCGGAGATGCGTTGCTGTGCATCGTCGCTGCGCGCCTGACTGGCGCGATTCGCGCTGAAGATCTGGTTTGCCGCGTTGGCGGCGATGAGTTCGCCAGCCTGCTTGAAGGCGTGTCCGACCAACGGCAAGTCGCCCAACTCGTGTGCAAGCTGTTCGATGCGGTTGCCGGGCCGTTGAAGATCGATGGGCGCGCCGTGATCATCAGGCCGAGCATCGGTGTGGCGATGTGCCCCGCGAATGGCACCACTTCTGACTCGCTGTTGAGGAACGCAGACGCCGCGATGTACCGGGCTAAGCGCGAGCAGCGTGGCTATGCGTTTTTCGATGAGCAGGCCGACGCGTGGCAAAACGAAACGGCGCGCCCGGCTTTGGTCGCGATCAACTGACAGTCCACATGGCAGGGCATCACCAGCGAACTCCTTACCCTGGTCTCGATCCCCATTGCCCGGGCCAAACCCACCCGGCATCGGCGGAGCCTGGAGAGCGGCCGGTCGACGAATTTGACGAATCCCCGCGAGCGCGCTGCGCAGGACTGAAGGCGCACAGAGGTTTTGTCGGAAGGGATCAGGAAACTGCCGCCGGCCGCGGGTAGGGACTCGGTACTGCACAACGGCGATGAGACGTTTGAGCTGTTCCGCTCGTTGCACGGCCGCCCCGGAGCGACGCTTCACTGTCGACCAAGCCGATGGCCGCAAGATGACCCTGCTTGTGCGCAACCCCACCTTCGAGCGCGAGGGTCAAGACGCGCACCGCATCCGCCCGCAGCGCTGATCCAAACTGACCTCGGCCGCCGGCCCGTCAGCACCTTTTCAGCCTTGAAGCCACGCGCGACTCTCAACACTGGTCCGTAGGAGAACAGGTAGAGTCACCGCGCCCAATCACGCCACGATCATGCCCATCCAACGCAAGCAACCATCGAATCCCGGCGAACCGCAAGCCCTGGCCCCAACCGCTGAAGCGCATCAGCCCCGGTGCGTGCCGAAGGCCGCGCCCAGAATTCGGGGAGACGAACATGAGTAATCAGGAGCCCGGACAAGGCCGCATCGTGGTCATTGGCGGTGGCCATGCTGCCGCGCAGCTATGCGCCGGCTTGGCAGCCGCCGGGCAGGGCGGGCGCGTGCACTTGGTATGCGAAGAGGCCGAGCTGCCGTACCAGCGCCCGCCCTTGTCAAAGGCCTACTTGAAGAGCCCGCAGGAAGTGCTGCAGCCGCACCGGGGCGAGACCTGGTACGCGGAGGCGGGCATTACCCTGCACCCGGCCGACCCGGCCGTTGCCATTGACCGCGCACGCCGCATCGTGCTGCTGCGTTCCGGGGTCGAATTGCCCTGGGCCCACCTGGTGCTCGCGACCGGTGCACGCGCGCGCCGATTGCCGAATCTGCCCGACGGGCTCGACAACGTCGCCGCGCTGCGCAGCGCGGCCGATGCGCAGCGGCTGCGGGGTTTGCTCGACGATGCTCGCCACCTGACCGTTCTCGGCGGGGGGTTCATTGGCCTTGAGATTGCTGCCACCGCGCGCGCTGCGGGCAAGTCGGTCACGGTGCTCGAAGCGGCACCGCGGCTGTTGGCGCGTTCGGTCTCGCTAGACGTGGCCGAGCACGTGCTGCAAGCGCACCGCGCCAGCGGCATTGACCTGCGACTGGGTGTGGCAACAAGTGGCTTCGAGACCAAAGGTGGCCAGCTCGAGGCATTGACCGTAGACGGGCAACGCGAGCCGGTCGAGCTGTTGGTGCTGGGCATCGGCTCTGTGCCTGAGCACGCGCTGGCGAGCGCTGCGGGGATCGAATGCGACAACGGCATCAAAGTCGACGCTCTAATGCGTACATCAGACCCGTCCATTCTGGCCATGGGTGACTGCGCCAGTTTCAACGAGCACACCAGCGGCCGCCACCTGCGTCTCGAATCGGTGCAAAACGCCAACGACCAGGCCCGCACCGCGCTGGCCACTTTGCTTGGACGCGACGAGCCCTACCGGGCCTTGCCGTGGTTCTGGTCAGAGCAGGGTGGCCTGCGTTTGCAGATGGCCGGACTGATGCCTGCCAGCGGCGCCCGCCACCGGCGCGATGGCACAACGCCCGCGAGTTTTTCGATCCTGCATTACGTGCAGGGCCAGCTGGTGTGCGCCGAGAGCATCAACGCGCCGCTCGACCACATGGCTGCTCGCAAGCTGCTAGAGGCGGGCAAGAGCCCGTCACCCGAGCAGGCCTGCGATGTGCACACGCCGCTGAAAGCTCTGCTCTGACAAGCGTCGTTCGCTAGACCTCAGGGCAAGTTACTTCACCGGGATCAGCGTGGCGCGGTCGACCGGTACGGCCGTGATGCTGTTTTGTGGCGAGCCTTCGATCACGCGGTCGGAGTAGGTCAGGTAGAGAAGCGTGTTGCGTTTGGCGTCGACCATGCGCACCACGCGCAATTTTTTGAACAGCAACGAAAGGCTCACGTCGAAGATTTCTTCCTGCTTCGGCAAGGGCTTGCTGAAATAAACTGGCCCGGTCTGGCGGCAGGCGATAGAGGCTTCGGCTTTGTCTTCGGCCAGGCCGATCGCACCCTTGATGCCGCCGGTCTTGGCGCGCGACACGAAACAAGTAATGCCTTGCACCTTTGGATCGTCGTAGGCGTCGACGACGATTTTGTGGTCAGGCCCGATGAGCTTGAACACGGTGTCGACTTCGCCGATCCGCTCACCGCCCGCCATCGCGGTGGACCAGGCCGCCAACGACAACAACAGCACAACGACGTTCTTCATGGCACCTCCATGCATCAAGGCTGAGGAGTGTAGTGGTGTGCTCTTGGCCAAGCGTAAAGGGTTCTAGAAGATCCGATGCTGCACGCAGCTTCGCGGCCGTAACGGGCCAACAGCGCCGGTTCGGCAAACGTCGGTCGCCCAAGCTCTTGGGCGAAAAGTCCGGCCGCAGGCTGGGCACCGGCCCGCATTTGCAACGACGAGTGGCGCCGGTTGGCTCAGCGGCTCTGGTACTGCGTCGACCCGAACAGCGCTTCGCGCGCTTTGTCGTCGTCCAGCGGCTTGCGCGACGTTGCCAGCACCTCCACGCCGCGCTTGACCGCAGGCCGCGCCGCAATCTCGTCGAACCAGCCTTTCAGGTGCGGGTGGTCGTTCCAGTCGATGCCCTGATTTTTCCAAGAGCGCAGCCACGGGAATATCGCGATATCGGCGATGCTGTAGGTCGGCCCGGCGACGTACTTGCTTTTAGCCAAGCGCTTGTTCATCACACCGTAGAGCCGTTTGGCCTCATTGGTGTAGCGGTTCACCGCGTACTCGATCTTCTCGGGCGCGTAGATGCGGAAGTGGTGCGCTTGGCCGAGCATCGGGCCGACCCCGCCCATCTGAAACATCAGCCATTGCAGGGTCTCGTACTTGCCACGTTCGTCGGCCGGCATGAACATGCCGGTCTTGCCGGCGAGGTACAGCAGAATTGCCCCCGATTCGAACAGCGACATTGGTTTGCCTTCAGGCCCTACAGGGTCAGTGATCGCCGGAATCTTGTTGTTCGGGCTGATGGCCAGAAACTCGGGCTTGAACTGCTCGCCAGCACCGATATCGACGCCGTGCGCGCGGTAGGGCAGTTCACATTCCTCCAGCATGATGTGAACCTTGTGCCCATTCGGTGTGGCCCACGAATACACTTCAATGATGTCGTCGCTCATGTTGCTTTCCTCGCCTGCGCACGCTCTGTTCGTGCGGCGGTCACTTTAGTTGATCGGCAGCCACATGCTCGAATCGCTCAAGCGTCTTTTTGTGCGGCCAGGTATCGAGCGCGATCTCGCCGAGCTGTCTGAATGGGCCGAACACACCGGACGAAGTTTCAAGCGCGTTCGCGGTGAAGACGGTTTCGTGATCGATGGTGCGATCGATGGTCTGCCTTGGCGGCTCGAGTGGGGCCTGTCGCAGCGAGACTACATCGGTGGTCAAGAGTTGCGCATGCGTATGGAGCTGGGGTTGCCGCAAGACATGCAGATGCTGCTGTTGTCTCGCACGCTGCTCGAAACGCTTGAGCGCGCCACCTTCGAGCAGTTCACCAACAGCATGCAGACCCAAATCGGCGCAACGGCACCGGAAGAGATGCGCTGGCTCGTCATGTTCCCGAAGGTTGAGCTGAAAACGCTGCGCGCGCGTTTCGGCGCGGTCGCCACCGTTCCGGCGGCTGGCGCGGCGTGGATCGAAGGGCTGCTGGCCGATGGACTCACACGCTCGGTCGACCGACTGTTGCGCGACGACCCGCCGTTCCTTCTCATGACGCTTCGAGGCCGCGTGTACCTGCGCATGCTGCTCGCCGCGCCTGAGGTGACCGATATCGCCGGGGCTCTGGCACTCTTTGAGATCGCCGCGGTTCAGGCGCTGTCCGCGGCGGCCGGGTTTGACGGCCCTGAAGGGCAATGGCATGCAACCTCGACCTCGACCTCGTCGACGGCCTGGCAGAGTCTGCCTTCCGACGAATTGCAAAACCCGATCAAGCGTCGCTGAGAGTCGTTCGTGGCTTAAGCGTATTTGCCGAGTTCGAGCTTGGCAATCGCGTTGCGGTGCACTTCATCGGGGCCGTCGGCAAAACGCAGTGTGCGTGCCCCGGCGTAGAAGCCGGCAAGCGGAAAGTCTTCGCACACGCCAGCACCACCGTGGGCCTGCATGGCCCAGTCGATCACCTGCAGCGCCATGCTCGGGGCCACCACCTTGATCATCGCGATCTCGGCCTTGGCGGTCTTGTTGCCGGCCACATCCATGATCCACGCGGCCTTCAGCGTCAGCAGGCGCGCCATGTCGATGCGGCAGCGCGCCTCGGCTATGCGCTCTCGCGTGACGCCTTGCTCTGCCACGGTGCGGCCGAAAGCCACGCGTGAGGAAGCGCGCTTGCACATCAGTTCGAGCGAGCGCTCGGCCAGCCCAATCAAACGCATGCAGTGGTGAATGCGCCCGGGCCCAAGGCGCCCCTGGGCAATCTCAAAACCGCGGCCTTCGCCGAGTAGCATGTTGCTGGCCGGCACGCGCACTTCGGTGAAGCTGATTTCCATGTGGCCGTGAGGCGCGTCGTCGTAACCAAACACCGACAAGGGCCGCAACAGCTTGATGCCTTTGGTGTCGGCCGGCACAAGGATCATCGACTGTTGCGAATGGCGCGGCGCTTGTGGGTCGGTCTTGCCCATGAAAATGTAGATTTGGCAGCGCGGGTCGCCGGCGCCGCTGATCCACCACTTGCGGCCGTTGATGACGTAATCGTCGCCATCACGCACGATGCTTGAGGCGATGTTCGTTGCGTCTGACGACGCCACGGCCGGCTCGGTCATCGCGAAAGCGCTTCGGATCTTGCCGTCGAGCAGTGGTTCGAGCCACTGTTTTTTGTGCTCCGCCTGGCCGTAGCGCTCGATTGTTTCCATGTTGCCGGTGTCGGGCGCGGAGCAGTTGAAGACTTCGCTCGCCCAGGGCACGCGCCCCATAATTTCCGCCAGCGGCGCGTAGTCGCTGTTCGACAGGCCGAAGTCGCGTTCGTTGTGTGCCGCACCCTCGCCACCGGCAGTGGGGGGCAGGAAAAGGTTCCACAGGCCGACCCCACGTGCTTTGGGCTTGAGTTCCTCAATGGTCGTGAGCGGCGTCCAACGTTTGCCGGCCGCGGAGTTGGCGGCGATTTCGGCTTCGTACTTCGGCTCAGAAGGGTAGATGTGCTCGTCCATGAACCGCAGCAACTTGGCTTGCAGGTCGAGCGCACGGGGGGAATAGCTGAAGTCCATGGGGTGTCTCCATCGTGAATTGGGTTGGTGCGATCAAGATTTTTGGGCGATGCGCCAGCCCATTTCGGCCAGCGGTCGTGCGCCGGCTCCAGCTTGGCGGGCTTGTGTGCTCGACGCTGTCCCCAGCTCGACACGTTTTGCAATTCCTTGCAGGATGCCGGCGAGGCGGAACATGTTGTAGGCGAGGTAGAAGTTCCAGTCGGCCATCACGGCGGCCGGGTCGCCGCCCTGTTCGATTCGGCCGGTGCGCTCGCAGTAGCGCTGCACGTAGCTCTTTTCGTCGGGGATTCCGAGCGCCTGCAGGTCGAGCCCACCGATCCCGCGGAACTGCCCCGGCTCGATGTGCCACGACATGCAGTGGTAGCTGAAGTCGGCCAGCGGGTGGCCGATGGTGGAAAGCTCCCAGTCAAGCACTGCGATCACGCGCGGCTCGCTGGCATGGAACATCAGGTTGTCCAGCCGATAGTCGCCGTGCACGACCGAGACCAGGCCTTCGTCGCGCGCGCTGACTGGAATGTTCGCCGGCAGCCACTCGATCAGCTTGTCCATTGCGCCGATCGGCTCAGTGATGGAAGCCAGATACTGCTTGGTCCAGCGGCCAATGGATCGCTCGAAATAGTTGCCGGCCTTGCCGTAGCTGGCCAAGCCGGCGACGTTCAGGTCGACGTTGTGAAGTGCGGCGATCACGCGGTTCATCTCGTCGTAGTAGGCGGCGCGGTCGGGCTTTGCGATGTGGGGCAGCGACTGGTCCCAAAAAATCCGGCCTTGCATGAACTCCATGACGTAGAAAGCGCGGCCGATCACGCTTTCGTCTTCGCACAGCAGTTGCATCTTCGGCACCGGCACATCGCTGCCATAAAGCGCGCGCATCACCGTGAACTCGCGATCGACCGCGTGCGCCGAGGGCAGCAGTTTGGCCGCTGGACCGGGCTTGGATCGCATCACGTAAACGCGCTTTGGTGTGATGAGCTTGTAGGTCGGGTTCGATTGCCCGCCCTTGAACTGCACAACAGTCAGCGGCCCGGCAAAGCCGTCCAGATGGGTCTGCAAATGGGCCTGCAGGGCGGCCATGTCGAACTGGTGCGATTCGGCGACGGGCTTGGTTCCAGCGTTGGCTTCCATGGGCATGTCTCGTTTCGGTGAAGCGTTAACTCAGGCGCGATGGCAGCAAGCGGGCTGTGCCCCTATCGGCTGGAAATCGCGAACAATTTTTTTTCGACACCAACACCAACACCAACACCAACACCAACACCAACACCAACACCAACACCAACACCAACACCAGCCGGGTCGGCTCGATGCGCACCGCACCGTCGCGCTCGACGCCTTTGAGCCCCTGATTCACACGCCGACGCGAAGCGCCCAGATGCTATGCCAAGTCTTCCTGCGCGAGCTGCAAGCCGAGGCCGATCTCTTCGCCTTCGTTGATGCCGTGGCGGCGCGCCAGCATCAGGGTCTGCTGGGCCAAGCTAAGTCGTTAATGTGACGGCAAGACGCTTCCTGGATGGACTATCGTCCATGACATGCGACCAGCTGATCGCACCCCAAAATTCGGCTGAGCACATGAAGGAGACCCGCATGACTGCCACCCGAGTCGCGCTGAAGATTCCGAGCCTCAAAAATGATGTCAGCCCCGAGGAATGGCAACTTCGTGTCGACCTCGCCGCGGCCTACCGGCTGGTCGCCGAATTCAACTGGGACGACCTCGTGTTCACTCACATCAGCGCGCGCCTGCCCGGCAGCCACGATTCGTTCCTGATCAATCCTTATGGGTTGATGTTCGATGAGATCACCGCGTCAAGCCTGATCAAGATCAATGCGCAAGGTGACAAGCTCGGCAATTCGCCCTACCCGGTGAACCCGGCCGGTTTCACGATCCACAGCGCCATCCATTCGGCGCGCCACGAGGCGCAGTGCGTGATGCACACGCACGCGCTCAACGGCGTCGCGGTGTCGGCGCAAAAGGCCGGGGTGCTGCCGATCTCCCAGCAGTCGATATTCGTGCTGGCGAGCCTGAGTTACCACGACTACGAAGGCGTGGCGCTGCGCGACGATGAAAAGCCCCGCCTCGTGGCCGACCTCGGCCCCGACAGCAACTACCTGATGCTGCGCAACCACGGCCTGCTTACGCTCGGTCGCACGATTCCAGACGCGTTTCTCGCGATGTACCTCTTCGAGACGGTGTGCACGATTCAGGTGCGCGCCATGGCCGGCGGCAGCGAGCTCACACGGATTGCTCCAAGCATCCTCGCCACCGCCTCAGAGCAGGCGCGCCTGGCCACGGGCGGTGTAAATTCCGGCGCTCTGACCTGGCCGGGCCTGCTGCGCCGGCTCGACCGACGGGACACGAGTTATGCCACCTGAACCGGCCTGCGATTCACTGGAGCCGCGCACGTGCTGCGGCTACCAGCTTTAGTGCCAATCCCCGCGGCAACGGCTGCGAGATGCGCCAGGCGACGCCGCCATCAGGGGCGAGGACCGTGCGGCCACACGAAAGAATGAAGGGCGCGTCGACCAGACGATCACCGGTTTTGCAAAAGCACGCAGCGCTTCGGCGCACTGGTGCACATGCACACCGCCACCCCAAGCAGTCACCCCGCTCAGGCCAGCATCGTCTGGCGCCAAGCGGAACGACTGCGACGTCGACGGCCTTAGCGTGCCGCGCCGGCGTTTTGCGCGTGGGCGGGTCGGTCAGCATCAGTCTCGGTGGGGGCAGGGCCTACACGTTCCGTCAGCATTTGCGAGGGCTTCAAATTCCTTGATGGAGCCCGAAACAGACAACTTGGGGTCTGCAACACACGCCGGTACAGCCCGAAGCGGTGGCGTTCGCGACTTGGTTCCGGGGCCTAGCCTTCCGGGGGGCGCAAGCTCTTCATGCTAGAGTGAACGCGCTAATTTCACTACAAAGTTCACGCCGATTCCACAGCCCTGCATGCGAGCCTCCGCGACCGTTTTTCCCCTCTGTTTGACGGCTGCGCTGTGGGTGGCCACAGCGCCAGTCAAGGCTCTGGGTTTTGGTCGCATCGGCAACACCACGCAGCTTGGCCAGCCGCTGAATTTCGCTGCGGCGATTCGCCTCGACAACGACGAAGTACTGTCGCGCGAATGTGTCGCGGCCGAAGTGTTGGTCGGCGACAGCCGTATGCAGCCGGGGCAGGTGCGAGTCACTCTGGAGGCCACGACCAACGCCAATGAGCGCGTGGTTCGCGTGACCACAAGCGCTCTCATCGAAGAGCCGGTCGTGACGGTGAGCGTCTCGATCGGTTGCAACTCGAAGATCACGCGTAAATTTGTTGCGTTCATCGACCCCCCACTCATCAGCGTGCCGCAAACGGCGGCTGTCGACAGTTCGATGATGGTGCCGCAGCGCGCTGACTCGCAGGTGGCGCCGCTGGTGGCGATCGTAGAAGGAGAAAAGGCTCGGGTGGCGGCACCTGTGCGCGCGCCAGTACCCGAACGATCAACCCGACCGCAACGACCGCGCCGTGAAACAGCCGCGGCTCTTCGTGCAACGCGCCCTGGCCGGGCGGCCGTGGTCGCCCGTGCAGCCGCCGGCGTCGCCTCCGCGCCCTCGGCACAACAGCCACGATCGATCAATAGGCCTTCACCGGAGGCGCGTGCTGCGCAGGCGCCGCGCCCAGCCGCTTCCGGGCCGCGCCTCGAGCTCGAAACGGCACCGAACGCCGTCGTTCGTGCCGCATCGGCACCGGATGGCGCCGATCCGTCGTTGGCGGAGGCGGCCAGCCCTGCGTCGGCCGCGCCCGTGGTCGACCAAGCAGTGACTCGGCTAGCCCTTGAGCGTGAACGCATTCACCTGCTAGAGGAGGGGCTCGCTCGTTTGCGCAGCGACTCGCAGGCCACGCAAAAGGCGCTGGTGAGCTTGCAGGCGCGCCTGCAAGCGGCCGAATCCGAGCGCTATTCAAACCCGTTGGTCTACTCGCTGGCTTGGTTGTCGGCACTGCTGGCGTTGGCGGTGGGTGCGCTGTGGTGGCGCCAATCTCGTGCGCGTGGGGCGGCTCAGTGGTGGGCGCCACCCGCACCTTCCGCGCTGACGGCGAAGGCGCTGGAAGCACGCTCGAGGCCGGCCGACTTCGAGGTCGCGTCGCCGACGACGTTGTCAGGCGTGGGCTTGGCCCATGAGGTGCCTTTGTTCGATTCGGGCGAGATGCCCGCGCCCGACATGCCGATGACGAGCCCGGCCGCCACGGCGTTCCGCCCGCCCGCGCCGATGGCCGCCGAACCTGTGCGCGAGCTCTCGGTGGAAGAATTGATCGATCTGGAGCAGCAGGCCGATTTCTTCGTGGTGCTCGGGCAAGACGAAGCTGCGATCGAACTGCTGATGAGCCACGTTCGCAACGACGGCGGTATCAGCCCGCTGCCGTACCTGAAGCTGCTTGAAATCTACAAACGCCGTGGCGAAGCCGATGCTTACGAGCGCATTCGTGATCGCTTTAATCGCCGTTTTAACGCCTACGCTCCAGAGTGGATCGCCGACTTGCAAGAGGGCCTGCCGCTCGAGACTTACGCAGAAACTTTAGGGCGGATCCAGCAGCTCTGGGCCTCACCGGCCAAGGCGATGGAAACCCTGGCCGCTGCCCTGTTCCGGCGCGACCCGAGTGACCAGACCTACGATCTGCCGGCCTACCGTGAACTGTTGTTCCTGTACGAGATTGCGCGTGATTTCCTAGAGCACGACGGGGTCGACATCGGCCACGACGTCGATTTGCTGTTGCCAATGAACGATGACGCGCCGCCAAGGCCCATCGATCAACTTGTTTCCAATGTCGGCAGCTCCATGCACAACAGTATGCTGACCGCGCAGGCGCTCGACCTCGACGTGTCATTGTTGCGGGGTGAGGGTGGTGAAAACGGGCGCAGCGTAACGGTGCCTTCGGGCGCTGATCGCCGCAGAGTCCGGCGCGGCTCGGAGGTCGATTCCAACGCGATCGATTTCACCCTTGATCTCGACTCGCCAGCGCCCGCACCGTCAGGCAGTCGCTAACACCTGCGGCGGCTACAGCCGCGAAAGCCGTTCGAGCGCGAGCTTCAAGGTGTCGTCCTTCTTGGCAAAGCAAAAACGCGCCAAGCGCTGCTCGAAGCCGCCTTGGTAAAACGCCGAAACGGGTATTGCCGCCACGCCAATTTCGGCCGTGAGCCAGCGGCAGAAAGACTCTTCGCTTTGGTCGCTGACAGCCGAGTAGTCAACACATTGGAAATAACTGCCCGCGCTGGGCAGCAGTGTGAAGCGCGTTTGTGCCAGTCCGCTTCGAAACAGGTTGCGCTTGCGCTGGTAGAACGCCGGCAGGTCAAGGTATCGAGAAGCATCGGCCATGAAGCTGGCCAGGCCGTGTTGCATCGGCGTGTTCACGGTGAACACGTTGAACTGGTGCACCTTGCGGAACTCGGCCATCAGCGCTGCCGGCGCCGCCGCATAACCCACCTTCCAGCCGGTCACGTGGTAGGTCTTGCCGAAGCTAGAGACCAAGACGCTGCGCTGGGCTAGCTCAGGCGAGCGCGCCACGCTCTGGTGCAGCGCGCCGTCGAAAACCATGTGTTCATAGACCTCATCGGCAATCACCACGATGTCGGTGCCGTGCAGCAGTTCGGCCAGACTTTGCATCTGCAAAGTCGACCAGACAGTAGCACTCGGGTTGTGCGGCGTGTTGACGATGATGGCGCGGGTGCGCGGCGTGATCGCGCCCTTGATCAGCGCGAAATCGGGCGCGAAAGTGCCGGGTGTGAGCGGCACGTGCACCGCCACACCACCAGCGAGTTCGACGTTGGGTTCGTAGCTGTCGTAACACGGGTCGAGCACGATCACTTCGTCGCCGTGGTGTACAAGTGCCAGGATCGCCGTGATGATCGCCTGCGTGGCGCCGGCCGTCACGGTGATCTCAGTGCCGGGGTCGTAGGCATGACCATAGATCGCAGCGATTTTTGCGGCGATCACTTCGCGAAGTATCGGTACGCCGGCCATTGGCGGGTATTGATTCAGGCCGCCGCGCATGGCCGCGTTCACTGCGTCGATCAGCTCGGGGTCGCAGTCGAAGTCGGGAAAGCCCTGCCCGAGGTTGACTGCGTTGTGTTGCTGCGCCAGCGCCGACATCACCGTGAAGATGGTGGTGCCCACGCGCGGCAGACGACTCGTGACGGTAGGGGTGTGAAAGCTGGACGGGCTCATTTTGAACGTGCGTGCTGAAGGTGCGGGCAGGCGGTGCGGGCGGGAATCAAAGCTGGTAGTCGTGCGGGTCGCCACCCATTGAGCGGTCGATGAGGGCGCGGCTCAGGCGGTCGGACAACATGTCGGCGAACGCGTAGACGAAGTTGCGCATGTAGGCACCGCGCTTAAAGGCGATGCGCGTCACGTTTTGGCCGAACAGGTGACCGACTGGGCGCCACACCAGGTCGCCTCCGGGCGGGTCCTCACGCACGGCCAGTTCTGACACGATGCCCACGCCCAGGCCGATGCGCACATAGGTTTTGATCACGTCGGCGTCAATCGCTTCGAGCACTATGTCGGGCTTCAGGCCGCGCGCTGCGAAGGCCGCGTCGACCCGGCTGCGGCCGCTGAATGACGGGTGGTACGAGACCAGTGGCAGCACCGCCAGGTCTTCGAGAGATATGCGATCAACCTGCGCCAGCACGTGGTTCGCTGGCATCACTACGGCGTGCTGCCATTCGTAGCAGGGCAAGGTCACGAGCTCGTCATAGCGGCTCAGCGCCTCGGTGGCCAGCCCGATGTTGGCGACCTCGTCGATCACCATGCGCGCCACTTGGTCGGGTGCGCCCTGATGCAGGCTGATGTTGACCTTCGGGAAGCGCTTGCGCAGCTGCGCTACCGGTCCCGGCAGGAAGTAGCGCGCTTGGCTGTGGGTGGTGGCGATCGAAAGTGTGCCGGCGTCTTGCTGCGAATATTCTTCGCCGATGCGCTTCAGGTTACTGACCTCGCGCATGATGATTTCGACTGCTTTGAGCACCTGCACACCGGGCTCGGTGACACGCCTTAGGCGTTTTCCGTGACGCGCGAAGATGTCGATTCCGAGTTCGGCTTCCAGTTCGAGAATGGCTTTCGAGACACCGGGTTGCGAGGTGAAGAGCGCCTTCGCGGTTTCCGTAAGGTTGAGGTCGCGGCGAACGGCTTCCTGCACGAACCGAAACTGGTGCAGGTTCATTCCACCTTCTCGTCAAGGGTCAGCGCGAGGGCGGCTTGTGCCATGGCGTAGATGACGGTGTCGACTTCGCCGATCACGCTGCGTAACTGCCAGCGGACCTGTGGGTGAAGCCGGGCGAGCTCGTCGAGCAGCAGCGGCAAGTCCTTGCGCACATGGCCACCGGCCCCGAGGAACAGCGGCACCACGTCGACCCGTGTGCACCCGGCCTGCGCCAGCGCGCGGCCGGCGTCGACCAGGGCGGGCGCCATGAATTCGAGGAAAGCGAGCTGCACCGCGACCTGCGGAGCAGCCTCGCGCACGCGGCTGGCCACAGCTTCAAATGGCAATGCCCAGCGCGGGTCGCGGGCACCGTGGGCGAACAGGATCAATCCGCGTTGCATCTTCCGGTCCTATCGGTAACGAACAAGCCAGCTGAACGCCGCCAGCGACATCAAAAGGTACAACGCACTCGGCGCCGCAGCCACGATCCATGGTGTCCAGTTTCGCAGCAAGCCCATGTGGCCAGCCACATTGTTGAGCAGCACGAAGCTGATGCCCAGCATGATGCCGCCGAAGACCTTCAGGCTCACGCCGCCGGCGCGAGCGTGAAGGTAAGCAAAGGGCAGCGCCAGACCCATCATCACGAGACTGGCGAAGGGGTAGAGCGCACGCTTCCAGAACTGGATCTGGTGGCGCTGTGCTGCCTGTTCGTTGTCGGCGAGGTGGCCGATGTAGCGAAACAGGTCGACCGTCGACATCGTGCTCACCGGAAGCACGGCGGCCGCCACCACGCCGGCCGACAAGCTGCTCGCCCATTTGTAGGCCGCGAGCTTTTCCTCGGGCGCTTGGGCTTGGCCCTCGGTGTTGATCCAGTGCGTGATTTGCACGTCTTTCAGCGACCAGGTGGCATTGGTTTCCACCACGCCGCTGCTGGCCGAGATGCGACGCAGCAGGCGGCCGTCGGCGTCGAACTCGAAGATGCGAATGTCTTGCAGCACCGCTGTGCCAGCGGCAGAACCAACATTGACCGAGTAGCTGCGCTCGCCTTCGGGCGTGCTGGTGTGGTCTTTTAGCCATGCGCCAGAGCGGCCGAGTTTCATGCCGCCCTTGTAGCGTGCCAGCAACTGGCTGGCCTGGCGCTCGCTCTGCGGAGCCACGTAGTCGCCAACAAGGTAGGTCAACACGCCAAACATCAGACCTAAGCTGGCCAGCAGAGCCAGTGCCCGGCCCGGCCCGAGCCCGCCTGTGCGCAGGATCGTGAACTCCGACGACTGCGCCATGCGCGACAAGGAGTAGATGGCGCCTATCAGCACCGCGATCGGTGCGATCTCGTAGAAGTGACCAGGCAGCAGCAGCAGCGAGTACACCGCCGCGTAGAGGCTCGTGTAGCCGCTGTTGCCGATGTCGGCAAGCTGATCGACGAAGTCGATGAAATAAGAAAGCGACAGGAACGCGAGCGCCACGAAGGCCACCGCTGCGACGATGTCGGCATAGAAGAGTCGGCGAACCGTCTTCATGCGGCGGCCGCGTTCGAGGTTGAGTCTCGCGCCCACATGATGCGGCTGTTGAGGTGCTCGCGCCACCAAAAGAGCACCAGCGCGATCAGGAAAGCGCCGCCATGCGCCGCTATCAACGCTGTGCCCATGCTCACCTTGCTGCCAGCGACCCAAGCCTGCGAGAGATTGATGATGTTGTAGTAAACCACGAAGGCGAGCAGTGCGAAAAGCAGGTTCCAGCTACTGGCGCGGCGCGGGTTCGAAGCCGACAAGCCGATCCCAAGCAGCAGCATGTTCGCGGCGCCCAGTACCAGCCCGAGGCGCCACACCAGCTCGCCCTGGTGGCGCGGCGTGGGGTCCAACAGCAGCTCGATGCTTGGGCGCGCCTTGGGCGGCAGGTTGTCCAGACTGGACAGCACCTTCTCGCCGGCCAGCACGCGGTAGCTCTCGAAACGGGCGAGCGTCTTGTCGTCGCTGCGCAGGTTCTGTTCGTTGCGCTGGCCGCGGGTGAGTACCAAAAAGCGGTCGTCACCATCGAGCTCGATGCGGCCGCTGCGCGCCGAGGTCACCGATTCGCTGCCGGCCAACGACGACAAAATGAACACAGTGCGCCCGGTCTGGCTGTCGGTGGCGTCGCGTTCGATGAAAAACACCCGAGTCCCGTCGTTCGAAGTCTGGAACTGGCCCGGTGTGATGCGCGAAAGGTCAGAGCGGCGCTCGAAACGTTCTTTCAACTCGACACTGCGCTGGTTCTGCCAAGGCCATACAAACAGCGCCAACAGGCCGATCACCAGCAACACCGGCCAGCACAGCCGCAGCACCGGCGCCACGAAACGCGTGAGGCCCACGCCACTGGCGAACCAGATGACCATTTCGCTGTCGCGGTACATGCGCGACAACGTGGCCACGACCGCGATGAACAGCGACAGCGCGAGCATCGTCGGCAAATGGCCCAGCGCCACGTAGCCGAGCAGTAGGACCACGTCTTGCGGGGCCACCTGGCCGAGTGCGGCCAAGCCCAGCGTGCGGATCAACATCATCGTCAGCACGATGGTGAGGATCACCACGAGGGTGGCGCCGAAGTTGCGCGCCAGGTCTCGACGCAAAGTGGAATCGAATAACATCGTCTGCTTGTCTAAGGGACCACGAATTATGGACTTCCGTTATCAAGTTCTCGGGGCCAACGCGCTCGCGGGCCTGACCTGCGACGCGCTCGTGCTGATCGTCACCGGCGATACGGTGGACGGCACGCTTGATGCAGCGCTGGGGGCGGCGCTCAGCGATGCCCTGGCCCATGACGACCTCAAGCTCAAGGCCGGCAAAAGCATCTATTTGCACCGCCCTGCCGACGTGCGCGCGCCGCGGGTCGTGTTTTCGGTGGCGGGTGCCAACACAGCGAAAGCCTTCAAGGCGGCAGTGGCCATCGGCATCAAGCAGGTGAAGGCGACAGGCGCGAAGCACGTGGCCGTGGGCCTGGCCGGCGCCGGTGAAATCGGTGCCGCGCACGCCGAAGCACTGGTGGCTGCGGTGAGTGACAGTGTCTATATATACCGCCACACCAAGCCTAGCGCGCCTGCGCCGGCCGCCATCAACAAGGTGACGCTGCTGTGCAGCAAGGCCGAGGCCAAGGTGGTTCAACAGGGCCTGCAGCGCGGCCAAGCCATTGCCGCCGGCGTGAACCTGGCGCGCGAATTTGGCAACCGACCGGGCAATCACTGCACGCCGACCTACCTCGCTGAACAGGCGAAAAAGCTCGGCAAAGAATACGGGCTGACGGTGGAAGTGCTCGACCGCAAGGCCTGTGAAAAGATCGGTATGGGTTCATTCCTGGCGGTGGCACAAGGCTCCGACGAGCCGCTACGTTTCATCGTTGCTCGCTACGACGGCGCACCGAAGTCGCAGGCACCGATCGTTCTGGTCGGAAAGGGCATCACTTTCGACACCGGCGGCATCTCGCTCAAACCCGGGGCCGAGATGGACGAGATGAAGTTCGACATGGGCGGGGCCGCGAGCGTGCTCGGAACGCTGCGCGCTATCGCCGAGCTGAAGCCGAAGCTCAACCTCGTGTGCGTGGTGCCTTCGTGCGACAACATGCCTAGCGGCAGTGCAGTCAAGCCGGGCGACGTGGTCAAGAGCATGTCGGGCCAGACCATTGAGATCCTCAACACCGATGCCGAAGGCCGGCTCATTCTCTGTGATGCGCTGACCTACGTAGAGCGCTTCAAGCCGGCGGTGGTCGTTGACGTGGCGACTCTCACCGGCGCTTGCGTGGTTGCCCTCGGGCACCACAACTCCGGCCTTTTCACCGCAGACGACAAGGTCGCCGATCAGATGCTGGCGGCCAGTCAAGCCGGCCTCGACCCGTGCTGGCGCATGCCGCTCGATGAAGAGTACGGTGAAGGCTTGAAGAGCAATTTCGCCGACATGGGGAACATCGGAGGGCGGCCCGGTGGCGCGAGCGTAGCGGCCCAGTTTTTGAGCCGCTTCACGGGCAAGTATCCGTGGGCGCACCTCGACATTGCAGGCACCGCCTGGAAGACGGGCGCGGCCAAAGGTGCCACCGGCCGGCCAGTGAGCCTGCTCACCCACTTCGTTCTGTCGCAACTCGACTGACATGGCGCACTTATCAGGCAAGTCGTCGGGCAGCCCCAAGCCAGTTCGCACTGTCTGGGGCCTGCCGTCGGCGTACTCGCCGAACTGGGGGTTCCGTTGACAGAGGTCAGTTTCCATTTCAACGTGCCTGACCGCACCGAATACGCTTGCCGGCTGCTGCGAAAGGCCGCTCGACAGGGCGCGAAGGTTGTTGTTTCCGGTCCTGGCGAAGTGCTAAGCGGCCTCGACCGGGCGCTCTGGAGCTTCGACCCGACCGAGTTCGTGCCACATGCAATGCTGCGCAGCAACGAGCCCGTGCCGGCGCGTTTGCGAGACACGCCGGTGTGGCTGCTCGAAAACTGTGCCGAAGCAGTGCACCACGACGTGCTGCTCAACCTGGGGTCGGAAGCTCCGGCCGGTTTCGAGAGCTTCGCCCGCCTGATCGAGATCGTCTCGGTCGACGACGAAGGTGATCGCGCTGCGGCTCGCGCGCGATGGAAGTACTACGCCAGCCGTGGCTACATGATCGTGCGCCACGGGGCTGCGCAGTGAGCCAGCAGGGACCGCTTTCACCGCAGACCGTGCCAACTCTGACCGAGGTCGTGGACTGGCCCGCCCAGGCGCAGGCCCTCGATGATGATCGGCAGCACGCCGGTGGCTTCGACGAATCCATGGTGTTGGCGCCTAATGCGCAGGCGCCGGTTGCATCGTTCGTGTCGGAGGAGCAACTCAGCCTTCGCATTCTGGCCAAGGTGCAACGTCAAGTCGACCTGATGCTTGAGGTTCGGTTGCGCGAAGTGCTCACGCCCCTTCTGCAGCGTGCCGCCGACAACATGGTGCGCGAAACGCGCGCCGAGTTGGCGTCGACCTTGCACGACATCGTGGCTCGCGCGGTCGCTCAAGAATTGTTGCGTCATCGCAGCCGTTAGTTCGCGCGTTGTGGTGTGGCCTGCAACGTCCGAAGCCCCACAAGGGGTTGAGGTCACCAAGGTGAATCGCAGCTCTGTCCGAATGTTCGAGCCTATGGAGACCCTGAAAAGGGCCCGCCGTGCGACCCGTACATTCACTGTAGAGAAACGGTTCTGTTTTGGGGTATCGTCCTGCGCGTTGACAAAATTCAACTGTTCAATTTTTTTTCGAAAATTCCTATCCGGAGGTTATTGCATGCAATTCAAATTCAATACGATCATTGCCGCAGCTGTGGTCATGCTCGGTGCCAGCGCTTACGCGCATGACATGGTCGTCAAGATCGGCTCGGTGGCTCCCACCAGCGGCGGTATAGCGCACCTCGGCAAGGACAACGAAAACGGTGCCATCATGGCCATCGACGAGTTGAACGCCAAGGGCACCATGATTGGCGGCAAGAAGGTCAAGTTCGAGCTGGTCGCTGAAGACGATGCGGGCGATCCGAAACAAGGCACCGCAGTTGCGCAAAAGTTGGTCGACTCCAAGGTCAACGGCGTGATCGGTCACTTGAATTCGGGCACCTCGATCCCCGCGTCCAAGATC
>JBBRPV010000022.1:0-49424 GCA_038227445.1 Burkholderiales bacterium | reverse complement strand
TGGTCTCTGATCTTGGTCGAAAAGAGACTCTCCCACAGCGCTCGTTTGTTCAAGATCGCTGAGGGAGACCTTATATCGTCCCTCGCTCAGCTTGATCAAATCGCGGGCCAGGGACATCGGTATTCGTGCTCGTGCTCACGTACAGCCCGCCGAGGCTCCAGCCGATCAGCGTTGCGCTCTGGTCGAAGCCGGAAAGCGCCGCCGAAATTCGCGCGGCGAGCGCAGCGAGCCATTCGTCCACATCGCCTTGCGGGCCCGTGTTGCGCCCCTGGCCCCAGTCGAAAGCGGCGTATCCCAACGATTGGCAATGGTTGCGCAGCGGCGCCACGGCTGTGCCATCGGTGGCGAGCCCTGGGAAGATCACGACAGGGTGCCCATCGCCGATGGGCTTGGAGGGGCTGGGAGTGAGTTGGTGCGATACGAACTCGAACGCAGCGCGCCACGGTTCGGCGCCCAAAAGTTTCATGGAAGGGCGAGCGATGTCGGGTGATGCTGATGTTGATGTTGATGTTTGCATCGCAACAACTCAAAGCTGCGTTGCCCGAATTTTTCCTGCGTCGGCGTTGGACTCGTAGCTGCCGGTGCCGCGAAACTTTGTAGGACTCGTTCCTGCACGGCCATGCGGGCCCGGCCGACCTTTGAGGCCCTTCGGGGTGTCTCGAACAGGCGATCAAGCGCATGAACGAAGGCATCGCACTGAAACGCCGCGTCATCGAGAATTTGCGCCCTTCGGCGCTGACCAATCTCCGGCTTGCCGCATCACTGCGAATCCTGTGCTCCGAAACGAATCCCGGCCTGGGCATACCGATGTCCGCCGACATCGAGGAGTTCAGCGCCGACCCCGACTCCGAGCTGACGATCTATCGCGTGCTTCAGGAGAGCCTGACCAACATCAGCAAGTACGCACTGGCCGACGAAGTGCGGTTGCGGCTGGGCACATCTGGTGAGACCGTTCGGCTCGAAATCGCCGACGACGGCGCCGGCTTCGACGTGAACCAGTCGCCGGTCGGCAAGCACGGCGTTGTCGGGATGCGTTTCAGGGTGGCCTCGCTCGGTGGCAGCCTCGCGATCGACTCGGCGCCCGGTCGCCGGACGGCCGTGGTGGCAACATTCCCGTTGCAAAGCATCACGGAGCGAGCCGCGCTCGCCGACTGAGCGACTACCGCAACCGAGCATCCGCGACGCGACCGCCACACGTGCGCGCGTCCGCCGTCTCTTGGGCACGCTGGGCGGCTGCAGATCGGGGCGGCAGCTTGGGCGCCAGCTGACGCCTGCGTGCACGGCCGTGCGAGGGATGGCCTACATTGGCCCACCTTCACTCAGCCCGCACGCCATGGCATTGCGCTTCGCCCAAAAAGCAGCTTGGTTGGTCATCGGTTTTTGTATTGCCGCGGTCAGCGGCCTCGTGGCCGTCAACTTCATTTCCGGCGAGAAAGAGATCGGTCGTCGCGTTGAGCGCTTGTATTCGCTCGACGACCCTCAATTCGCCCGTGAGCTCGGGCTCCTCCTCGGGCCGCCCTTCATCCAGGGCAATGCAGTGAAGGTGCTTCTGAACGGCGACGAAATCTTCCCGCCCATGCTCCAGGCCATTCGCGAAGCCAAGACGTCGATCACCTTCGAGACGTACATCTACTGGTCCGGAGACATCGGGCAGCAGTTCGCCGCGGCACTGGCTGAAGCCGCTCAGCGGGGTGTCAAATGCCATGTGCTGCTGGACTGGGTCGGCAGCGCGAAGATGGATGATGCGCTGATCAAACGTCTGACCGCCGCAGGCGTGCAGATCCAGCGCTTTCATCCGCCGCATTGGTCGCATCTGGCTCGCCTGAACAACCGCACGCACCGCAAACTGCTCGTTGTCGATGGCCGAGTCGGCTTCACAGGGGGTGTGGGCATCGCCACCCCATGGACCGGCCGCGCGCAAGACCCCGAACATTGGCGGGACACCCACTTTCAGATCAGCGGGCCGGCTGTGGCGCAGATGCAGTCGGTGTTCCTGGACAACTGGATCAAGGTGACGGGCCACGCCCTCCATGGGCCGGCCTACTTTCCGCCCTTGACCGAGCAAGGCAAGACGCTGGCGCAGATGTTCAGCAGCTCACCCTCCGGCGGCAGCGAGAGCATGCAGCTCATGTACCTGTTCTCGATCACCGCGGCTGCGAAGTCGATCGACCTGTCGGCCGCCTACTTCGTGCCGGGCGATCTGGCGCTCGCGGGTCTGGTCGACGCCTTGAAGCGTGGGGTCAAGGTCAGGATCATCGTGCCCGGGGCCCACATCGACAGCGACTCGGTGCGCAGCGCATCACGTGCGACATGGGGGCCGCTGTTGCTGGCTGGTGCAACCATCGCGGAGTACGAGCCAACGATGTACCACTGCAAGATGATGATCGTAGACGGGCTGCTGACGTCGGTGGGATCGACGAACTTCGACAACCGGTCGTTCCGTTTGAACGACGAGGCGACGCTGAACCTGCTCGACGCAGAGTTCGCGCGGCAGCAGACTGAGGTTTTCAATGCCGACCTCGCGAAGTCGAAGGTCATCGGCTTCCTCGACTGGGCCAACCGCCCTTGGACCGAGAAGCTTTCGGAACGCTGGAGTCGTTTGTTGGCGTCTCAACTCTGATCTTGCGGCCCCGTGGGGTCGGGACGTCGAAACTGGCACCAGACGGGCACCAGACTGCCACCAGTTGAGCCCCGAAAGCAAAAAAGTCAGCAGGCGCTAACCTGCTGACCCTTGCATTACTTGGCTCCCCGACCTGGGCTCGAACCAGGGACCTACGGATTAACAGTCCGGCGCTCTACCAACTGAGCTATCGAGGAACAGCCTACGAGTATAGCTATATTTCTATCGCCATTCTCTATGCCCAGGCAACTCGCAACTCCCTTGCGCACTTCGTCTTGTCGCTGCGGTTGTTTGGCTCAATTGATGATCAGCACTAGAGGTCGACCTGAACCGACACGCGCAGCGTGCGTGGTGCGAGCGGGTACAGGTAGACGTGACTGAACTGGTAGGGCGATTCGCGCCACGCGCGTTTGTCGAACAGGTTGTCGACGCCGGCACGCCAAGTCCACAACTGCGCTGCCAATTTGTTCTCGTAGCGAACTGCTGCATCGACACGCGTGTAGCCAGGGATGCTCTGGCTGTTATCGGGCAGCACCATTCGCTGGCTCTCGCGCGAGGCATTGGCCTGCAGCGCCAGTCCGGGCCATTGCGGCACGCCATACGCCGCTTGCAGCCTGAGCGTGCGCGCCGGTACGTTGGTGGGCTCCAGGCCGCTGTCGAGCCGAGCATGCAGCCACTGTGCACCGGCGCGTAGTGTCAGACCGCCATCGTGAAACGCAGCCGTGGCCTCTGCGCCGCGGTGTCGCGCTTGACCTGCCACTTGGCGCGTGCAGGTGTTGGGCAGGTCGCAAGTGCCGACATCAATAAAGTTCGGGCGTTGGATGTCGAACCAGGCTAGGCCCCATTCGAAACGTTCGCTCGATGCCTTGAGGCCAATCTCGATCTGCTCGCTCTTCAGCGTGGACAGGGCAACACCCGGGTTGTTGTAGCGCGGCCGGTTCGGGGTGACTTCTGATTCCGCGCCTTGACCGTAACTGGCATAGGCCAGTTGATCGGGTGCGAAAGCGAAGCTCAGCGCCAGCCAAGGCGTGTTGAACGACTGGCTGTAGCCGGTTGCGCTCGAGCCATCAGTGCGCACGCTTTCACGCACGAGGCGGGTGTGGCGCAGGCCGAGCCAGGCGGTCAGCTCGCTGGTGAGTGCGATGGCGTCGCGGGCGTAAAGCTCAGTCGAGCGCTCGTCGCGATCGGTGTTTTCGTCGGTCAATGACGGGTCGGCCGGCGTCACCAGTGTGCCGCTGACGTTACCGGTGCCAACGAAGTTATAGGCCTGCTGCTGAAAGCGGTTCCGCACGGTGCTGTTCAGCGCGCCCATGGTCAGAGCGTGGCTGAGCGGGCCGGTCTGGAACTTGCCTTGGAGCGACAGGTCGAGCGCGTCGCTGCGCCGGCGTTCGTTCTCGCTGCGGAAGTCGTACAGATCGTAAGTACCGTTCGGGCAGTAGCGGTCGGCGTAGTAGGTGCCGTCGGTGTCGGTGCAGCCGTAAGGGAAGGCCAGGCGGTCGTCGGTGCGCAGCTGCTGGGTGGCGGCGTGCGCGATGAAACGCCAGTCGCTGCTGAGCCTTTGCTGCCATCGCAGCGAGGCGGTCGTGGCGTTGAACACCACTGGCAGCGACCACGGCTGGTTGTTCAGGTTCAGGCGCGGGTCGCCGGGTTCGGGAACCGTGTTGCCGAGCAAGCTGAAGCCGGGCTGGCTGGGTTGTGAGCGGTGGCTGGTCTCGATCTCGGCTTCAATCAGTGTGTCGGGGCTTACCCGCCAATCTGCGGCCAGGGCAAACAACGAGCGTTCGCCCTTGGCCGATTTCAGCTGCGGGTCGAGGTGCGCCGCCGCCGCGTTCAGGCGCACGCCGAAAGCCTGGTCTTCACCGAAGCGCTGGCTCAGGTCGAGCGCGCCGGTCAGGCTGCCGGCCTGGCGCCATTCGAACGAGGCAGAGCGCAACGGCGCATCGGTGGGCCGCTTGACGACGAAGTTCACCAGCCCGCCCGGCGCGCTGGTGCCGGCCTGTATTCCGCTCGTGCCCTTGAGAATCTCGACGCGGGCTTTGTTGTCGAGCGCGATGGGCGTTTCGGCGTTGATCGGCAAGCCGTCGCGCCGGTAGTTGAAGCGGTTGTCGATGACGAAGCCGCGCACGGTCAGGTAGTCGACATAACCTTCGCTGTTGTAGGCGTCGCTGATGCCGGGGTCGAAGGTGACCAGGTCCGACAGGCGGCGCGCGCCGCTGTCTTTGAGCTGTTCAGACGTGAAAACGTTTGCTTGCAGCGGGGTCTTCGCCAGTGGAATGTCGCCCCAGCCGCCAATGCTCACCGGCGGCTGTGTTCGGCCCGTGACGACGATGGGTTCCAACTGGGTCGATGCGGTTTGCGCGCAGGCCTGTGCCGCCGCCAGCAATGCGGCAGCCGTGATTGGAGAGAGTGTGAAGGTCGAGAGTTGCGCCATCGTGTGTTTCGTTTGCGACGGCAGGTCGGCGGGCCGAAGGCGCCACAGAACGTGACGGCCCGGCCTTGCTTCCCTGCGCGAGGATTACCTCAATCAGGTTCAAAGGGACTGTCTCAGTCGAGCCGCACGAAGCCGAAACCTTGAGCGGGATCAACACCCCTAGCGAGTGCTTTGCACCGAAGTGCGAAGCGGGCGGATTATGGCTCAGTGACCGGCTTGACGCCGAGTGCCTTGTGCAGGCGCGGGCTGGTGGTGGTGTATTCGAGTTGCACCGGCTTGCCCGGGAACACGTGAGCAGCGGCGCCGAAGGCCGCAAGCGCCGCTTCGTGAAAGCCGCAAAGGATCAGCTTCTTCTTGCCCGGGTAGGTGTTCACGTCGCCCACGGCGAAGATGCCAGGCGTGCTGGTCTGGAACGTGGCGGTGTCGACGACGAGTTGTTTGCGCTGGAGCGCCAGGCCCCATTCGGCGATGGGGCCGAGCTTGGGACTCAGGCCCGTGAGCACGATCAGCGCGTCGAGCGACAGCGTGCGGGTGCTGCCTTCGGAGGTCGCGACCTGCAGCGCCGTAAGGCGACCATTCGCCTGTTCGTGGCTGATCGCTTGGGCAGCGATGAACTGAAGAGCGCCTTGCTCGCGAAGCTGCCTCACGGCCTCGATCGTGGGGGCCGCCGCCTTGAACTCGTCTCGCCGATGCATCAGCGTGACGCTGGCCTTCTGCCTTACAAGCGTGAGCGCGCATTCCAATGCTGCGTCGCTGTCGCCGATCACCACGACGTGCTGCCCGGCCAGGGAGGTGGAAGGCACGCGATAGAAAAGCTGTGTTCCTTCGAAGTCACCGAGCCCTTCGATCTTCAGGAGCCGCGGCTGGAACGAACCGATGCCACCGGCGACGAAAACCGTCTTCGCGAGAAAGGCGGCGCCCGCCGAGGTCCCGATCGCGAAGCGGCCATCGTCCTGGCGCTGCACGCGGTTCACCTGCTGGCCCAGATGAAAGGTCGCGTTGAACGGCTCAATCTGCTTGAGCAGCCGATCCACCAGCTCGCGCCCGCTGCACACGGGCGTGCCGGGAATGTCGTAGATGGGCTTGTCGGCGTAGAGCTCGATGCACTGGCCGCCGGGCATAGGCAGCGAGTCGATCACGTGGGCCTTGATTTCCAGCAGCCCGAGCTCGAACACCTGGAACAGGCCAACCGGGCCGGCGCCGATGACGACGGCATCGGTCTCGATCAGCGCAGGGGTGTCGCCGCTCGCTGCCACGAAGATTTACTTGATCAGTTCGCTGAGCTTGCCAGTCTTGTCTTTCCAGTCATCGGCGTCAGGCTGCGGGGTCTTGCGCTTGGTGATGCTGGGCCAGTTTTTGGCCAGATCGGCGTTGAGCTTGATCATGTGCTGCTGGTAGCCCGGCACGTCTTCTTCGGGCACGATTGCGTTGACCGGGCACTCGGGAATGCACACCGCGCAGTCAATGCATTCGTCGGGGTCGATGGTGAGGAAGTTTGGGCCTTCGCGGAAGCAGTCAACGGGGCACACGTCCACGCAGTCGGTGTATTTGCAGCGAATGCACGATTCGAGAACAACATGGGTCATGACAGAGGCTCTTGGCTGTTGGTGGGCCACGGCGCACTGCACCGATGACAACGCTTTAGATTTTAGGGCTTCGCGGTTTCCGCGCTGAAGGTGAGGGTGAGGGTGCTCGGTAGTTTGGCCGTTGTACGCGGGCTCAGTGGAGCGGCTCCCGCGCCCACGGTCACAACCGTGGGCCGGCCGGCGTGCAGCACTGTGGCATCGCGCAGCGTGTCGATGCGGTGATCGCTTTGCAATTGATCCGGCCAGCCGGCACGCGAGACGACGCAGGCGGGCGTGTCGGCGGGCCAACCGGCCTGGCGCAGGCGGCGCGACAAGGCCGCAAGTTGTTTGCCGGCCATATAAA
Organism: Burkholderiales bacterium; assembly: GCA_038227445.1. Taxonomy (GTDB): domain Bacteria; phylum Pseudomonadota; class Gammaproteobacteria; order Burkholderiales; family Burkholderiaceae_C; genus LMDS01. The sequence goes on along the minus strand of JBBRPV010000022.1, from coordinate 42,444 downwards.
AAACTTCAGTGTCAGCCGTGCGCGGCGCGGTCAGCGCGCCTTGGCAGGTCATCGCGGTCGTGAGGCTCACGCTGCGCCCGCTGCCACGGCGTGTCAGCGGGCGAAGGGTGGCCGCGGCGGCAGCGGTGGCCGCGGTCACGCCCGGCACCACTTCGCACGCAATGCCGGCCGCCGCCAGGGCATCGAGTTCTTCTTCGAGCCGGCCGAACACGCTCGGGTCGCCGCCCTTGAGTCGCACAACCACGCTCCCCTCGCGCGCATGTTTGACTAGCAAGGCGTTGATCATGTTCTGGCCGCTGCTTTCGGCAAATCCGCGCTTGCCCACGTTGATCCAGCGTGCTTGCGGTGCCAGCGCGCGCAACGCCGGGTCGGTCAGGGCGTCGAACAGCACCAGATCGGCCTGCTTCAGGCGCTGCGCACCGCGCAAGGTGATCAGATCGGCCGTGCCGGGGCCGGCACCCACGAAGATCACGCGGCCCATGGTCTCAGCCTCACGCGTGCCGCCAAGGGCCGCGCAAGCGCTCGTGCTTGGCCGTTGCCGCGGAGCGCCTTCTCGGTCGGCAGGAACGCAGTGATGTGGGTGGCGAACATTTACGCAGCTGCCTTGACGAGCAGCGCTCCGCTGGTACGGTTGCTCGCAGGGTCGACGATGATCAACGCGCCGCCGACGCGGTTGGTCTCGTAGGTCTCGATCGGCAACGGCTGCTGCGTTTCGATCACCACGTGACCGATCTCGTTGACGTTCAGTTCGTGCGCGTCGGTTGCCTGCAGCGAATGGATGTCGAGCCGACTTTTGATCGCCGAGATGCGCGCCTGCACCCAGCGGTTGCCGTGGCGAACCTGGTACTTGCGACCGACCACGGCCGGTTCGGTATCGAGCCAGGCCAGCGTGGCCGAGAAGCGGCTCGCTTCGCGAATGGTGCCAGGGGTCGAAATCCAGTCGCCACGCGACACGTCGAGCTGGCGGTCGAGCGTGATGCCGGCCGATTGGCCGGCTTCGGCGCGCTCCACCAGAGAGCCGGCCACGCGCACCTCGGCGACGAAGGCTTTTTGATTGCTGGGGAACAGCTGCACTTCGTCACCGGCCTTCACGTTGCCGTGGGCGACCCGGCCCCACAGCGTGCGCGGCTGGTCGCCGGTGCCTCCGCTCATCGTTTGGCCATCGTCGCGGGCCACATACTGAACCGGGATCAGAAGGTCGCCAACCTTGCGCTCTTGCGCCGTCGGCAGGCTCTCCAGCAACTGAAGCAACGACGGGCCGTCATACCAATCGGCGTCGAGCTTTTGTGTGACGTTGTCGCCGCGCAGCGCGGAGACCGGGATCACGCCGGCCACTTCCATACCGGCGTGTTCGGCAAACGCCAGCAGCGAAGCGCGCACAGCCTCGAAGACCTGCGCTGGATCGTCGACCGCATCGATCTTGTTGATTGCGAACACGAGGCTTGGCACGCGAAGCAGCTGAGCGAGCAAGGAGTGGCGGCGCGTCTGAGCGAGCAAAGGCACGGGGTTGGCCGCGGTGGCGGATTTCGTGTCGAGCTTGGTGATGTCGACCAGCACCACTGCCGCATCGCTGCCGGCCGCGGCCGTGACCATGTTGCGTGTGTACTGCTCGTGGCCGGGTGCGTCGGCGATGATGAACTTGCGCTGCTTGGTCGCGAAGTAACGGTAGGCCACATCGATTGTGATGCCCTGTTCGCGCTCGGCTTCCAGGCCGTCGGTCAGCAAAGACAAGTCGATGGGTGCGCCGGCGGCGCGCTTTTCTAAAGTGTCGAGCTGGTCTGCGAGGATCGCCCGGCTGTCGTAAAGCAGCCGGCCGATCAGCGTGCTCTTGCCGTCATCGACCGAGCCGGCGGTGAGGAAGCGCAGGGCGCGGTGGTCGGCCAGCGCGGGTGTGTGGGTGCTCATCAGAAATACCCTTCTTTCTTGCGCCGCTCCATCGAAGCATCGGAGGTGCGGTCGTCCATGCGTGTGGCGCCGCGCTCGCTGACCGTGACTTGCAGTGTTTCGGCGACGATCTCTGCGGCGGTTTCTGCGGCGCTTTCGACCGGGCAGGTGCAGGTCATATCACCCACGGTGCGAAAGCGCACCTGCTCGGTCACCACGGTTTCACCGGGCAGGGCGGGCGTGACCTCTGTCAGCGGCACAAGCAGGCCCTTGCGGTGGATCACCTGACGATCGTGCGCGAAGTACAGGTTCGGCAGCGGGATGTTTTCGCGTGCGATGTAGAGCCACACGTCGAGCTCGGTCCAGTTGCTGATCGGGAACGCGCGCATGTGCTCGCCGGGCTTGATTCTGGTGTTGAAGAGCGTCCAGAGTTCGGGGCGCTGTTCTTTCGGCAGCCACTGGCCGAAGCTGTCGCGGTGCGAAAAAATTCGCTCCTTGGCGCGGGCTTTTTCTTCGTCGCGGCGCGCACCGCCCATGAGCACGTCAAAGCGGTGTTCTTCAATCGATTCGAGCAGGGCTACGGTCTGGTGGCCATTGCGCGACTCGAGCGGGTGGCTCAGGCGCACCGTGCCGCGTTTGATCGAATCTTCGAGATGGCCGACGACGAGGCGCTCGCCCATCTCGGCAATGCGGCGGTCGCGAAACTCGATCACTTCGGGGAAGTTGTGGCCGGTGTCCACGTGCAGCAGCGGGAAGGGTAGGCGGCCCTTGAACTCGCCTTCAAGACTGCGCGTCTTGAAGGCCTTTTCGGCCAAGCGCAGCACCACACAAGAGTCTTTGCCACCCGAAAACAGCAGGGCAGGGCGCTCAAATGCGGCCACTGTTTCGCGCAAGATGAAGATGGCCTCTTCCTCTAGCCAGTCGAGGTGGGTCTGGTCGAGCTGGGGCAGCAGTTGCTCGACCTTCAGGGCAACATTCATTGGTGGGCTCCGATCATCGAGACCTGTTGTTCGTCATGCACATGCAGGCCGCACTCTTTGGCGGCTTCGTCTTCCCACCACCAGCGACCGGCGCGGAACGGCTCGCCCACGGCGATGGCGCGCGTGCAGGGCGCGCAGCCGATGCTTGGGTAAAACTGGTCGTGCAAAGCGTTGTAGGGAACGTTGTGCTGTTCGATGTAGTGCCACACGTCGGCCCAGCTCCAGTCGGCCAGCGGGTTGAACTTGGCACGGCCTTTGTCGTCTTGCTCGCTGAAGGCCACCGTGCCGCGCTTGTCGGACTGCTCGCGCCGCATGCCGGTGACCCAGGCCGTTCGCTTCTCGAGCATGCGGGACAGCGGCTCAAGCTTGCGGATCGCGCAGCAGCCCTTGCGCAGCTCCAGGCTTTCATACATCGCGCGGTCGCCATGCGTGCCAACGAACTGGATCACCGATTCATTGCGCGGTTCGTAGACCTCGACCTCCACGCCGTAGCGAGACTCGATGCTGAGCACCAGAGACACCGTCTCGGCGTGCAGCATGCCGGTCTCGAGTGTGCCAATTGCGATGGGCAACTTCTGGCGTGCGATCAGGTCGGTGATGACCATGTCTTCAGCGCCCAGGCTGGTGGCCTGCACGATGCCTCCTTTGTGGGCGGCGGCGGCTTCGGTCAACAGCGCCAGGGCATTGGCGGCGCGGCTGTCGAAACCCTCGGTCGCTCGGGCATACAGACTGATGGCGCTCATATCGAGGCTCCTTCGCCGACGAATTCATGCACCGGTTGGTGTGCCAGCGCTTCGGCTGTGCCTGGGGGTTTGGCGAATAACGGCAGTGGGTCTTGCGCGTCGCCTTGGTAGTGCCCGGGGAAAAAGGTGAGCGCGCGTTGTGCCGCTTCGAGCGACTGGTCCGCGCGCATCTGCACCGCAGAGAAGCCACTGCGTTGCAACAGGGGCAACATGTCGACCAACACTTCGCCGATTGCGCGCACTTCACCGAGGAAGCGGTAGCGCGAGCGCAGCAGGTGGGCCTGGCTGTAGGCACGGCCATCGACCCACTTCGGGAACTGCAGCGCCACGAGCGACAGGCGCGGCAGGTCGTCGGCCAGCTCGCGGATCTCGACGTCGTTTGCCAGGAGCACGCCGACAGGAATTGCTTCGGGCCACTGGCTGCGCGCACCGTGCCATTGAAGGAAGGTGAGCAGGCTGTGCGGTGACGGGGTGAGCGTGACCATCGGGCCGTCGTCGCCGTTGATCATGTGCCACGGGTCGCGTGGTTTTTTGCGGGAATCGATGAAGTTCATGGTCTTCCTTCAGGCCACCTGAGCGGTGCTGCGGCGCGTCGCATTGGCTGCGCTCTTGAACGGGTCGAGCCCAACGCGCTTGACGGTGTCGATGAAACGTTCGTTCTCGGTGCGTTGGTCGCGGTAGGTCTCAATCACCGCTTCGAGCACGTCGGCCACCTCGTCGGCCGCGAACGACGGACCGATCACCTTGCCGGGCACGGCCGTGGTCGCAAGTGCTGAACCGTCGGATCCGCCGAGCGAGACCTGATACCACTCCTTGCCGTCTTTGTCGACGCCGAGGATGCCGATGTGGCCGCTGTGGTGGTGGCCGCAGGAATTGATGCAGCCGCTGATGTGCAGGTCGATGTCGCCGATGTCGTAGAGCACGTCGATGTCGTCGAAGCGCTCGGTGATCTCTTGCGCGATGGGGATCGAGCGTGCGTTGGCGAGCGCGCAGAAGTCGCCGCCGGGGCAGGCGATCATGTCGGTCAGCAGGCCGATGTTGGGTGTGGCGAAACTCGCGTCGCGCGCGGCGCTCCAAAGGCCGAACAGGTCGGCTTCGTTCACCCAGGGCAGCACCAGGTTCTGGTCGTGCGATACGCGCGCTTCGCCGAAGCTGTAGCGGTCGGCCAGGTCGGCCGCGGCTTCGAGCTGCACGTCGGTTGCGTCTCCCGGCGCCTGGCCCGCGCGCTTGAGCGAGAGCGTCACGGCGCGGTAGCCGGGCAGCTTGTGCGCGTGGGTGTTGCGCTCGAGCCAGCGCCTAAAGCCGGCCGGCGCATCGGCGGTGGCTTGCCATGCGGGCGAGCCGGCGGTGCGCGGGGTCACGCCAGAAGGCGTCACGAAGCTTGCGCTGACGCGGTCGAACTCGGCTTGCGGGATCAGGTGCGCGGTGCCTTGCACGTCGTCGTTAAGAATGTGTTCGAGCTCCTCGTTAACGTCGTCGATGAACCGCTGGCCTTCGGCTTTCACGAGGATCTTGATGCGCGCCTTGTACATGTTGTCGCGCCGACCGTGCTTGTTGTAGATCCGCACGATCGCCTCAATGAACACGAGGATCTGCTGCCACGGCAGGAACTCGCGGATCACGGTGCCGATGACCGGCGTACGGCCCATGCCACCGCCCACGCGCACCTCGAAGCCGACCTCGCCCGCTGCGTTGCGCAGCACGCGCAAGCCGATGTCGTGCCACGCGGTCGCGGCACGGTCTTCCACCGCGCCCGTCACCGCGATCTTGAACTTGCGCGGCAGGAAGGCGAACTCTGGGTGCAGCGTGCTCCACTGGCGCAGCACTTCGCAATATGGCCGCGGGTCGATCACTTCGTCGGCAGCCACGCCGGCAAAGCAGTCGCTGGTGGTGTTGCGGATGCAATTGCCGCTGGTCTGGATGCCGTGCATGTCGACGTCAGCCAGCAGGTCCATCACATCGGCGCTGCGCTCAAGCGGGATCCAGTTGAACTGCATGTTCTGCCGGGTCGTGAGGTGGCCGTAGCCGCGGTCGTACTCGCGGGCAATGCGGCCAAACGCACGCAGCTGTGTCGAGTTCAATTCACCGTAGGGAACGGCGATGCGCAGCATCGGAGCGTGGCGCTGGATGTACCAGCCGTTCTGCAAGCGCAGGGCGCGGAAGTCTTCGTCAGGCAAATGGCCGGCGAGGTGGCGATCGAGCTGGTCGCGAAACTGCGCAGCCCGCTGGTGTACGAAGAGTTTGTCGAAGGGGGAGTATTTGTACATGGTCAGGAAATCACTTTGAGTCCGGCGCCTACGAGCGAAAGGCAGAGCAGCGCGCGGATGAATTTTTCAGGCATCTTGCGCGTGAGCTGCGCGCCGATCCAGATGCCCGGTATCGAGCCGATCAGCAAGTAGCCGAGCAGTGCCCAGTCAACGTGTCCGAGCGTGGCGTGGCCTATGCCGGCCACCAGTGTGAGCGGCACAGCATGAGCGATGTCGGTGCCCACGACACGGTGCGACTCGAGGCGCGGATACAACAGCATGATCATGGTGGCGCCAATCGCCCCGGCACCGATCGAACTCAGCGACACCAACACGCCGAGGATAAAACCACACAGCACGGTGAGAAGCGGCTTGCGGTTCTCTGGAATCCAGCGCTCCAGGCGCAGACCAACGCCATGCCACACCTGCTTGAACGCGACCGTTACAGCCGTCAGCAGCAGGGCGATGCCGAGCGAGAAAGTGAGGGTGGCAGCCCAGCCTTTGGTGATGCCGGTGAAGTGCATCAGCGCGATGGTTGCCAGCGCAGCCGGAATGCTGCCGAGCAGCAGCAGTCGCGTGATGCACCAATTGACGTGACCTGCCTGGTGGTGCGAGAGCGACCCGGCTGTTTTCGTGACCGCAGCGAACCAGAGGTCGGTGCCAATGGCCACAGCGGGGTTCAGCTTGAAGATCGACAACAACAGCGGCGTCATCAGCGAGCCGCCGCCCACGCCGGTCATGCCGACGATGGCGCCGACGCCGAAACCGCTCAAGACAGCAACGATGAGGTCCATGAATTGTCCTGTGCACGGCTCAAAGGCGAGTTTGCCGCGAGCTGCGAAGTGAGGGAATGTACGTAGCTTCTTTATGCTCGGGAATAACAATTTCGTAGGATGGTTATTCTCGAATGGCATGAATGGGTGGCAGGACTCGGACTTTTAGAATGAGCCGATGAACAACGACGAGCCTCCGCACTGCGGGCAAGCAATGCGCCGCCGCTGGTTACTTGTGGGGCTGGCGGGTGCGCTGTCGGCCTGCGGCACGGTTCCCAAGCCCGCCCTGATTGAGACGCCACCTCCGCCTGCCGCGCCGCCCGCCGTTGCCGCGCCCAAACCGCCACCTCGTTTGCCGCGCATCGGCTTGGCACTTGGTGGCGGCGCGGCGCGCGGCTTCGCCCACATCGGCGTGATCCAGGTGCTGGATGAAAACGGCATCAAACCCGACCTGGTTGTGGGCACGTCGGCGGGCAGCCTCGTTGCGGCGCTGTACGCGTCTGGCAAAAGTGGTGCGGAGCTTGCCACGCTCGCCGAGTCGATGGACGAGTCGGCCTTCACCGACTGGTCGTTCCCTGGCCGCGGCCTGATTCGAGGCGAGGCGCTGGCCAGGTACGTTCGCGACAACACCGGTGCGCGCTTGATCGAGCAGATGCGCACGCCATTGGGCATCGTTGCCACCGACCTCGACAGTGGCCAGCCTATCCTGTTTCAGGTCGGCGACCCGGGTGTCGCTGTGCGCGCTTCGAGCGCCGTGCCCGCGGTGTTCCAGCCGGTGAAGATTGGCGCGCGTGAGTACGTCGACGGCGGTCTGGTCTCGCCGGTGCCAGTGCGCTTCGCGAGACAGATGGGCGCCGAGTTCGTGATCGCTGTCGACATCTCAGCCTTGCCCGACGGCAACGCCACCGGCGACCCGATGCGCATGCTGCTGCAAACCTTCGCGATCATGGGCCGGAGCATCAACACTTTCGAGTTGCGTGATGCTGACGTGGTGCTGCGCCCGAAGCTGCCCGGGGTGTCAGGGGTTGACTTCACGTCACGCAAGAAGTCGATCCAGGCCGGGCGCGAAGCCGCACTTGCCCAACTTGCGGCGCTGCGCGAGAAGATCGCGCTGAAAAGTCTTTGAGCAAAGTCTTTGAGCACAAAACAAAACGGCCCAGTGCGAACACTGGGCCGAAAGGTACCTTGAAGAGAGGAATCAGGGCACCGAAGAGACAACCTTCAGGAAACCACGAGCCGAAGCCCGTGTAACTCATCAGATGGCACTTCTCCGGCAGAGTTCAAGCTGGCAACAAATGTTTACCAGGCCTGAAACCCGAGACCTCAGCTTCAGGAAGCTCAAGCGACGCGCTTGACCTTTGTGGCTTTGGCGGCGGTGGCGCTCAGCGACTGGAAGTTGGCTTCTGCTGCGTCGGTTGCTTGTCTAACGGCCTTTTGCACGCCTTCGAAAGCGTTGTTGGCAGCGGCCACAGCCGACTTCACCAAGGCGACTGCGTTCTCGCTGCCGGCGGGTGCGTTCTTGACCGCGGAGTCAACCACCGACAGGAACTTCGACTGTGCTTCTGAGGCGGTGGCTTCAACAGCCTTGCTCACGTCGGCGCCGGTGGCGGAAGCGATGTCATACAGATGACGGCTGTAAGCAGCGGCCTTTTCAGCAGCCGGTTGCAGCAGGCCGGCTTGCAGAGCCATCAGTTCTTGCGCGTCCTTGACCGACAAAACGGATTTTGCGGTTTCGGCGGCTTCGCCCATTGCGGCCTTGGCCACTTGCAGGTTCAGCTCGACGAGTTTTTCAACGCCTTCGAAAGCCTTGGTGGTCAGGCCGAAAAGGGTTTCGACAGAAGACTTGTAGGCGGCAGCGACTTGTTCGGCGGTCATGAAAGACATAAGAATCTCCAGTGGTTGATGATGTTTAAGACATTGCTTTGCGGCTGAATGCTGCACCGCAACATGAAAGAAAGTATATCGACGCTCGGCGGCTTTGCAAGGTCTTTGTGTTGCGTGGCAACAATTTAGGGTTGGACTTCTAAACGGTGCTGGTGAACCTGGGCGCCAACACATGTTGGAGCGATAGCAGGGCTGCGCACGTGCTCGCACGCGGGTCCACCCAGAAGCCAACACAATCTGGTGCCGCTCTTTCTTTGCCCGTCGCGATGCAAGCTTTCTACGCCGATCAGTTCGTCTTGCCTTTGCCTGACGGCCACCGCTTTCCCATGCCCAAATACCGGATGCTGCGCGAGCGCCTGTACGCCGTGCCTGAAATCCGCATGGGTCAGGCGCTCGAAGCGTCCGACGGCGAATTGGCGCTGGCCCATACGCCGGCTTACCTGAGCGCGGTGATCGAGGGCACGCTTAGCGCGGCCCAGCAGCGCGAAATAGGTTTCCCCTGGAGCGAAGCCATGGTGGCCCGGGCTAGACGCTCGGTCGGTGCCACGATCCTGGCCGCCCGCGCAGCGCTGGTCAGCGGTGTAGCGGCGAACCTGGCCGGTGGCACGCACCACGCCACGGCCGACAAGGGTGGCGGCTTCTGCGTGTTCAACGACGTGGCCGTTGCCGCGCGCCTGATGCAGGCCGAATGGCACCGCAGCCGCCGCGAGTTGCTGCGCGTGGCCGTGGTCGACCTTGACGTGCACCAGGGCAACGGTACCGCCGCGATCTTCCGCGACGACCCGACCGTGTTCACGTTCTCGATGCACGGCGCGAAGAACTTCCCTTTCCGCAAGGAAGCCAGCGACCTTGACGTCGATCTGCCCGATGGCTGCGGGAACGACGACTACCTGCGCGCGCTCGACGTCGCGATGGCCGAACTCTGGGCGAGCCATGCCGACAAGCCGCCGCATTTGATCTTCTATCTTGCCGGTGCCGATCCGCACGAAGGGGACCGCCTCGGCCGCCTGAAACTCACGACTGAAGGTCTGGCCGAGCGCGACCGGCGCGTGCTCGCGGCGGCCCGTGAGCGCCGCATTCCGGTGGCGCTGTCAATGGCCGGCGGATACGGCCGTGTCATCGAAGACACGGTGCAGGTCCAGGTCAATACGCTCGGCGAGGCGCTGCGCAGTTGGCAGCAATGGAACAATGCGGCTAGATGAATACACCCTCACGTACCGTGCCGAGGCCGCGCGACGACTACCGCTACTTCACCAGCATCACGACCCGTTGGACGGACAACTACGCCTATGGACACGTCAACAACGTTGTCTACTACAGCTACTTCGACACCGTGGTGAATCAGTACCTCATCAGCAGTGGCGCGCTCGCCCTCGACCGCAGCCCGGTGATCGGCTTGGTGGTGCAGACGCGCTGCAACTACTTCGCGCCGCTCTCGTTCCCGCACCCGGTCGATGCCGGTTTGCGCGTGGCGCATATCGGTTCGTCCAGCGTGCACTACGAGATCGGGTTGTTCGCGGCCGGCCAGCCTCTGAGCGCGGCAAATGGCCGCTTCGTTCATGTCTACGTTGATCGTGCGACGCGCCGCTCGACCCCGCTTCCCGCACAACTCGTTCAAGCCCTGCAAGGACTGCTGTGACACCGACTCCCGAACAGACGGCCCTGGTCGACGCCGCCATCACCACGCGCCGCTCGTTGAGGGCTTTCCTGCCGACCCCGGTGCCGCGCGCGAGCATCGAGGCGATCCTCTCCGTTGCGGCGCGCTCGCCCTCGGGCACCAACACGCAACCGTGGAAGGTCTACGTGCTCACCGGCGAAGCCAAGACCGGCCTGTCGCGCAAGATTCTGCAGGCCTTCAACGACCCGGCTGAGCGCGAGAAGCACACCGAGGAATATGCCTACTACCCGACCGAATGGAAGTCACCGTTCATAGACCGGCGCCGCAAGGTCGGTTGGGACCTGTACGGCCTGCTCGACATCGCCAAGACCGACAAAGCGCGCATGCACGCGCAACACGGCCGCAACTACGCCTTCTTCGGGGCGCCAGTCGGTTTGATCTTCACCATCGACCGCGTGATGCGCCAGGGCAGCTGGCTCGACTACGGCATGTTCCTGCAGAGCGTGATGGTGGCCGCGCGCGGGCGAGGGCTTGACACTTGCCCGCAAGCTGCTTTCACGCAGTACCACCGCATCATCAGCGAGCACATCGGAGCGCCCGACAGCGAGCAGGTCGTGTGCGGCATGTCGCTCGGTTTTGCCGACCCGAATGCGGTCGAGAACACGCTGGTCACCGAGCGCGAGCCGGTCAGCGGGTTCACACGTTTTCTTGAATGACGATCATGCCGCCTGTGCCCAGCCTGTTTGGCGTTCCGGTCGACTTCATCTTGTTCGCGGTCACGCTCGCTTGCGTGGCGCTGTTCCATCACCACACCTTGCGAGTTGCGGTGATCGGGCTCGTGACCATCACTCTCTACAAGCTCGCGTTCAGTCACTTTCGCGGTGTGCCCGGGGTTGACGGGCTGGTGGCCTTGCTCGGTCATGAGTGGGTCACGGTGGCCAACCTGTTCGGCCTGCTGGTGGGCTTCGCGTTGCTGTCGCGGCACTTCGAAGAGAGCCACCTGCCAGCGCTGTTGCCGAAGTACCTGCCCGACGACTGGAAGGGCGGCTTCGCGATGCTGCTGCTCGTGTTCGTGTTGTCGAGCTTTCTCGACAACATCGCCGCCGCGATGATCGGCGGCTCCATGGCCACGGTGCTGTTCAAGGGGCGATTGCACGTCGGCTTTCTCGCGGCGATCGTGGCCGCGTCGAATGCCGGGGGCGCCGGCAGCGTGGTTGGAGACACCACCACCACGATGATGTGGATCGCCGGCGTTCCGCCCGTTCAGGTGCTCGACGCCTACGTTGCTGCGGTGCCGGCGCTGCTGTTCTTCAGCTACTTCGCATCGCGCCAGCAGCACGCCTTCCAGCCGATCACCAAAGACGCGCCCGCCGGGCTGGTGATCGACGGCTGGCGTCTGGTGATCGTTGCAATGATCTTGCTGGCGGCGATCGGCGCGAACGTCTACTTCAACCTGCGCGACCCTGACATGTTGAATCGCGTGCCCGTCATCGGCATGGCGGTGTGGGTCGCGATCGGTCTGACTGCCGGGCTTCGAAAGCCCGATTGGAGGCTGCTGCCGGGCGCCACCCGCGGCAGCATCTTTCTGCTCTCGCTGGTGCTCTGCGCGTCGATGATGCCGGTCGAGCACCTGCCCGCCGCTTCGTGGCCCACGGTGCTCGGCCTCGGCTTCGTGTCGGCGGTGTTTGACAACATCCCGCTCACCTCGCTTGCGCTGCATCAGGGGGGATACGACTGGGGGATGCTTGCCTACGCGGTCGGCTTCGGCGGTTCGATGATCTGGTTCGGTTCGTCCGCCGGCGTGGCCCTGGCCGGCATGTTTCCTCAGGCGCGATCGGTCGGAGCGTGGGTCACCGGCGGCTGGCACGTGGCGGTCGGTTATGTGCTCGGCTTCGTCATCTTGCTGGGCACGCTGGGTTGGCACCCAGATGCGCCGCGGCCGGGCGAGGGCAGCGCTGCGCCCACCTCTTCAGGGGTCAAGCCATGAAGCCTGCAGTACTCATTTCGCGCGCTGTTTTCCCTGAGGTCATCGAACGACTGCGCGAGCATTTCGAGGTTGAAACCAATCCCGACGACGCCGTCTGGGCGCAGGCCGAGTTCATTCAACGATTGAAGGGCAAGGTGGGGGTCTTCATGACCGGTACCGGCAGCGTCAATGCCGAGGTGCTTGCGGCTTGCCCGCAACTAAGAGCCGTGTGCAGCATGGCTGTCGGCTACAACAACGTCGACGTTGCGGCCTGCACCGAGCGTGGGGTGCTCGTGAGCAACTCGCCCGACGTGCTGACTGAAACCACCGCCGACTTCGGCTTCGCTTTGATGATGGCCACGGCACGGCGTATCACCGAGAGCGAACACTTTCTGCGGCGTGGCGAATGGAAGCAGTGGAGCGTCGACATGTTCGCCGGCGCCGATGTACACGGTGCCACGCTCGGGGTCCTCGGCATGGGCCGCATCGGCCAGGCCATCGCCAGGCGCGGCGCACTCGGCTTTGGCATGAAAGTTCTTTATCACAACCGTTCGCAACTCAGCGCCGCCACCGAAGCCGCGCTCGGCGCGCGCTACGTGAGCAAGGAAGTTCTGCTGCGCGAAGCCGACCACCTCGTGATCGTCGTGCCCTACAACGCCGCGGCGCACCACTTGGTCGGCGCGAGTGAGCTGGCGCTGATGAAGCCGACGGCCACGCTGACCAACATCGCGCGCGGTGGCCTGGTTGACGATGCCGCGCTGGCGCAGGCGCTGCGCGACAAGCGCATCGCAGCGGCCGGGCTGGACGTGTTTGAAGGCGAGCCCGCCGTGCACCCCGACCTGCTGAAGGTGCCCAACGTGGTGCTCACGCCGCACATCGCCAGCTCAAGTTTGCCGACGCGACTGGCCATGGCCAACCTCGCGGCCGACAACCTGATCGCAGCACTTGGCTTCGGGCCGAACAAGGGCCGGCCGCCCACAGCGCTGAATCCCGAAGTGTTGGCCTGAACAACGCGGTGATGTGCTCGGCGTGTAGGAAGATGCCGACAGCCGAAGCCTCTGCCTCCCGATGGGCGAACGCGGCCTTGCGTGCCAGCATCGGGCAATGATCCCAGGCAACCTTTTTCGGTTTCGCTGGCGCCTGGCGGCGCTTGGTTTGTTTGTCATCGTCGTGATCGGCTTCGGAGTGGGCGAGGCCATAGGCTGGCCTTTTCTTGCCGGACCGATGCAGCGCTGGCTCGGGCACGCCCTTGAGCGCCGCGTCAGTTTCAGTGCCGACCCAGCCACCCAGCCCAACGTGAGGATCCATCTGCTTGGCGGCGTTGACATCGAGGCAGGCCATTTGGAAGTCGGTGCGCCGACCTGGAGCACGGCTCCCCACATGTTGATCGCGCGCGAAGCGACGCTAAAGCTGGGCTATGGCGACCTGATCGCTGCGGCTTTTGGAAAGCCGATGCGTGTTCGCGAGTTGCGCGCCGCAGAGCTCGACGGGTACATTGAACGCCAAGCCGATGGCCGCGCCTCGTGGCAGTTCGGCCCTCAAACCGAAGCACCCGATGTAACCGTGCCGCCCGCACGGCTGCCGCTGTTCGGGCACCTCGCGGTGGGCACCGGCACTTTGATCGTTCGCGACGCGTTGATGCAGCTCGATCTTGACGGCAAGTTTTCGCTCGCCGATGCGTCGCAGTCCGCGCCAAGCGGCAGCTCCACCGGCGCGAAGAACGAACTGAACTTGAGCGCGAGCGGCGTGTACCGCAAGCAGCGCATGAGCATCGAGATGCACAGCAACGGCGTGCTCGCAGCTGTGGGCGAAGACGCGGCGAGCGTGGCGCTGCCAGTGGTGATTAACCTAAAGTCTGGCGCCGCCAGCCTGTCGTTCAAAGGCACGGCCACCGATGCGCTCAAGCTCACCGCGCTCAAGGGCAGGTTCGTTGCGCAGGGACCGTCACTGGCAGCCGTTGGCGACATGTTGCGCGTCACGCTGCCAACGACGGGGCCGTTTCGAGCGGAAGGTTTGATCGCCAAGCAAGGCTTGGTCTGGAACGCTTTGTTTGAGCAGGTCGTCATCGGTTCGAGCCGACTCGCTGGCGCCTTCACCTTCGACCCGCGCCCGCGCTTGCCGCTGCTGTCGGGCCGGCTCACCGGCTCGAAGCTGCTGCTGGCCGACCTCGGTCCGGTGGTGGGTGCGCCGGTGCGCAAGGGGGCTGCGCCGGTCGCTGTGGCGGCTTCTGCGCCGGTGCCAGCGCAGCCCAAGTCTGGCCATGTGCTGCCTGATCGTGAGTTCGACCTGCCTGCGCTGCGGGCGATGGATGCGAACGTGCTTATCGCGATCAACAAGCTCGATCTCGGCAGCAGCTTTTTGCAGCCGCTGGAGCCGCTTCGCACCCACCTCGTGTTGACAGATGGCGTGCTGACACTGCGCGATTTTGAAGCCCGCACCGGCCAGGGCAGCGTTGGTGGCATGGTGCAACTCGACGGCAGAGCCCCCCAGGCGCTGTGGAACGCCGACCTGCGATGGGACGGCGTGCACCTCGAAAGTTGGATTCACCAAGACCGATCAGACAAGAGCGCGCCGCCATACATCACCGGCAACCTCAACGGTCGGGCGCGTGTGGCGGGGCAGGGCAAATCCACGGCTGCAATTCTGGGAACTCTGCGTGGTGAAGTGCGCATGCAGTTGCGCGGCGGCACGATCTCGCACCTGACGTTTGAGGCCGCGGGGCTCGACATCGCCCAGGCGTTGGGCGTGCTCGTCAAGGGCGACGATGCGCTGCCGATTCAATGCGCCGCGGTCGATCTGATGGTCGAGAAAGGCTTGTGGCACCCGCGCGCGTTCGTGCTCGACACGGCCGACTCCACGATCTGGGTTGACGGCACGCTGTCTCTGGCCACCGAAGAGCTCGACCTGCGGGTCGTGACCTCGCCGAAAGACTTCAGCCCACTGGCATTGCGCACGCCGCTGCAGGTGCGTGGCACGTTTGCCAACCCGACGCTCTCGCTCGACAAGGGCAGGCTCGGTGGTCGCCTGGGCGCAGCGGCGTTGTTGTCGCTGCTGAACCCGTTGGCTGCGCTGATACCGTTGGTCGACGTAGGCAGTGCTTCCGACGCACAACATGGCGACGAGGCTTGCCGTGCTTTGTCACAGCGCATAGCGGCGAAACCGGCGCTTTCCGCGCCCGCGCCAGCCAGGCCCGCGAAATCGAGCAGGTAGGACTGGAACTACGCCGCGCCGCGGTGCAGTCCGCTGGCTGCGAAGCCGGCAGGTTTCGATACTTCCGGCTCTGCTTGATTCACTTTTTTCAAAAGGACAAAACTCATCATGAGCACGCTTCAACACCGCCATATCGGAATCGCCGCCATCGCCTTCGCTGCAATGTTTTCCGCCTCGGGCGCTTTCGCCACCTCCACGATGAGCAAGGGCGACATGTCCGCCGCCAAGGACCACATCAACGCCGACTACAAGGCCGAGAAGGCAGCGTGTGCGGCCTTCGCTGGCAACGAGAAAGATGTGTGTATGGAGCGCGCCAAAGCCAAGGAAAAGGTTGCCCGTGCTGAACTGACCTTCAAAGACACCGGCAAAGAGAGCGACGCCAACAAGCTCGCGGTGGTGAAAGCCGACACCGCCTACGCCGTGGCGAAGGAAATGTGCGACGACAAGTCTGGCAACGTGAAAGATGTGTGCGTGGCCGAAGCCAAGTCAGTTCACACCAAAGCACGCGCCGACGCGAAGCTGAGCAAGAAGGTCGATGCGGCGAAGAAAGACTCTGCCGAAGACAAAAGCGAAGCCGACTACAAGGTGGCCTTAGAGAAGTGCGACATCCTCGCAGGCGATGCCAAGGCTTCGTGCGTTGGCACGGCGAAGGCGCGCTTCAAGAAGAGCTGATCGAGTTCGAGCTTCGTTGAACGCCGGCCTTGGCCGGCTTTTCTCGTAGAGGTGCCGAGTGCCTGTACAACCAAGCTGGTTGCCGGCCCGGCGCACTTCTTTTGACCAATCACCATGCGTCACGCCTTTGTTCGCTATGCCTTATGGCTCACGCCTCTCTGCTGGCTGGCCGCCTGTCAGAGTCTTCCTGCCCAACCACCGCAAACCGACGTGCTGGCTGTGCCGCAAACTGCACAGCAGGCCGCACCGCAGGCCGCACCGCAGGCCGCACCGCAGGCCGCACCGCGGGCCATGGCTTGCCCGGAGGGCTTGCCAGGCGCCACACGTTGCCTGAGCGGCGCCGACAGCGAAGGTGCGAAATACGTGATTGCTGTGCCGGCGGGGTGGGGCGGCGTGCTGGTGCTGCACGCTCACGGCGGGCCAGAGCTGGGTGCGCCGAAACTCGAGCGCGCAGTCGAAGACCTGAAGCGCTGGTCAGTGATAGTGAAGGCAGGTTACGCCTGGGCCGGCACCACCTTTCGTCAGGGTGGTGTGGCGGTGCGGGCCGCGGCCGAAGACACCGAGCGCTTGCGCCGCATCTTCGTTCAGCACGTAGCGCAGCCGAAGCACACCGTGCTGCACGGGCAGTCTTGGGGTGCAGGCGTGGCCGCCATAGCCGCCGAGATGTATGCAGGCACAGGCCAGCCGAAGCCGGCCTACGACGCAGTGTTGTTGTCGAGCGGCCTGCTGGCCGGTGGCACACGCGCCTACGACTTTCGGCTCGACCTGCGCGTGGTCTATCAGTGGCTGTGCAAGAACCACCCGAAGCCCGATGAGGCGCAATACCCGCTGTGGATGGGGCTGCCGGCCGGCGCCCGCCTGAGCCGCCGCGAACTCGCGGTACGAACGGAAGAATGCCTGGGACTGGGCCTGCCTGCGGCCGAGCGCAGCGCCGAGCAGCAGGTACGTGTGCGCACCATCGAGCAGGTCGTGCGCATTCCCGAGCGTTCGATCCAGGCCCACCTCAACTGGGCGACCTGGCACTTTCAAGACATCGTGCAGCGCCGCACTGGGGGGCTCAACCCGTTCGGTAACACCGCTGCGGTGTACACCGGCTCCAGCAATGATGCCGCGCTCAATGCCGGCGTGCTTCGCTACCGGGCCGACCCCGAAGGCGTGCGGCGTTTTGGGGCCGACTCCGATCCGAACGGGCGGATCGGCGTGCCGGTGCTGAGCGTGCACGGCATCAACGACCCGACCGTGTTTGTCGAAGTCGACTCGGTGTTTCTTGCCACTATGGAGAAGGCCGGCACGGCCGACCATCTTGTTCAAACATTCACCGACGACAACGAACACAGCTACCTCAGCGACCCGGTCTACCCAACGCTGGTCGAAGCCTTGTTGCAGTGGGCCGGGCAGGGCGTTAAGCCAACGCCCGCGGGCATTGCCGCGCGTTGCCCGCAGTTCGAGGCGGCATTCGGGCCGGGCTGCCGCTTCGTGCCCAGCTATCGGCCCGCGGCGCTAGACCAGCGCACCGCGGCGCGCGAGCGACCCTGAGAGTCGGTGAACGGGTTGCCCCGCGCGCTTGACCGTGCCCAATGGCGTCGCTCAATTCGTTGCAAACGCCCGCGGTAAAGCGAGGCGCGCATCGGGCCTTGGCTGACGACGGAGCGAGCAGGTTTTTCAGCGTCCACACAGCGCGAAATACTGCGCCTGAGACTGCGCCTGAGACTGAGACTGAGACTGAGACTGAGACTGAGACTGAGACTGAGACTGAAGGCTCACTCCACGTCGGCGCTTTGCAGCACCGCAATGAACGCGTCGAGGGCCAGCGTCTCGCGCAGCCCGCCCACTGCGTCGAATTGTTCAAGCTCGTTGGCCTCGCAATAGCCGCTGACCCAGCCCAGGGTGGTGCACCCGACTCGGGAAGGCCCGTTGTACAGCGTGCGCAAGTCGGTGTGGCGCGGGTCGTTGGCGATGTTGTTTGCAAGCGTGCGCACGCCAGCCTCGGGGCCTTCGATCAGTTGGCAGAAACGCTCGCCGTCGAACAACAGCGCGCCGGTGAGCCCGTGCAGCGGGTTGTGATGGCGCGCTGTGGCCACGATTTCCTTGACGACCTCCCACGTGCAGCTGCGTGCCAGTCGGCTCACGTAGAGGAATTGAAAGGATTTTTCAGCGTAAACCATCAACATCGGGGCCGCAGTGGGCTAATTGGCTTCAAGGGCACCGAATATAGGGCGTCCAAGCGCTCGGCGATATGTCGAATGACACGGCGTGTAAGCTCCAACCTGCGCGGCGCTGACAGCGAGTGGGTGCGTTTCCAGTAGGAGATCTCAGCGTGAAATTCGAGCCCTGCAGCGAGTGCCCGCTGCGCAGCCTTCCCTTGTTCACCAAACAATCAGACGAAGAACTGGCGCTGATTCAGTCGCTCAAGCGCGATCAGGTGGTGCTGCCGGCCGAAAGCAGCATCATTCACTAGGGCCACGAAGATGCGCCGCTCTACACGCTGCTCAGTGGCTGGGCCTTTCGCTTCAAGACCCTCAGCGACGGCCGGCGCCAGATTCTGAACTTCCTGCTGCCCGGCGACTTCATTGGCGTGCAGCAAAAGATGGGCGACGTGGCCGCGCACGGCGTGCAGGCGCTCACCGAAGTGCTGCTGTGCGTTTTCAAGCGCGACGCTCTTTGGGAACTGCACCGCTCTGCGCCCGCACTCGGCTTTGCTGTGACTTGGCTCACCGCGCACGAAGAATCGCTGGTCGACGATGCGCTGCTCTCGGTAGGCCGGCGAAGCGCCGAAGAGCGCGTTGCTTCGCTTCTGGTGCTGCTCTTCAAGCGCATGGCCGCGCTTCTGCCAGAGGGTGGCGCGCAAGGTGTGCCCTTTCCTTTGACCCAGCAGCACATTGCCGACGGGTTGGGCTTGTCGCTGGTGCACACGAACAAGACCCTGCGCAAGCTCGAAAAACGCGGCTTGCACCGCATCGAAGACGGGCGACTGTGGCTGCGCGATGCGGGCGCCCTGGCTCGCATTGCCGACCTCTACGGCGACGGCAAGCCAGCGCCGAGGCCGTTGATTTGATGCACGGGCGAGGCGTGGCCAAGTTCGACTGCCAACGCGGCGCCGAGCAGGAAAATCTGGCTCGACCAGTACACCCACACCAGCAGCGCCGCGAACGAACCTGCCGCCCCGAGCGCTGACTGGATGGCGGTGGTGGCGATGTACACGCTGATGCCGTAGCGCCCAACCATGAACAGCCCTGCGGCCATGGCCGCGCCGCCGAGCGCGTGGTGCATCGGTATCCGCCGGGTCGGCAGCCAGCGGATCAGCAGGGCGAAAAGCAAGGTGATGACGCCCCATGACCACAGGCTCTCTGCCGCCACCAGCAAAGGCGCGAGCAATGGCCAAGACAGCGCAACCCAACGCAGCGCGAGCAGCGACAGGCCTTGCGCCAGCATCGCGACCGACAGCAAAAAGCCGCAGCCCAGCACCACGCCCATTGCGAGCAGGCGCACCCGCACCAGTCTCCACCAGCTGAATGGCCCGTCTGAGTCGCCCAGCATCGCCTGCAATGCAGCGCGCAATTCGACGAACACGCCAGTCGCGCCGATCAGCGTCACGCCCAGCGCCAGCCATGAACCGAAGAGTGCGGGCTTCGCGCTGGCGGGCGCGAGCGAACGCTGCGTGATCAGGTCGGCCAGCGTCTTCGCTTCACGCTCACCGATCAGACGTGAAACCGCGTCGAGCACGGCCACCTGCGCGGCATCGCTGCCGAGCAGCCAGACCATCACGCCGGTGACGACGACGAGCAAAGGTGCGATCGAGAACGCTGCGTAGAACGCCACTGCCGCGCCCTGGCGCATGCCGCCAGCGTCGATGTAGCGGTTGAGCGAAGACCACAAAAGCCGAGCTGCGCGAGCCGGCAAGCGGCCAGAACTCATCACCAGATGGAGCATCTGGCTCAGGCTTGCGCGCGCGCTGCTTGCCAGGGT
This sequence comes from Burkholderiales bacterium, assembly GCA_038227445.1. Lineage (GTDB taxonomy): Bacteria > Pseudomonadota > Gammaproteobacteria > Burkholderiales > Burkholderiaceae_C > LMDS01. The sequence goes on along the minus strand of JBBRPV010000022.1, from coordinate 22,502 downwards.
GGGCACCGCAATCAACCCTGCATGAGGTGGGCAAGCCGCTGGCCCGGCCGAGTGTGTTCCGCCACGACTTTGGACAGCACCACCAGCGCCGGGCCGAGCAAAAGGCCCCACACGCCCCAAAGTGCACCCCAGAACACCACGCCGATGAACACCGCGGCTGCGTTCATCTTTGCGGCGCGGCCCTGCAACCACGCCGTGACTGCGGTGCCGATCAGCGTCGAGAGCAGCACCAGGAAAGTGGCCATGCCGAGTGCCGAACCGATTGAGCCGTGGGCCAGAAAGGTTTCGGCCGCACCCAGGCCGGTCAGCAGCGCCATGCCGAGGTAGGGCACCACATGCAGCACCGCGGCGGTCACGCCCCAGCCACCGGCGTCGGGCAGGCCGGCCACGGAAAACGCGGCCCACACGAGCAGGCCTACGACGGTGTTGGTGACCAGCAGCACGCCGCCGTAGATGCGGATCTGGCGCACGCACTCCAGTGCGGCGTGCTCGGCCCGCAGTTTCAGCCCGGGGCGCTCGCCCCAGAGGCCAAGAACGCGGTCGGCCAGCGGCTGGCCGCCAGCCAGGACGAAAAAGGCGATGAAGAAAATGATCGTCAAGTCGCCAGCGAGTTTGAGCAATGCGCCTGAGCCACTGACGGCGGTGTCGCGCAGCGCAACCGTTGCAGTCTGCGAGATGCTGCTTGGCGCTGCTTCGGCTGCCGCGTTGGTCGCTGCAATCTCGGCTTGCTTGGCGGCCGCCGCTTTCGCGCGCGCGCTTTGCACTACGGGCTTCGCGCTGGCCAGGCGCTCGGCCGCACGGTCGAGTTCGCGAAAGGCCACGCGTGCGCGCTGCAACACCGAGTCGGATGCGGGCTCGGTGTCTGAGACTTGTTGGGCCACGAGGCTGATCATGTCGGGCAGGCGACCGGCCACCCGTCCGAGCTGTTCGCCGAAGGCGGCGGCGGCAAGGCCGATTGCCGCCATCACCACCACGAGCGTCAGCAGCGTGGCCGCGAGGCGGCTGCGCAGCCAGCGTTCAAGCAAGCTGGTGAGCGGCAGGACGAGCAGAGCGAGCATCACCCCAGCGGTCAGCGGAACCATGAAGCTGCGGCCCCACCACAACGCCGCGATCACGGCCAGCGTGGCGAGCACGGTCACCGCCACCCCGGACGGCGGGACATCGTGAGCGTGCCTGTCGGTTTGGTGGTCTGCTGCGTCCATGAAGATGGCCTGCGAAAAAGAGACAAAACAGCGCCCCGCAGTTCTGTAAAGAACCCGGGGCGCGTGAACCGCAAGCCGGCTCTGCCGGCCGCGTCTTCTGGTCGCCGTTTACGGGCGCACGACGATCGCGTTCTTGACGTACTTCACGCCGTTGGTTTTCATCGCGATGTCTTCGGCGGTGGTGCGCTCGTTCTGGTTCTTGGCGAAGCCGGAAAGCATCACGGTGCCGTTGAGCGTTTCAACGCTGATGGCCGTGGCGTCAACTTCCTTGTTGCCGATGTAACGTGCCTTCACCGCGGTGGTGATGGCCGTGTCGTCGACGTAGGCGCCGGTGGTCTCTTGCCCACGTTGCACAGCGCAACCCGACATGGTGACGAGGGCGAGTACGGTGAGAGCCGAAGCGAATCTGGTGCGCATTTGCATGGTGAATCTCCTGAGAGGGGTTGTTGAAGAGTTGTGAATTGACTGGATGGCGTTTGGCCCCACCACCCCTGGGCTGGAAATATCGAATCCGCCGGTGGCGATCAGGCCGTCATCCAGTCGCTGAGTTCGTCGGCGTGCTCTTGCTCCTGGCTGAGGATGGTCTCGAGCATGCGGCGGGTCGTGGAGTCTTTGTCGCCGATCAGCACGATCATCTGGCTGTAAGCCTCAATGGCCACGCGTTCGGCGATCAAGTTGGCCTTGATCATGGCCTGCAAGTCCGTCGATTCGTCGTACTCGGCGTGGCTGCGCTTTAGCAGCGTGGCGGGTGAGAAGTCGGGCTCACCGCCGAGCTGCACTATGCGTTCGGCAATGCTGTCGGCGTGCGCAGTTTCTTCCAGCGCATGCGCCATGAACTCTTCGGCGATCTTTGGCGAGGCCAGACCCTTGGCGGTGTAGTGGTGGCGCTTATAGCGCATCACGCACACCAACTCGGTGGCGAGCGAATCGTTCAGCAGCTTGATGATGTCTTCGCGCCACGGGCCGTAGCTCGGCGTGACAGCACCCTGGTCGAGCGAGCTCTTGGCAGCGGCGAGACCTGCTTCGTTCAGCGCGAGGCGCTCGTTATTGGGAACTGGCAGTTGCGTCACGGTCGCAGATTCTTTTATGGCACTCATGAAGGGCTCCCGGTTGCAATGAAGCGAATGTATCGATTCGCAGCTTGCGGCTCCATCGGAGCGCTGCGCTTGAGGCTGTAGGACAGCGCCGCGCCGCCAAGTTCAGGTCATGGCCGGCTCTCCAGCCGCGATCATCGCCGGCGCCAGTTCGGCCGCGGGCAGGCGCAGCAGGCAGCAAGTCTGCGCGGAAAGCTTGTCCCAGCGCAGGACCTGCCCGGCGGGCAGTTGCAGGTCGGCTAGTCGTGCTGCGCTGTCGAGGCCTGCACCCGGGCGACAGAAGATAACGCGCAGCGTGCGTGCCTCGCGGCGGAGCGTCAGCTCGGCGCGTTCCCAGTGCGAGGGCAGGCAGGGCTGGAATGAAATTTCCTCGCCGCGCTGGCGCAAGCCGAATAGGTGCTCGACGGCCGCGCGCTGCATCCAAGCTGCCGAGCCGGTGTACCAGCTCCAGCCGCCACGGCCAACGTAGGGTGCTTCCGTGTAGACATCGCCCGCCATGACGTAGGGCTCGATCGCGTAAGTCGCGCCCCATTCTTTGCTTGCTGCGCGATGGGCCGGGCTCAGGTAGGTGAAGTAGCGGTAAGCCGTGTCGGCGTTGCCGGCTTGCGCGTGCGCGATCACGGCCCACACGCCGGCGTGCGAATACTGGCCGCCGTTTTCGCGCACGCCGGGCGGGTAGGCCTGGATGTAACCCGCACTCGGCTGTTTGTGCTGCAGGGGTGGCGTCAGCAGTTTGACGAGGCCGTTGGCGGGGTCGATCAGGTGGCGGTCGACCGCTTCGAGCGCCATGCGCTGAAACGACGGTGGTGCGGCGTTGGAGATCACGCTCCAGGCCTGCGCGATCAGATCGATGCGGCACTCGTCGTCGGTCTGCGTGCCCAGCGCCGTGCCGTCGTCGAAGAACGCGCGCTTGTACCACTGGCCGTCCCAGGCGTCGGCCAGCAAGGCCTGGCGCCAGCCGCGCGCCGCGTCTTCCCAACGCTGCGCGCGAGCGGCCTCGCCACGGCCGCGCGCAATCGGCGCGAAGTCTTGGACCAGTGAACACAGGAACCAGCCGAGCCACACCGATTCGCCCTGGCCTCGGATGCCGACGCGGTTCATGCCGTCGTTCCAGTCGCCGCTGCCCATCAGCGGCAGCCCGTGGGCTCCCACCTTCAGACTGCGGTCGATGGCGCGCGCGCCGTGTTCAAACACCGTGCCGGTGGTGTCGCTTTGGGTTGGCACGTAGTAGGCGTCTTCCGCGCCTTCGGGAATGGGGCTGCCCTCAATGAAGCCAACCACCTCGTCGAGCAGGCTCGTGTCGCCGGTGCATTGAAGGTAGTGCACGCAGGCGTGTGGCAGCCACAGCAGATCATCGGAAAAGTGGGTTCGCACGCCGGCGCCGGTGGGCGCGTGCCACCAGTGCTGAACGTCGCCCTCGGGGAACTGGCGCGACGCATTCAGCACAATTTGCTCGCGCAGCATGCTGGGCGCGGCCCAGGCCAGGGCCATTGCGTCTTGCAACTGGTCGCGAAAACCGAATGCGCCGCCGGCCTGGTAGAAGCCCGCCTTGGCCCACAGTCGGCAGACCACGGTTTGGTAGAGCAACCAGCGGTTGACCATCGCGTCAAACAGCGGGTCAGGGGTCTTGACGCTCGTGGCGCCGAGCAGCTTGTCCCACAGAGCGCGCACTTCGCTTTGCCGCTGTGTCGACGACACCGCGCCGGCGGCGGTGGCGACCCTGCGCGCGTCGTCCGGGTTGCTGCCGAAGCCGATCAAGAACACGCACTCCGTCGATTCGCCCGCAGACAGCGTGACGAGCGTGGAGATGGCGGCGCACGGGTCGAGCCCGATACCGCTGCGGTGGCCGAACAGGTCGGGCACGGCGAGGCGGCCACGGGCGTCAAAAAATTCCCGGCGATCACAGGTCCAGTCTGGTGTTTCTTCGGCTTGTGTGGCCACCGCTAGAAAAGCCGTGCCGTCGCCGAAGCCGGCCGAGCGGTCGCGCTGCGTGCAGGTCAGCGCAGTGAGCTTGCGGCTCGCCCCAGGCTCATCGGCGGGGGCTGAGTCGGGCAGGCGCTGGGTGAAGGAGGCGGTGCGGGTGCTGGCACGGTCGGCGCGGCTGGCGCCCATCACCCACTCGGCGATGCCAATGGCGCGCAAGCGCTGGCTGCGGTGGCCACGGTTGGTCAGTCGCAGGCGCACTTGCTTGACCGACGTGGCCGCGTCGACGCACCAGGCCACGCTCACTTCGAGCTCACCCCGGCGGTGGCTGACAACGCTGTAGCCCTGACCGTGGGCCACACGGTAGGTGGCGCTCGGATCGGCCCAAGCTGAAGGCGATACGCTCCAGAGCGCCCGCGTTTTTATGTCTTGCAGCAGAAACCACTCGCCCGGCGGATCGGCGACCGGGTCGTTCGACCAGGGCGTTAGCTGGTTCAAACGGCTGTTCAGGGCCCAGGTGTAGCCCCCGCCGGCCTCCGATATGTGCGCGCCGAAACCCGGGTTCGCGAGCACATTGACCCACGGCCGGGCTGGCCGCTGAAAAACGCTCACATCAAATCGAAACTCACCGCCCTCGGGCATGAAGCTGCCTTTTGGAACCCGCGTGCCGGCCCCGGTGCCACCGGCGATGGGCACCGTTGAAACCGAAGTTGCCAGACGTTCTTCCAGCGCTTCCTCGTGGGTGTCGTTCCACTCCTGCATGTGGTGCGTCAGCGGCCGGCCGTCGGCATTTAAGTGCATCCGGGCCAGCGTGCGCAGCGTGCTGAGTTCGTCGGCCGACAGCTCATCGGCACGCAACACGTGAAAGCCGATCTCTGCGGCGCCGGGCTGGCCACCGTTGTTGGTCGCAAAATTTTCTTGCAGGGCGGTGATGTCGCGCTGCAGCGCCATCAGATAGGAGGTGGGCTCGGCGTTCACCACCACCAGGTCGCAGGCCACACCGGCCCACGCCCAAATTCGAAGCGCTTTCACCAGGGTGCGCAGCAAGCCGGTGCCTTGAGGCGTGCCCGCCGCCACCAGCACGAGCGGCCGGTCGCCAGAGATGCCGAAGCGCCACAACAGGCGGCGGTCGCACACGCGGTCGACTGAATGGCCAGCCGCCGCAGGCTGCGCGCGAGTCACGTTCATCACCACGGCCGAGGTGAGTGTCTGGATCGCCGCGAAGCTCTCGGCGTTCACGCCGAGTTCGCGCAGCCGAATGCCCGCCAGCGTGGCCGACATCAGCGACGCGCGCTCCACCGGGCCGCTCTGGCGGTACTTGTCGATCACGGCGTTGAGCGTGACCGGGTGGTCGGAAACGGCAGTGCAGAAGGTCAGCCGGATCTTGCCGTGCGGGGGCAGCTGAAGCCGCACCGAGAGCGCGCAGACCGGGTCCAGGCCGGTGTCTAGCGGGTGTTCCACGACGCCCTCCGTTGCGCACTGAGTGGCCAGGTCTGAATGTGCCTCGAAGGTGCCGAGCGGTTGGCTCGCGTCGCGGTTGCGGCCGAGCCAGCCCAGGCGGTCGGTCTGCACCCGCAGCGCCGTGACGGCGGGGTCGTGCTCGACCAAGAAATGCGCCGCGAGCAGGGCCTGCTCGGTGGGCAGGCGCTGCTTGCGCTCGAAGACCAGAGCCTGCTGCGCTGGGCGCCAACCAGCGCGCATGAAGAGGTTTGAAAAGGCAGGGTGCGCTTCGTCGGAGCGGGTTTCGGCGAGCGTGATCTCGAACGCCGACATCAGCTCGAGATCGAGCACGCGCTCGCTTAAGTTGCGCAGCTCGACCTGGCGGAATTCGATGTCGTCTTCGGGGCTGACCCAGACTGTGGTGTGGGCATCGATCTCGGGCCATGTCGCGTCGAAACACACCCGGTCAGCGTGGTAGACGCTGTGGTAGTGCGCGGCCGGGTGGGGCGCCGGATGCTGGGTCAGCGACACGGCCTGGGGTTGGCGGTCCCAGCGCAGATGGAAGAAACTGCCGTGTCCGTCACGCAGCGCGTCGTCGCGCCAACGGGTGATGCCCACGCGGCCCCAGCGGCTCCAACCAGCGCCGTTGGCGCGCAGCGACACGCTGTAGCGGCCGTTGGACAACAGGTGGGTGGGCGACAGCGCAGCCACACCCGGCAGAACCTCGCGCAGCAGGCCGGGGGCGCGGCGCTCTTGCTCGTTGGGCGACGGGCCGGGCGGGGGTGCGAGAAGCAAAGACACTTCGCGCGGCGCCCGTTCGTGCAACAGCGACGACACCGCTTCCACGTGCGCGTTGCCCATGCCCCAGCGCTGGGGCGTGCCGTTCAGCAGCACATTGGCGATGGCCACGATGCTCATGCCCTGGTGGTGCGCCATGAAGGTGTTGACTCGGGTGAAACCCACCGCCGCGGCCTGGCGCGCGGCGCTGAAGTCGAGCGCTTCGATGAATCCGTAACGCGCCCGCGTGGCCAGCGCTTCGAGCGCGGCGAAGTTGGCTACCGCACGGTGCGGCTCGACCTGTGCCGCAAGCGCGGTGGCGTAGGGCGCGATCACCAGTTCGTCTTGCGGGGTGCGGCGTAGCGCCAGGCGTGGCACGCCCTGCGGCGCGTACTGGTAAGCCAACGTGTGGTCGCTCGCTGCGTAGGCCGATTCTGAAATTCCCCAGGGAACATGGCGTTCGCGAGCAAAGCTGATCTGCTCGTGCAATGCGGCAAGGCAGGCGCCGTGCAGCACGCTGCCCTGCGGCTCTTCGAGCACCAGCGAAGGCATGAGGTACTCGAACATCGAACCCGACCATGATCGCAGGCCAACGAATTCGCCGACCGCATAGAACGGTCGGCCGAGCGCGGCCCAGTGGTTCACTGGCACGTCGCCCTTGGCAATGGCCAGCAGACTGGTCAGGCGCGATTCAGACGCCAGCAGGTCGTAAAAGCTCGCATCGAGCTGCTGCTCTGCGACGCGGTAGCCGATGTGGAACAGGCGGCGCTTGCGGTGATACAGGAAGCTGAAGTCGGCCTCCCAGGCCAGGGCTTCGCAGCGCGCTGCCACGGCGCACAGGCGCTGTACGGTGAGTGCGGCGGCCGGCCGCGCCAGGCTGTCGAGCAATACGCTGCGCAGCGTGGCGATGTGGTCGGCCACCCGCCAGCCAAACTGGTGCAAGGCGTTGGGGGCCAGCGCCACCGCGTCGCTGGGCAGCATCGGTGCGAGTTCTTCGGCCGCGCCGCGCAGCAGGCCTTCGAATTGCTCGGGCGCGTCGAGGGCTTCTCGCAAAGGCGTGGGCAGAGCCAGAAGGCGTGCCAGCGCGCCGTCCGGCAAGGCCAGGCTGGCCGCCAGGCGAAGCGTCTCGATGCGGGCGATCGAGGCGGCCAGCGCCCGTTGCGCTGCGCTGGCGTCGAATGGGGCGCGCGCGAGCTCGGTGCAAGCCTGGGCCACCGCGAGCAAGTGGCCGCTTAAGTTGCCGCTGTCGACCGTGGACACGTACATCGGCAGCAGCGCTGCCTTGCGCTGCGTGTCGTACCAATTCAGGAAGTGCCCGCGGTGGCGCGGCAACTCGGCCAGCGTGGCCAAGGTGGCTTCGAGCCGCGCCAGCAGGTCTTGGGTGCCGACCCAGCCGAACTGGCGCGCGCAGGCAGCACTCAGCATGTACAGGCCAATGTTCGTTGGCGAGGTGCGGTGTGCGACCAGCGTTTCTGGTGTGAGTTGCAGGTTGTCGGGCGGAAGGTAGTTGTCTTCGGCACCAACGCATCGTTCGAACAGCCGCCAGGTGTCGCGCGCCACGTCGTCGAGGTAACGCTGGTCGGCGGCTGGCAGTGCTGCATCACGTTTGGGGGGGCGCGGGCGGCTGACCCACCAAGTCCACAGGGGCGACGCGGCCCAGACGACGCACAGAGCCGCGCCGAGCAGCAACGAGTGCGAGCCACTCGCGAACAATCCGACCCAGAGCAAGAGCGCCAACAAGGGCACGGCGCGGTGCTGGCGAGCGATCGCACCAAACTGCGTCGATGCGGCTGCCTGCGCCGCTGCCGCTGTGGTCCATTCGAGCAGGTGGCGCTGGCTCACGCTCAGGCGCCACAGTGCACGCAGCACCGCGTCAGTGCTCGCCAGGGCCTGCAACAGCAGTTGCCCCATCAGCCACAGGCCGCTGAGCACGGCACGCTGCAGTTCGGCCATGGCCTGGCGGTAGAAGTGCAGCTTGGCGATGTCGTCTCGGCTGGGTGCCATGCCGGCCACCGAACCCATCAACGGGCCGGCGACCAGTGCCGCGAACACCAGCGCCAGGGCGGCCAGAGGCGACACGGCATCGCTGCCGAGTGCCAGCACCAGCAGCGCCAGTGACATGGGCGCCACCAGCGAACGGCGCAGGTTGTCAATCATCTTCCAGCGGTTGATGGCGCGCATTCGGTAAGCGCTCGGCTTGAACAGGAAGGGCAGCAACTGCCAGTCGCCGCGGGTCCAGCGGTGCACGCGCGAGGCGGCCACGTCGGCGTGGAAGGGTGCTTCTTCGATCACCGCAACGTCGGTCACGGCGGCGCAGCGGGTGAGCGCGCCTTCGAGCAGGTCATGGCTGAGCACGCGGTCTTCAGGCAGGCGCTTCGACAGCACGGCGTGCAGTGCCTTCACGTGCAACAGGCCTTTGCCGGTGAAGGTGCCTTCGCCGAAGACGTCTTGGTAGACCTCGGACGAGGCTGCGCTGTAGGGGTCAATGCCGCACTGGCCGGCAAACAGCCAGTGGTAGAGCGTGAAGTCTTTCGGCGCTGGCAGGGGCGTGACCACGCGAGGCTGCAGGATTGCGTAGCCACGGGTCACGCTGCGCGTGGCGGTGTCGACCTGTGGCTGGTTGTGCGGGTGTGCGGCCACGCCGACGAGTTCACGCAGGCGGCCGGGGGGCAGCCTGGTGTCACCGTCGAGGGTGACGACGTAGCGCGTGCCAACCTCAACGCGCGATGTTTCGCCGAGATTGATGAACGGACCAGCTGACGCGTCGTTCTCTGCGGCGGTGGCCAACAGGTGAATGAGTTGTTCGAGCTTGCCGCGTTTGCGTTCCCAGCCGAGCCACTTCTGTTCCGTGTTGCAAAAGAGACGCTCGCGGTGCAGCACGATGAACCGCGGCGCCATTGCTGCGGGGCTCGGGTAACGAAGATTGAGCGCGGTGATTGCCGCCACAGCCGCTTCGAGCAGTGCGGCGTCGTTGTCGCAACGCTCGGTGCTTGCGTCGGCCCAGTCGGTCAACAGCGCGAACTGGGTGTGCTGCTCAGGGTTGGCCAGGTGGTGCAGGTGCAGGCGATGCGCGAGTTCGCCGGCCGATCCGGCGCTGGTCAGCATGCCTGGAATCACCACCATCACGCGGTGCTCTGCCGGTATGCCGTGTGCCAACGACAAACGCGGCAGATGGCTCGGCCGCGCCGATTCACTGATCAACCGATTGATCACGGCCACCACCGCTTCCGACGCCGGGAACAGCATCAGCCCAGCCAGCAGCAAGCCCAAGGGCAGCGGTGTTCCTTCTGTGCCAAAGCTGCTGTGGTGCATCAACATCCACGCCACCAGGCCGAGCGTACCGCCCGCCAGCAAGCCCAGGTAGGCGGGCAGTGCTGCGCGAAGCCTCACCGCGAGCCACAACCTAGCCACGCTGTCGTTCAGGCCGAGCTGGCGCATTAGCTCCGGGCGGCCGGCCCCGTTCAGCCAGTGGCTGGGCGCGCTGGCTGCACCAACATTGCCCTGGTCGTGAATCAGTGCAAGCAGTGTCCCCGCCACGTCTGTTTCGTTGCGGCGGCTGCGCCGCGCCAACAGTTCGATCGCGTGCAGAGTTTCATTGCGGGTGTCGTCGCGTTCGGCTTCGAAAGAAGGCGCTGCCAGCAGCAACTGCATGGTCACGCTGGACTGGCCAACGATCTCGGGCCAGTCGGCATTGCCAATCAGGCGCAGCGAGCCGATGGCGTTGCTGACGCTCAGGTTATCGGCCGCCTGATCAGCCGGCTGTTGCGCTTGCGCCGCCGCCAGGTCGGGCAGGGCGCTGTGCAGCCAAGCTTGGTAGAGCAGCGCCCGGGGTGGTGACGAAGCCGGCGCGCCCAGGTCTTGCAGGCGCTGCGCCATTTGCACCAAGAAGGTCCGGCCCACACCGCGCCTGTTCAGCAATGCCACCAGCTCGTCGAGCTCGGTGACGCCGAAGCGCTCGATGGTGTCGCCCACCAGGTTGGCGAGCTCGCGCGCCGCTTTGTTGGTGGCCAGTCGCTCGGCCAGGCGCCGCAGGTTTTCGACCAGCACCACCCGCAAGGTGGTGGGCAGGGCCCACAACTCGCCCAGCGTGAGTTCGCGCTTTTGCTGATAGGCCCCTAAGAACACCGCCAGCAGCTCTTCGTTGAAGGCGCCGTCGGTGTGCGCTACGAAGGCCCAGGCCACGCTGTAGATGCGTGGAAGGCCGGCCAGCGGCTCGTCGATGAGAACCGGCAGGTCGCGAAAGTATTGCCGCGGCAGCCCCTCGTGGATCGCATTGAGCTGGCTTTCAATCAGGTGAAAGTTGTCGAGCAACCATTCGGCGGCTGCGCTGACTTGATAGCCGGTCTGGGCTTGCGCTGCGATGTAAAACTCTGACTCGCGCAATACCTTGATGTTGTCTCGCAGGCGCGGGAAAAACGCCACCGAGCGGCTCGCTGCGACTTCTGCGCGATGGGTCTCGCCAAGGCTCAACCCATGCTGCGCGAAACGTTCGGGGCCGAAGATCTCGGAGCGGTTCGGCGCCTCAACCGCGCCCCGCCCGGCGTCAAGAATGTCGAGCAGTGCCTTCGGTACGTTGGGAACCAGCCGCTGCAAGGCGGTTGCAGTCATGCCTCTGGGTCATGTGTCATAGGGCGAGTGCGGCGAGACCCATCGCCAGACCCACGAACAGCAGCGTGGTGACGAAGCGCGGCGCGAAGAAAGCGTGCACCGCGTCGGCAGCGCAGCGCAAGGCGAACCAGCGGCCCCGGCTGTCGTTGCAGCGCCCGATGTGCGCACCGAGCTCCGAGAGTTCCATTGGCGAGGTGTCAGTCGCATCTGGTATCGAGGAGGTGCTCCAGCTTGGCGAGCGAAAGGTGCGTAAGCTCATGACGAATTCCTAGCGGGTTGGGGCGGAGGTGCTTGTTTGGAAATGGCCGAACTCAAAACCGCCAGCCAGGTTTCAAGCGGCAATTTGGCGACGACGCTGGTAACGAGTTGGGGCAAGAGACCGGCAAACAACGCTGGCTTGATCACCCAACGCCACGGACGGGTCCACGCCAGCACGGCACCGAGCACTGCAGCCACCGCCACCAGCGCGATCGGGTTTTTCTGCGCGATGGGGCGGGCTAGCGCGTTGCCCGCTTCGCTAGCCACGTGAACCGCGGCACGCAGTGGCTGTTGCAACCACCAGCTGCGCAGGGTGTCGACGACTACCGCAACCGCAGGATGCTCCTTAAGCCGATCAAGCCAAGCGAACGGGTTCGTTTTCGTTGTCTCGCCGGCACTGACGGCTGGTGGTGGAAGCATGGCGGCACGCAAGCGAGCACGAGACTGTTCCATGCGCGCGATCACGCTCATTGGCGCCGTGCTTTGCAGTTCGGCGTGCGGGCTCATGCCGCGCTCACTTCGCGCAGCATCACGAGGTCTGCGGCGATTTGTTGTTTGAGAAATTTGAAACCGGCCGCGGTTTCGCGCTGGCTTGCAACTAAACACCACAGCGCCAGCAACGCCGGCGCGGCAGGTGCTGCGACCAAGGCCCAGGCGGCGTTGATGTTCGCCACCGGCACCACGGCCCACAACATCAGCGCTACGCCGGTGAGCACCGCCGCCACGGCCAGCAAGCACATCGCGGCGGCATTGAGAAGAACACGCTTCTTCAACGCCGCGGTTGATTTCCCGAGTTCTTCGCCAACAAGCTCGGCATAAGACTCGGCGTGATCGGCCAGCAGCTGCGGCTGGGTGGCGATCAAGCGCAGCAGCGGGTGGATCATGGTGGCTCCCGGCGCAAACGGCGGTGATCAGTCTGCGTTTCGCGAGCGGCTCAGCAGGCCAATCAACGCCATCAGCGCGGCGCCAGTCGCGGCTGCGATCAACATCGACTTCACCGGCTCGTCCTTGATGTAGGCCACCGTGCTGTCAGATGCTTTGAGGGCTTTGTCGCGCACCTGGGCAGTGGTGTCGCGCAGGGACTCAACACCGCGGCGCGCGGCGGTTTCCGCCTGGCTAGACAAGCGGTTGATCAGCGGCACGGTTTGCTCGCGCGCGCTTTCGATGGTGTTGCTCAGGCTGTCAAAAGCATGCTCAGCGACAGTGGATGTTTCGCTGGAAACTGGATTCATGGTGGTGTTCATTGAGGTTCCTTGATGTGGGCGTGAAGTTTTGAAAAGGGCAAGCGGCGCAGGCGCCACTCAGCCCTTTCTGATGAGACCAAACAGAAAGCTTGCAACCGCCAAAACCGCGAAAACAATAAAAAGAATTTTCGCGATTCCAACGGCGCTGGTGGCAATGCCGCCAAAGCCAAACACGGCAGCGATCAAAGCGATCACAAAAAAGACAACGGCGTAGTGCAGCATGTCGGGCTCCTGGTTCATGGAGCGCGATACGCCCCGGGGGAAGGTCGTCGCAACTGGTTCGATGCGATGAAGGAAGTGTCGGCTCCTTACGTTTAAATCAGGATCGGTCTCGTGGCCGAGGCGGTGTCGGGAGAACCACCCCGCGTGCGTAGGACGATGCCTACTCGCGCGCAGCGTGTGCTTTCAGCTGCTCTCCGGCAAGCGCGCTTGGATCACAGTGCCCCGGCCAACGCCCGACTTCAGCTCAAGCGTGCCACCTTCCGTCTCTAGACGGTAGCGCATGCCCAGCAGGCCATGCGCGCTGCTGCGCGGTACATCCACGTCGAAGCCGATGCCGTTGTCTCGTACCGAGACATTCACTTGACCGTCCTCGGATGCGACCCTGACCAGCACTTCGGTGGCCTTTGCGTATTTGCTGATGTTGGTCAGCGCTTCTTGCACTAGCCGGTAAACCGTGAGTTCGCCCGATGGCCGAAGCGTGACGGGCTGGAAGTCGCTGTCGACCTTGATCTCGGAGCGCTCACCCCATTCGCGCACCAAGATCTCGAGTGCTGCCACCAGCCCGAGATTGCTGAGCGACGACGGGCGCAGGTCTTCGATGATGCGGCGCTTGAGCGCGATGCCGCTGTTCAAGCCGTCGGAAAGGTGCTGCAGGCGCTCGGAGACCTCTGGGGTCAGCACGTCCAGGCGCGACTTCAGGCGGGCCACGTCGAGCTTGGCGGCTGTGAGCAGGGCGCCGAGTTCGTCGTGCAGTTCGCGTGCGAGGTGGTTGCGTTCTTCTTCGCGCACGGTTTGAAGGTGGCGTGTCAGGTCGGTCAATTGATGGGTACGGCGTACCACTTCGCGCTCGAACTGGTCACGCTCTTGTTGCGCCACGCGGCGCTGCTCTTCGCGCAGGCGAACCAGCGCCGTCGTCTGGCGCAGGTACATGAATAGCGCCAGCAGGCTCAGCGCGGCCATGGCGCTCACACCGATCCGGTTGATCATGAGCGTTCGAAACACGCTTTCGCGGCCGCCGTTGACCTTGACGGTTTCTTGTGCAAGCAGTTGCTCGCTGTAGTTGCGCACGGCGTCCATCTGTTCGGCGCCAATGTTGCTCAGCACGAGTTCGCGCCACGCATCGTCCCGGCCCTCGTCGTGCAGTCGGTTGGTTTCCGCCAACTCGGCAAGCTTGTTGTCAGCCGCCTTTTGCACCTGGGCCATCAGTGTTTGGGTTTGCGGCTTGGTGCTGTAGTAGTTGTTCAGCCAGGCCAGCGACTTTGCGACCTCGACCTTCGCCGCCTCGTAGGGCTTGAGGTATTCCTTGCGGCCGGTGAGCAGGAAGCCGCGCTGCCCGGTTTCGGCGTCGGTCAGGCTGCGCCAGAGCGTCTGGATCGTGGTCCGAGTCAGCCCTTGGGTGCCCAGTTCCTGGAAGCGCGCCGTGGCCTGCTGGTAGGAACTTTCGCTGATGACGAACATGGTCAGCGCTGCGAGCGACGCCATCGGAAAGGTGAACCTGCTGCCGCGCAGCAACGGAAGCAACTTCAGTGGTGTCGACATGGCTTGGCCCTTAGACTCGCGAAGTTGACCACCTTCTGCAGGAACTTCGCACCATGATTCGAGTTGCAATCATCGACGATCACGCCATCGTGCGTGCTGGCTTGCGGCAGTACTTCTCCGAGCAGGTCGATCTGACCGTGGTGGCAGAAGCCTCGAGTGGGCGCGAAGCGATCGACATCGTGCGCAAAGGCGATGTTGACGTGATCGTGATGGATCTTTCGATGCCCGACCAGAGTGGCGTTGACGCGCTGGCGGCGATCAAGGCGCGCGCACCCGACCTGCCGGTGCTGATTCTGTCGGGCTTCCCGGAAGAACACTACGCAACCACGCTGCTGCGCCAGGGCGCCAGCGGTTACCTGAACAAAGAATGTGACCCCGAAGAGATCGTCAAGGCCATCCGCACCGTGTTTCGCGGCCGCAAGTACATCACTGCGGCCGTGGCCGAGCTGCTCGCTGACGGGCTGGGCGGCGGCGGCGACAAGCCTGCCCACGAGCAGCTTTCCGAGCGCGAATTCCAAGTATTCCTGCGCCTGGCCAAAGGCGAAACGATCGGCCACATGGCCGAGAGCATGTCGCTCAGCGTGAAGACCGTGAGCACCTACCGCACGCGGGTGATGGAAAAAATGAGCCTGGCTTCGAACAGCGACCTGACCTATTACGCGCTGAAAAACGGGTTGATTCAGTAGGCGGCGCATCTCAGGGCAGTGGGGCGGCACCCGTGTCGCCACTGGCGAGCCGCGAGCAATAAAGAATCAGCGCCTCGATCTCATTCGACTTGTCGAACACGCGGCTGGCGCCCAGCTCGAGGCACTTGCGGCGCATGTCAGGCGTGGCGTAATTGCTCAGCACCACCAGACTCATCGGCTTGTGCATCTCGGTGGCAGCGCGCAATACGCCCAAGCCTGAGCCTCGCTTGAGGAAGATGTCGATGATGACCAGGTCGCAGCCGGGGGCGTCGGCGCCAAGCCAGCTCACAGCGGTGGACTCATCCTCGGCGGTACCAACCACTTTGATCGGTGCGAGTTCTTCAAGCGCGGCGATTAAGTTTTCCCGGATGACCGGGCTGTCTTCTACAACGAAGGCTTTGAGAGCAGGCATGTGAGGCTGAACTGCTGTGGCGCGTGTGAATCGGTCGGTTGGCTTCCGTTTGCGGTGGTTTTCTTCGCCACGCCTTCCCCGTCGGTCACTTGGGCAGGTGCCTAATTATTTCGCAGTTCGGTGCCTGGTCCCAACCGGCAATGCCGCGATGCACTGTCGGAGATGTCCTACGAGCGCAGTCGCGCAACTCTCGGCGCCTGCCAGAATTGGCGATGCAAAAAAACTTGTGGTGGGGTGTGACCCTGGCGGCCTCGATGGCATTCGTTCAGGTGGCGGCGGCAGCGCCTGTGGTCGTGGGCTCGAAGCGCTTCACCGAGTCGTACATCCTCGGCGAGATCTTGCGCCAGAGCCTGCAGGCGCAGGGCCTGAGTGCCGAGCACAAGCAAGGCTTGGGCAACACGGGCATCTTGGAGCAGGCGCTGGCCAGCGGGGCTGTTGACGTGTACCCAGAGTACACCGGCACCATCGTGCGCGAGCTGCTCAAGCGTTCGGAGGCTGTCGGCAACCCGTCGCTCGCCCAACTGAACGAATGGCTGGCGCCGCGCGGGCTCAAAGCGGCCGTGCCGCTGGGCTTCAACAACACTTACGCGCTGGCGATGCTGGAGTCGCGCGCTGCCGAACTGAAGGTCACACGCATCTCCGATCTGCTGTTGCTGCCACCGGCGCAGGCGCAGGCGCTTCGCCTCGGGCTGTCGCACGAGTTTTTGGAGCGCGGCGACGGCTGGCCGGCGCTGAAGGCGGCCTACAAGTTGCCGCTGGCCGCGGCCGCCGGGCTCGACCACGGGCTGGCCTACGACGCCATTCGCGCCGCCAAGGTCGACCTGATCGACATCTATTCGACGGACGCCAAGGTGGGCCGCTACAAGCTGCGCGTGCTGCAAGACGATCTGGGCTTCTTTCCGAAGTACGACGCGGTTCTGCTGATGCGCGCCGCCGTTGACGTGCGGCCGTTGGCGAAGCTCGAAGGGCGAATCGACGCGGCCGCGATGATCGCGATGAACGCGCAGGTCGAGCTCGACGGGCAGAGTTTTGCCGAAGTGGCTAAAGGTTTCCTCGCCAGCACGGCACCCGCCGCCGCGACGCTTCGGCAAAGCTTCATGCAGCGCCTTTTCGCCCCCGACTTCGCGCGCCTCGCTGCGCAGCACCTGACCCTGGTGTTCGGCTCGCTGCTGATCGCGATCGCCGTGGGTGTGCCGCTCGGCATTGCCGCATGGCGCTGGCCGCGCAGCGCCGTCTGGCTGCTTGGCGCGGTCGCCGTGCTGCAGACGGTGCCGTCGCTTGCCTTGCTGGCATTTTTGATTGCGCTGCTCGGCAGCATCGGGCTCGTGCCGGCCCTGGTTGCGCTGTTCCTCTACGCGCTGTTGCCCATCGTGCGCAACACCCACGCAGGGTTGCTGGGTGTGCCAAAAGGACTGGGCCAGGGCGCGCTGTCACTCGGGCTCACACCCTCGCAGAGCCTGCGCCTGGTGCAGCTTCCGCTGGCCTTGCCGACGCTTCTCGCCGGTGTGAAGACAGCGGCGGTCATCAACGTCGGCACCGCCACGATGGCGGCTTTCATCGGTGCCGGCGGCTTCGGCGAACGTATCGTCTCCGGGCTGGCGGTGAACGACAACAGTGCGATGCTTGCCGGCGCCTTGCCGGCTGCCGTGCTGGCCTTGTTGGTGCAGGCGTTGTTCGACACCGCCGAGCGCACGCTGGTGCGCGGGCGCAAAGGCTGATTGGCTCAAGCGGTTCTTGCTCCGGCTCCGGCTCTGGCTGCGGCCCTGCTGCGACAATTGATCGATGCTCTTCGACTGGACACTGTTAGGCCTTCTCGCCGTCTTGCTCTTGCTGACCCTGTGGCTCGTTTTGCGGCGCCCCGACCCTGGCCCGCTGCAGCAGGTTCGCGGTGACCTCCAGGCCAGCTTGCGCAATGACGTTCAAGCACTCGAACGCGCCCTGCGCGACGAGGTGGCGCGCAGTGCTACCGGCACCCGCACCGAGCTCACACACACCTTGGCCAGTCTGCAGCAAACGCTGTTGGCGCAGCAAGGCGACGTGGCGCGCACGCAGAACGAGCAAATCGACAGTTTTCGCACCCAGCTCGCCGCGACGCAGGCGAACCTGGCCGACACGCTGGGTCGCTCGGGCGAGCAGCAGGCCATGGCGCTGAAGCGCTTTTCCGACACGCTGATTGAACAACTGCGAGCACAGTCGCAGTCGAACGACTTGGCGCTGCGCGAGGTGCGCACCACGGTGGAGCAGCGGCTCACGGCGATCCAGCTCGACAACGAAAAGAAGCTCGAGCAGATGCGCGCAACCGTTGATGAAAAACTGCACGCCACGCTGGAGCAGCGCCTCGGCGAAAGCTTCAAGCAGGTGGCCGATCGGCTCGACCAGGTGCACCGCGGCCTCGGCGAAATGCAGGTGCTCGCGAAAGACGTGGGTTCGCTGAATCGTGTGCTGACCAACGTGAAGACACGCGGCATCTTCGGCGAAGTACAACTCGCCGGCTTGCTAGAGCAGGTGTTCACATCGGAGCAGTACGGCGTCAACGTCGAGACCGTGCCGGGCAGCGGCGCGCGGGTCGAATTCGCCATCAAGTTGCCGGGTCGGCGCGAAGACGGCGCGCCGCTGTGGTTGCCGATCGATGCGAAGTTTCCGCGCGAAGACTACGAACGCTTGCTCGACGCGCAAGAGCGCGCCGATGCGCCCGGCGCAGAAGCGGCTGGCAAGGCGATCGAAACACGGTTGCGAATCGAGGCGAAAACCATCCGCGAGAAGTACGTGGCGCCACCGCACACGACTGAGTTTGCGATTCTGTTTGTGCCGACCGAAGGCCTCTACGCCGAAGCCTTGCGCCGGCCCGGCCTGATGGAAGCGCTTCAGCGCGAGTACCGCGTCACCTTGGCCGGGCCCACCACCTTGCTGGCCACCTTGAGCAGCCTGCAGATGGGCTTTCGCACGCTCGCCCTAGAGAAGCGCTCTGCCGAAGTGTGGGAGGTGCTGGGTGCGGTGAAAACCGAGTTCGGGAAGTTTGGCGAGGTGCTCGCCAAGACGAAGAAAAAGCTCGACGAAGCGAGCAGCTCGATCGAACAGGCCCAGACCCGCACCAACGTGATGACCCGGCGGCTGAAGTCTGTTGAAACACTTTCCGAACAGCGCACCCAGGCGCTGCTGCCTGGAGCAGAGGCCGACCTGGCCGACGAAGACAGTGCTTGAGAATTCGCCCCCACCCGAAGCCAATGCGGCAAGCCTTTCGCGCACGCTGATTGCGCTGATCGTTGGCCAGATCTGCCTGCACTCGTGCATGGCCGGCGTGCGTCTGGCGGCACCGCTGCTGGCGCTGCGACAAGGCTATTCGGCCTGGGCGGTTGGCATTTTGCTCGGCCTGTTCGCGGTAGCGCCGATCATGCTGGCGCTGCCGACCGGGCGATTGACAGACCGGCACGGTTATCACCTTCCGTTGCGCGTGGCGGTCGGGCTCGCCGTGAGCGGTGGCGTGTTGGCATTGCTCTCAACTTGGCTGCCGCAAGGCAGCAACTTCATCTTGCTGTGCGTTGCGGCGACGCTGACCGGTGCCGGCTCGAACGTTGGCCTCATCACGATTCAGCGCACCGCTGGCCGCACTGCACGCGATGCGACCGGCCTGCAGCGCGTGTTCAGCTGGCTCGGCCTGGCGCCGGCCCTGTCGAACGTGGTCGGCCCGGTGCTGGCAGGCCTGTTGATCGACCTCGGTGGCTTTGCCTGCGCCTTCGCCGCGATGGCACTGCTGCCGCTGCTGAGCCTGTGGTGGGCGCAGCGGGTGCCGAAAGAAAGACCGCCACCTCGCACACCCGAACAACAACGGCGCAGTTCCTGGGGCTTGCTGCGCACGCCCGGCCTGCGCCGCTTGCTGATGGTGAACTGGCTGATCTCGGCGAGCTGGGACGTGCACACCTTCGTTGTTCCGATCCTCGGTCACCAGCGGGGTTTCAGCGCCTCGGCCATCGGCACCGTATTGGGCGTGTTCGCGGCCGCTGTGGCGTTGATCCGCCTGCTGATTCCGTTGCTGGCGAGGCGCTTGCGCGAAGCCCAGGTGTTGGTTGCGGCGATGCTGGCCACCGGGCTCGTGTTCGCCGCCTACCCGTTCGTGCAGTCGGCCTGGATGATGAGCGTGTGCGCCGCGCTGCTCGGCCTCGCGCTCGGCTCGGTGCAGCCGATGGTCATGACCACGTTGCACCAGATCACGCCGCACGACCGGCACGGCGAAGCTATCGCCTTGCGCTCGATGACGATCAACTTCTCGAGTGCGGTGATGCCGCTGATGTTCGGCCTGGCCGGCGCAGCGCTGGGTGCGGCGACGCTGTTTTGGGTGATGGGCGCACTGGTGGCCCTGGGCAGCCTTCAGGCCAGGCGCATCAGCGCCGAGCCGCCTTCGCTCAGAACCTGATGCCCAACGGGTTGTTGCCGGGTGGGGCGGCCGCAGGCTCGGTGGTGGCAGGCGCCGGAGCACGCGGCGGCGGGGTTCTGGCCACCAGCGGCGCGGCGGCCGGGTACTGGTAGTCCGGCGGCAATTGCGACTCGCGCGGGTAACCGGCGGCGTCGAGGTAGGAGCCCCAAATTTCAGGCGACAACCCGCGCAGGATTTGCGCGCCGATGCTCAGCGTGGGGGCATCGCGCCCGCCCGACAAGCGCTCAAACGCTTCGGTGTCTTCAGGCGTTTGCACCTGGCGTTCGCCGAATGGAATGCCGCGCTGGCGCAAAAACTGGCGAGCTGTGTCGCAGGGTTCACAAGCGGCACCCGCCACGAACAGCGTGACCGGGTAGCGCGAAACGGCCCGCCGCAGATCAAGCGGAAAAGACACCTCGGAAGCGCCGCCGCGCGCGTTGATTGAGGTGACCTTGCCGTCGGTGCTAAGGGGCGGACGGTCGGAGTAAGTGACCTTTCCGTCAGGCCCGGTCACCTTGTACTGCGCGTGGCTTTGAAAGGCCACCAACAGCAATGGCGCGCAGCGCAGCAACTTGATCATCGGGTTCATCATCTCTCCGGGCAAACAGGGTGATGCCCGAATCTAACCCACGCCGCGCTGGGCTTCAAGCTGCCGGACACGCAACCGAAGGCGAACTTTGGCAAATCGAGGCGCACGCTTGCTCCAGCAATCGAGCGGCGGTTGCCAGCCTTTGCAGGCCGTCTTTATGCTGCCAGCACTCGCCGGTGTCGCCAAGCCTTCGCGTGGCGATGTCGGCTTGCACCCAGGCCGGGCGCAGGCCACGGGAGGCGAGTTTGTCGGCCAGATCGGGCTGTACGCAGGCGAGCGATTCGCCCATCGCTGCGAGTGTGCCCAGCGCGTATCCGAAGGCCGACGCCAGTCGCTGGGTCGCCAACAGCGGCGCCAGGCGGGGCAAGTGCTCCAGCAGCAAGTCAAGGCGCCGCCAGTCGTCGTTCACGTCGGCACCGTCGAAGTAGCTGTATCGGTTGGCGAAGTATTCGGCCCACATCGATGAGCAGAGCCAGTACAGGTCGCTCGCAGCGTCGCGGTGCTGCGCGCGATGCATTTGCCACTCGCCCCGTAGACCGAGGTCGTGAACATGGCAAAGCTCGTGCATAAACACACGGACGCCTTTGACCAACTCATCGTGGTTCGGGCTGAGGAGCTGAAACATCACCTGGGGGTGGACGATGAGGATCAGGCCGCGCAAAGTAGGCAAGACGATCGCCAGGCTGGTCTCGGCCAGTTCGGCATAGCTCGCGGAAAAGGCAATGCCATCGGCTTCGTACCGTTGCAGCGCCTGCGGATAGTCGGTACCGATGACCAAGCGGTCGAGCTTGTCGAACGACATCAGCGGATGGAAACGAAGCTGGCACGCGGCGAAGCGTTGCGCCGTGTGCGCGAGCAATGCGGCAACCTCGTCGCTGAAGCCGATCAGTTCGATGGCGCGTAGCGGCGGCGCAGCTTCGACCGCGGCGGCGAGTTCTGTAAATAGGTCGTCGGCGCTCATGCGTGGGGCATCCGCGCCGAGTTCTGCCGGACGGCTGAGTCGCGTCAATTCCAACGTTCGGCCCTGTTGGCTTCCGTCAGGGGGAGGTTGTGTGCCTTGCGATAGGCCTTGCTCGTCTTTTGCAGATCGACATTCTTCGGGTCGGGGTAGCCGAATGCGGCGAAGACTTCGTCGGCAGCGCGCGTGGAGCGAAGAAATCTACCGCCGACAAGCACCATGACTATGCCCAGAGCGACAAGCGCCGTTACAAAGGCAACTGTGCAGAGCAGCCGAAGTGCGGGCCAGTCGGGGACGCCGTCACGAGCTATCAATCCGCTGATTACGAACATACCGCATCGCAACATTGACAGGCCAGGGCTCGAAATCAGCCACAAACGAACTGCGTGTCTCGTGCCGGCCATGACACCGCGACTCATGTTCGGATAAAGCCAAATCGACTTCATACCCGGGCGCCGAATACCCAAGAGTTCATTGCCGCTGAGCCGCCGCTCAAACACGAGATCCACCACATCACAATTTTTGAACGTCGCCTTGCGAGTGCAGCCAGCGAACGTCCGTCCGTCAATCTCGAACGAGTACATCGTCACTTCATCGGCCGCATCAGAGTTCGATGAGGTTTGCACGGCAGCACCTCCCATACCCGCCACCGCAAAGATCGCGGCGCTCAATCCTGCCGCCTCGTTCATCTGCGTCCCGAACGCGATGTGCCGCTTGTCTTCTACAACGCGAAGGTTCTCGATCCGGCCTGAGACGCGCTGAAGATTCATAGGTTCGCTGAAGGCGAGCCACGCGCTTGCGCACTTGTGCGGGTCTTCAATGACGATGTGGTGCAGCCGCATGGCGCTGTGGCCGTGGGCGCCTACTTTTGATCGAGGTAGTGATATGTCCAATTACCGCCGATCAAGTAAGGCCAACCAATGCCGTTGGCTTTGCAGTACCGCTTGTGGTCACGAGGAAGGTCAACGTTTGCCGGTTCGCGGTAACCGAGCGCCATGAAGACTGACCTTGCCCCCGAAAAACGTACCCCTTGCTGAGGTGATTCAATGCAAGCAAGGAGAACGGCAATGAAGAAAGCAGTGCGGGCGCGCTACACGTTGGAGTTTAGGCAGGAAGCGGTGCGGCTGGTCGAGGGTGGG